>NZ_JBEPDN010000005.1:0-480151 GCF_040300365.1 Streptomyces sp. NPDC000404 | reverse complement strand
GACATCGGCCTCGTCGGGTACGAGATGGCCCTCCTGGTCGACCGCGCAGGCAACGTCCTCACCCCCGACCTACGCGCCGAACTCCAGGGCAGCCTTCTCAACTAGCAGACAAGCAGTGCGTTTCCCGCCATCGGCCCATTAGGGTTCGAGGGCGCGACCGGCGTCAGACAGGCAAGTTGGAGGAGGAGACGTGGCAACGCCCCCTGACGGGTACCCGTACGGCCCCGGACAGCAGTCCGGTGGCCAGGGCGAGACCCCTCACAACCGCTTCAACTTCCCGTCCGCGCCGAGCCGCCGGCCGCAGCGGCAGCAGCCGCCGCGGCAGCAGCACCCCCCGCAGTCCCCGCCCGGTCCGTACGCCCCCCAGCCGTACGAGCCGTCGGTGTACGAGCCCCCTCGGACGCCCGGTGTCCCGCCGGCGCGGCCGCAGCCCCCGGCGCCCCAGGCGTCCGCGGGCGGCGCGCACAATCCGTTGGTGCGCCCGTACGCCATGACCGGGGGCCGGACCCGGCCGCGCTACCAGCTCGCCATCGAGGCGCTGGTCAGCACCACGGCCGACCCGTCCCAGCTGCAGGGGCAGCTGCCGGAGCACCAGCGCATCTGCCACCTCTGCCGCGAGATCAAATCAGTTGCCGAGATCTCCGCGCTTCTCTCCATCCCCCTCGGCGTCGCCCGGATCCTCGTCGCCGACCTGGCGGAGGCCGGACTCGTCGCCATCCATCAGCCCGGCGGGGACGAGACCGCCGGCGGACAGCCAGATGTGACACTGCTCGAAAGGGTGCTCAGTGGACTTCGCAAGCTCTAGCGGTGCAGCCCGCTCCACCACCTCCGCGAAAATCGTGGTGGCGGGCGGCTTCGGCGTGGGTAAGACCACGTTCGTCGGGGCCGTCTCAGAGATCAACCCGCTGCGCACCGAAGCCGTTATGACCTCAGCGTCTGCGGGGATCGACGATCTCACGCACGCGCCGGACAAGACGACGACGACCGTGGCGATGGACTTCGGCCGCATCACCCTGGACCAGGACCTGATCCTGTACCTCTTCGGTACGCCGGGTCAGGACCGCTTCTGGTTCATGTGGGACGACCTGGTACGCGGCGCCATCGGCGCCGTCGTCCTCGTCGACACCCGCCGCCTCGCCGACTGCTTCCCCGCCGTCGACTACTTCGAGAACAGCGGCCTCCCCTTCGTCATCGCCCTCAACGGCTTCGACGGCCACCAGCCGTACACGCCGGACGAGGTCCGCGAGGCGCTCCAGATCGGGCCGGACGCCCCGATCATCACGACCGACGCGCGCCACCGGTCCGAGGCCAAGAGCGCGCTGATCACGCTCGTGGAGCACGCGCTCATGGCGCGCCTGCGGTAGCGCCTGACGGCGCGGTTCTTCCGACGTACGGCGAAGGCCCCCGGTCACCTGGCTGCCAGGTGAGCGGGGGCCTTCGCGGTGTCGGCCGACCGGCCGCGTCAGTCCTCGACGAAGTGGTCGAACTCCCCCGCCTTCACTCCGAGGATGAACGCCTTGAGGTTGGCGGGGGTGGTGGTGAGGACCACCTCCGGGTCGTCGCTCTCGCACAGCTTGATGGTGTTGTTGTCGGGGGCGGCGACGTGGAGGCAGTTGGCGCCCTCGTTGCTGTACGAAGACTTCTGCCAGCCGAGCATGGGCACGGTCATTCCTCTCAGGTGTTCTCTGCAATCCGGCGGATCAGATCACGCGACTCACCCGGTTTCAGTGCCCGAGACTCCATCCGGTCCAGCACTGTCCGGTACTTCTCCAACTGAGCCTCGGCATCCAGGAAATCACACCCGAATTCCGTGTCGAGCTCCACGGTGTCCAGCTGAGGCACAAGGCCGGAAGCGTAGACGATGGGATGGCCGGAGACCGGAAACGATGCCTCGCCGAAGGGGATCACGGCCACTGAGATGTGATCGTGTTCGCTCATCTCTGCCAGGTAGTTGAGTTGCGCGCGAGCCGCTTCGGGGCCGCCGTGGCCCATCCGGAGTGCAGCCTCGTGAACGATCACCGAAAGCGGGGTCGGGTGATCGCCATAAAGCACCGCCTGCCTTCTGATGCGGAACGAGACACGGTGCTCCACCTCGTACGCAGGAAGTTGCGGAACGTTCTGGCGGAAGATCGCGCGTGCATACTCCGCCGTCTGCAACAGACCGGGCATCTGGAGCATGACCGCCACACGCAGCGCTGTCGCCGTGTGTTCGAGTTCTGCCACGTCCACCAGACCGGCGGGCAGCATCTCGCGGTACTCGTCCCACCACCCACGGGTGCGGGGCCCGGTCATGCCGGCGAGGGCGTCCACGTAAGCCTGGTCGGCACAGCTGTAGTTGGCCGCCAGTGTGCGTACCCGCTCGGCGCTCACCGCGTACCGGCCCGCTTCGATGTTGCTGATCTGAGCCGGGGTACCGCCGAGACGCTTCGCCGCCTCGGTCGACGAGAGGCCCGCCCGTTCTCGGAGTTTGCGCAGCTCAACGCCGAGTCTCTGCTGACGCATGACGGATGTCTTGCGTGACGACATCTGGCCCTCCCTCTTACCCCGCCGACCGCCTCGCCGTCACCCACACGAAGGGTTTGACAACTTCTCGCGAGATCGATGACAAGTTTTACATGAACTTCGCTACGGTGTGACCCGGGCCACTCCACTGGCTCCCCAACTCCCTGATGAGCAGGAGGACTCCATGACCACCGTATCGCCACAGGACAGCACCCCCGACCGCACCGGAACCCCGCATCCCGTCGGCTCGCTGCACCCCGAACTCACTGCCATGGCAAATGAGTTGAGCCCGCGTCTCTTCGCCGTCGTTCAGCAATATCCCGTCGAAGGAGGGGAGTTCGACGGGCACATCGCCGCTTGGGGACTGGCGTACAAGGACGGGGAGGCGGACGTGGTCGGCACCGCCGGGGGGACGTTTCTCAGTCTGCGGTCGCCGGAGAGCGCGGTGTGGTGGTTCGGGCGGCGGAAGGGTACGCAGGCCTGGCTGATCTGGCCGGGGGCGGAGGACTCCCCCGGGAAGCTGTCCGCCTGACGGCGGTCAGGCGGACAGCGTTTCGCCGACGGCCGTGAGCAGCAGCGCGAGGGAGGTGGCGCCCGCGTCGGGGTGGCCGAGGCCGAGGTCGCCCATGCGGGCGGCGCGGCCGCGGGACGGGGTGAGGGCGGCGGTCGCGGCGGCGGCGCGGGTGGCGGCCTCGGCGGCGGCGCGCCAGGACTTGGCGGGGTCGTCGGCGGTGTGGGCGCGCAGGGTGCGGCGGAACGGTTCGAGGGCGTCGAGCAGGGTTTTGTCGCCGACGCGGGCGCCGCCGAGTTCGGCGACGGCGCGGTGGGCGGCGTCGGCGGCGTCGGCGAACAGTTCGGTGGTGCAGGGGCCTTCGGGTGCCCTCGTCAGGACGGCGCCGGTCTCGGCGAGGAGGGCGCCGTAGAGCGCGCCGGACGCGCCGCCGGAGGCGTCGGCGAGGGCGAGTCCGGCGGCGAGCAGGGCGGCGCCGGCGGTGCGGGGTGAGGCGGGGCCGGTTTCGGCGGCGCGGGCGGCGGCGACGGCGGCGCGCAGTCCGCGGACGATGCCGATGCCGTGGTCGCCGTCCCCGGCGACGGCGTCGAGGCGGCCGAGTTCGTCCTCGTGGGCGGCGACGGCGTCGAGGGCGGCCCGGAGCGCGGCGGTGGCGGGGAGGTCGAGGGTGTCCTGCGCGGTGGCGGCGGCCGGCGCGGCGGCTTCCGGAGCAGCGCCGGGCGCGGTCCGGGCGGCCGGGACCCGCGCGGCCTCCGTGGCCTCGGCGGTCTCCGCGCCCTCGTCCTCCCCCGTACGGTCGTCGTCGCCGAAGGCGTGCCCGCCCGGCAGGCTGCGGAAGGCCGGGGTGTCGCAGGGTGCGTCGTAGAGGGCGGCGAGTTCGTCGTCGAGGGCCATCAGGGAGAGGGAGACGCCGGCCATGTCGAAGGAGGTGACGAACTCGCCCACCTCGGGGCGGTACGGCTTGAGGCCGGCGGCGCGCAGGCGGCGGCCCACCTGGCGGTAGACGACGAACATCTCCTCGTACTTGGTGCGGCCGAGGCCGTTGAGGAGGACGGCGACGCGGCCGGTGGCGGCGGGCGGCAGTTCGGCGAGGAGCGGCTCGACGAGCGCGTCGGCGAGTTCGGTGGCGGTCAGGGCGCCGGTGGTGCGCAGGCCGGGCTCGCCGTGGATGCCCATGCCGAGTTCGGTGGTGCCGGGGGCGACGGTGAAGAGCGGTCCGGCGGCGCCGGGCAGGGTGCAGCCGGCGAAGGCGGCGCCGAAGGTGCGGGTCATGGCGTTGGCGTGGGCGGCGAGGCGGGCGACGGTGTCGAGGTCGTCGCCGCGGTCGGCCGCCGCTCCGGCGATCTTGAAGACGAAGAAGTCGCCGGCGACGCCGCGGCGGTCGCGGGAGGGGTCGATCTCCTGTCCGTCGGCGGGCGGCGGGCCGCTGGCGACGTCGTCGGTGACGAGGACGGTGCGCACGTCGGTGCCCTCGGCGGCGAGGCGGCGGGCGGCGAGGCCGAAGTGCATGACGTCGCCCGCGTAGTTGCCGTAGGTCATGAGGATTCCGGCGCCGCCGTCGGCGGCGCGGGCGGTGCGGTAGACCTGTTCGGCGCTGGGGCTGGCGAAGACGTCGCCGACGGCGGCGGCGTCGGCGAGACCGGGGCCGACGAGTCCGGCGAAGGCGGGGTAGTGGCCGGAGCCGCCCCCGATGACGACGGCCACCTTGCCGGGGCGGGGGGCGTGCCGCCCGACGACGCCGAAGGCGTCCGGGACGCGGCGGACGGTGCGTGCGTAGGCGTCGGCCAGCCCTTCCAGCCAGTCCTCGCGGAAGGTCTCGGCGTGGTGTCCGGGGCCGACGGGGGCGGTGGTCATCAGGGGCACACTCCTTTGTTTCGTCCCTGTTGGATTTAACACCTACATCACAGATCACGTCACCCCTTGCCCCAGAAATCCCGGGGCCACCTGGGAGAACAGCCGCTCAAAATCCCCTCGCATCACATCTTGCATGTGAAGATCTCAGGATTGATGATGCTCGCATCGTGCGTGCCGCCCGGCCGCGCCCGCGCCGGACGACCCGGCTCCCCTGCCCCGACCCGCCGTCCGCCGTCCCGCGGCGGCACCCGCCCCACGGAGGCGTGACATGGCACCACCCACCCTGTTCGACCGGATCGGCATCCCGAGGCCGCTGGTCTTCGGCTACCTCGGCGTCCTGCTGTTCATGGTGGGCGACGGCGTCGAGTCCGGTTTCATCGCACCGTTCATGGCGGATCACGGCGCCGGGACCGAGGTGCACGCCTCCTATGTGATCACCGCGTACGGCGTGACCGTCATGCTCGCCTCCTGGCTCTCCGGGGCGCTGTCGGACCTGTGGGGTCCGCGCCGGGTGATGCAGCTGGGGCTCGCGGTGTGGATCGTCTTCGACGTCCTCTTCCTCACCCTCGCCATCGGCCCGCAGAACTACCCGCTGATGCTGGTCTTCTACGGTCTGCGCGGCTTCGGCTACCCGCTCTTCGCCTTCGGATTCCTGGTCTGGATCACCGCGACCGCCCCGAAGGCGCGGATGGGCACCGCCGTCGGCTGGTTCTACGTCGCCTTCACCGGCGGTCTGCCGACGCTCGGTTCGCTGGTGGCGGGCGCGACCAATCCGCTCTTCGGCCACCTGGGCACGCTGTGGGTGGCGCTGGCGATCATCGCGGTCGGCGGCGCGTTCTGCCTGCTCGGGGTGCGTGAGCGCACCGGGTTCGCGCGGCTGGCGCCGCCGGAGGTGCGGCCGGTGCAGTCGCTGCTCTCCAGCCTCTCCATCGCCTGGACGCATCCGAAGGTCGCCGTCGGCTGTGTGGTGCGGATCATCAACACCGCGCCGGAGTTCGGCTTCCTGGTGTTCCTGCCGACGTTCTTCGCCAAGGAGCTGCACTTCGGCGAGGGCCGCTGGCTGACGCTGCTCGCCGTCATCTACGGCACCAACGTCTTCTGCAATCTCCTCTTCGGCGTGATCGGCGACCGGATCGGCTGGCGGCGCACGATCGCGTCGTTCGGCGGCATCGGCTGCGCGCTCACCACGCTGACGCTGTACTTCGTCCCGAAGGCGGTCGGCGGCAACTACACGGTGGCGCTCGTCGTCGGCATGCTCTACGGCGTGACGCTCGCCGGGTTCGTCTCCATCTCGGCGCTGATCCCGGCGCTCGCCCCCGACAACAAGGGCGGCGCGATGGCGCTGCTCAACCTGGGTGCGGGCGGCGCCGCGTTCGTCGGACCGGCGATCGTCAGCCTCTTCCTGGGGCCGCTGGGCCCGTCCGGCGTCGTCATCATCTTCGCCGCGCTGTACGTCGTCTCGGCGCTGCTGACGCTGTATCTGAAGACGCCGGAGGAGGAGCGGGGCGCTGCCGAGCAGGTGCCGGACGGGCCGGACACGGCGCCGGAGCCGGTCCGCGCCTGACCTTCCGCGGATACGCCCCGGGCCCCGCACCTGTACACGGTGCGGGGCCCGGGGCGTATCCGGCGGGGTGTCAGCGCTGCCAGCTGGTCGCGCCGTGGAAGCCGTGCTGGCGCTCCAGGCGGCGCCAGCGCGCGGCGGTGGCGCGGGGGCGGGCCGGGGCGGCGGGCCGGTGGGCGGCGCGGGCCAGGAGCACGGCGGTCAGGGCGGCCAGCTCCTCCTCGCTGGCCTCGCCCTTCTCCACGCGGATGGGGGTGGCTGCGGAATTCATCTCGTACGTCTCCGTCGTCTTCTTCGTCGTCTGTGTTGCAGTGATCGCCCGCGTCGCCGGTCGGGCCGGCGGGCGGCTACTGCGGCGGGTTGCCGTGCTTGCGGGCGGGCAGGTCCGCGTGCTTGGTGCGGAGCATCTCCAGCGAGCGGATCAGCGTGTGGCGGGTCTCGGCCGGGTCGATGACGTCGTCCACCAGACCGCGCTCGGCGGCGTAGTAGGGGTGCATCAGCTCGGACTTGTACTCCTTGACCATGCGGGCGCGCATCGCCTCGGGGTCCTCGGCGTCGGCGATCTGCCGGCGGAAGATCACGCCCGCGGCGCCCTCGGCGCCCATCACCGCGATCTCGTTGGTGGGCCAGGCGTAGGTGAGGTCCGCGCCGATGGACTGCGAGTCCATGACGATGTACGCACCGCCGTACGCCTTGCGCAGCACGATCGAGATCCGCGGCACCGTGGCGTTGCAGTACGCGTAGAGCAGCTTGGCGCCGTGGCGGATGATGCCGCCGTGCTCCTGGTCGACGCCGGGCAGGAAGCCGGGGACGTCCAGCAGCGTGACGATCGGGATGTTGAAGGCGTCACACATCTGCACGAAGCGGGCGGCCTTCTCGGACGCCTCGATGTCGAGGACGCCGGCGAGCGACTGCGGCTGGTTGGCGATGATGCCGACGACCCGGCCGTCCAGCCGCGCCAGCGCGCAGATGATGTTGGTCGCCCAGCGCTCGTGGACCTCCAGGTACTCGCCGTCGTCGACGATCTCCTCGATGACCTTGTGCATGTCGTACGGGCGGTTGCCGTCCGCGGGGACCAGGTCGAGCAGGGCGTCGCCGCTGCGGTCCGCGGGGTCCTCGCACTCGACGACCGGCGGGTTCTCGCGGTTGTTGGCCGGGAGCAGCGAGAGGAGGTAGCGGACCTCTTCGAGGCAGGTGGCCTCGTCGTCGTAGGCGAAGTGCGCCACGCCGGAGGTCTCGGCGTGCACATCGGCGCCGCCCAGGCCGTTCTGGGTGATCTCCTCGCCGGTCACCGCGCGGACCACGTCCGGGCCGGTGATGAACATCTGGGAGGTGTCGCGGACCATGAAGACGAAGTCCGTCAGGGCGGGGCTGTACGCCGCGCCGCCCGCGCAGGGGCCGAGCATCACGGAGATCTGCGGGATGACGCCGGACGCCTTGGTATTGCGCTGGAAGATGCCGCCGTAGCCGGCGAGCGCGGAGACGCCCTCCTGGATACGGGCGCCGGCGCCGTCGTTCAGCGAGACCAGCGGCGCGCCCGCCTGGATCGCCATGTCCATGATCTTGTGGATCTTGGTGGCGTGCGCCTCACCGAGGGCGCCGCCGAAGATCCGGAAGTCGTGCGCGTAGACGAAGACCGTCCGGCCGTGGACCGTGCCCCAGCCCGTGACCACACCGTCGGTGTAGGGCTTCTTCGCCTCCAGGCCGAAGCCGGTCGCCCGGTGCCGGCGCAGCGGCTCCACCTCGTTGAACGAACCCTCGTCGAGCAGCAGCTCGATCCGCTCGCGGGCGGTCAGCTTGCCCTTCGCGCGCTGGGCTTCGGTCGCCCGCTCGCTGGGGCCTCGGTACGCCTGCTCGCGGATCGCGTGCAACTCGGCGACGCGCCCACGGGCGTCGGTCGCGCCCGCGGGCACCTCTTCGACAGTGGTCATGCATCGACGGTACGTGGGCGAGGGCCCGGGCGCCGATGTCAGTTTCGTACAACGTCGGATGCGATTTGGTGGGCAAGCAGTACAGAAGCCTCCTGTACGTGAGGTCGCCGCACTGGTCCGTTCGGGTGGGGTGCGGCCCGTGTGCTGTATGGGGCCGACAAAACCGGGGCGGGCACAAGAGGGCCCGCCGGAGGGCGTCCGCGCCGGTCAGCGCAGTGTGAGGGTGGCGGCGTGGGTGGCGCAGACGGTGCCGGGGGTGAGCCGCAGGCGCAAGGTGCGGCCGGTGGCGAGGACGGCGATGCCGGGGTCGTGGTGCGGTACGGCGGCGACCGGGCGGTCCCAGACGATCTCCACGGGGTCGCCGGTCCGCTCGGGCGCGGCGGCGTGCAGGGTGGCGGTGCGCGGTCCGGTGCGGCGGACGAGGAGGCTCACCGGGCCGTCGGCGGTCAGCGGACCCGCGGTGCCGGGGGCGAAGAAGTTGGCTGCGGTCAGGCCGAGCGGGCCGGCGGTGACGGCCTGCTGTGCGGCGGTGTGGGCGAGGACGGTGAGCCACCGGTGGTCGGCGGCGCGGGCGGCGACGGCGCGGGGCGTGGCGCCGGGCATCAGGAGGTAGCGGTAGCGGGCGCCGTCCGGGTCGGTGCCGTGGTCGTGCCAGAGGGTGAGGTAGCGGCGGGTGAGCGGCGTGGCGTCGGAGCCGGTGTTGATGGAGTGCCAGGAGCCGGTGCGGTCCTCGCGCAGGGTGTGCAGCGCGGCGCCGCCCGGCAATCCACCGGGGAAGACGTATCCGCCGTGTCCGGCGAGGTGGGCCCAGCGGGCGTCGGGGAAGGTGCACACGGCGCCGGGGGTGGTGGGTTGCGGGTGGCCGTCGACGGTGAGGGCGGCGTCGGCGGCGGTGCCGAGGGCGCGGTTGTCGACGATCGTTTCGACGGGTACGCCGTCCTCGGCGGTGATCCCGGCGCCGAGGCAGACGACGGTGTCGTCGAGGAAGAACCACGACTTGCGGGCGGTGAGGGTCGAGCCGAGGCCGCGCAGGTGCTGGCCAACGGCGGCGTAATGGCCGTCGGTGGTGCCGCCGACCCAGCGGACGTCGGGGCGGGGCGCGCCGAAGGCGCCGCCCTCGTTGTCGGCGAGGCGTTTGGTGGAGACGGTGGTGCCGGGCATCCGGTAGGGGTCGACGGTGGGCCAGAAGGCGTCGGTGTACTGCCCGCCGCCGCCCTCCCCGGCCCACCAGGAGAGCATGCCGGCGCCGGTGTGCCAGCCGCGCGGGTTCTCGCCGTTGCCGTTCTCGTAGTGGGCGATGCGGTCGGAGGCCATGGCGAGACCGGCGGTCCAGCCGGGGCGGCGGTGGACGGCGCGGTCCATGGCGGGGAAGAGGCGGTGGCCGGCCGGCTCCGGGGCGGGCACGGCGGGGCCGTCGGCGACGGCGGCGAGACGGGCGAGGTCGGCGACGGGGTACTGGCGGTCGGTGCGGACCGGCAGCACCCGGTCGCGGGCGATATGGCCCTTGACCAGGGCGTGCCAGCGTTCGCGGTCGGTCTCCTCGGCGCTCTCGGCGAGCAGGGTGACGGCGGCGAGGAGGGCGTGGCCGTGGTAGTGGTCGCTGCGCGGGACGCGGCGGTCGTCGGTGAGCAGGGCGCCGCGGCTGACGGCCCGTCCGCTGACCATGTCCATCATCAGCCCGTCGTGGAGCAGCGGCGCGTAGGCGTGGGTGACGCTGTCGAGGACGGTGCGGCGGGCCGGGTCGGTGACGGCCCACTCGCTGCCGCCGAGCAGGGCGAGGAGTCTGCCGATGCCGTCGAGGAGGACGTAGCCGTAGGTGCCGGAGTAGGCGACGGCGGTGTGCTGGACGAAGGAGCCGTCGGCGTAGAGCCCGTCGCCGCGGGTGACGTAGGGGAAGACCGGGGAGAGAGCGTCGCGGGCGAGGGCGATCTTGGCGGGGGCGCGGCCGAGGACGCCGCGGAGCGCGACGACGCGGCACAGGTCGACGCGGTTGGCGCCGGTGCTGGTGCCGGTGTACGCGCCGAGCATCGCGTCGGGGACGAAGTGGTCGACGGCGGCGAGGTGGCGGGCCCGGTCGTCGTCGGGGAGCGGGCCGCCGGGCAGATGGGTGTCGAGGACGGCGAGGGTGTCGAGGAGCTGCTGCGGGCTGCCGATCTGCCACTCCCACCAGTTGCCGTAGCGCTCGGCGCCCGCGTGGTAGACGGCGGCTTCGAGGTGGTCGAGGCCGGTCAGGACGGTGTCGGCGAGGACGGTGTCGCCGGTGAGCCCGGTGCCGGGTTGGGCGTACGCCTCGGCCATGGTGTGCAGCCGGGTGTAGCTGCGGGTGATCCCGGCGGGCGGGTCGAAGGGCTGGTCGGGCCAGAGCGAGGTGGCGGCGGGCCGCATGGCGGCGGCGAACCGTCCGGCCAGCGCGCCGGTCTCGCGCAGCGCGCGGGCGTACGGCTCGGCGGCCGGGTCGTAGCCGGTGCCGAGGACGAGGTCGGCCCAGCGGCGGCGCAGCACGGCGAAGGCGTCGTCAAAAGCGGCGGCCGCGGGTCTTCGGGCCGAGGCGGCGGGCGCGGCGGCGCCGAGGGCGGCGGCGCCCGCGGCGGTGGCGGTGGCGGTGAGGAAAGCGCGGCGGGACCAGGCGGAGGGGTGCGGCACGGTCGTTCCTCTCGGTGACGGCCCGGCGGCCGCGTCCGCCCACGGCGGCCCGGACCGGCCAACGGACCTTCAGGGAAGGGCACTTGGCGGGCGGAGCGCCGGTGTAGCACGGGGCACATGACAAGACAAGAACGTGGTGAAAGGGGAGGGAGCGGGCGGGGCGGACGGGGCGCGAGGGGCGCCGCGGGCGCGTCCCCCGCGGCCCTCACCCCCACTCCCCCGGCTCCGCTTCCCGCCTCGGCATCCCGGCCCGGGGTCCCGACCCCGACCGAAGAAGTTGAAAATTGAACGAGACCCGGTTACAGTCATTCTCGTTGAACGTTAAACAACAACTTCTTCCGAGGAGGAGCCATGGCTCTGTTCACCCGCAAGCGCGCCGCAGCCCCCGCCGCCCCCGCCCTCGTCGCGGCGGACCCCGCGCTCGCCGCCCTGACCGGCGACTACACGATCGACCCGGCCCACAGCACCATCGGCTTCGCGGTGCGCCACGCCATGGTCACCAACGTCCGCGGCTCCTTCGGCGCCTACGAGGGCCGCCTGCACCTGGACGGCGCCGAGCCGGGCCGCTCCACCGCCGCGCTGGAGATCCAGACCGCGAGCGTCGACACCGGCATCGGCGACCGCGACGCCCACCTGCGCGGCGGCGACTTCTTCGACACCGAGACGTTCCCGCTGATGACCTTCCGCTCCACCGCCGTCGAGCAGACCGCCGCCGACCGCTTCCGCGTCACCGGCGACCTGACGATCAAGGACGTCACCCGACCGCTCGCCCTCGACCTGGAACTCCAGGGCACCGCCACCGACGTCTACGGCGCCGAGCGCGTCGGCTTCGAGGGCAGCACCGAGATCCTGCGCTCCGAGTGGGGCCTGACCTGGAACGCCGCGCTGGAGGCCGGCGGCGTGATGGTCAGCGACAAGGTCAAGCTCACCTTCGACATCTCCGCGGTGAAGAACGCCGCCTGAGTGTCGTCCCATGCCGCGGCCCCGCGCCGGTCCCTTCCCCCGAGGGCCGTTCGCGGGGCCGCGTTGTCCGTACCGCCCGGCTACTCCTGCGGCTCCACCCCGGCGCGCAGCAGCCCGTACGCGTAGGCGTCGTCGAGCGCCTGCCAGGAGGCGGCGATGACGTTCTCGGCGACGCCGACCGTCGACCACTCGCCGTTGCCGTCGGTGGAGGAGATCAGCACCCGGGTGATCGAGCCGGTGCCCTGGCGGCCCTCCAGGATGCGGACCTTGTAGTCGACCAGTTCGATCCGGGCGAGCTGCGGGTAGATCCGCTCCAGGCCGACGCGCAGCGCCCGGTCCAGGGCGTTGACCGGGCCGTTGCCCTCGGCGGTGGCGACGATCCGCTCGCCCTTCGCCCACAGCTTCACCGTCGCCTCGTTGGCGTGCGAGCCGTCCGGGCGGTCCTCGACGATCGCCCGCCAGGACTCGGTGCGGAAGAACCGCGCGGCCCGGCCCCGCTCGCCGCCGCGTGCCAGCTCGTCGCGGAGCAGCAGCTCGAAGGAGGCGTCGGCGGCTTCGTAGGTGTAGCCCGCCAGCTCGCGCTCCTTGACCCGCGCGACGACCCGGCCGACCAGCTCCCGGTCGCCGCCGAGGTCGATGCCCAGCTCCTTGCCCTTCAGCTCGATCGAGGCGCGGCCGGCCATGTCGGAGACGAGCATCCGCATGGTGTTGCCGACCAGCGCCGGGTCGATGTGCTGGTAGAGGTCCGGGTCGACCTTGATCGCGGAGGCGTGCAGCCCGGCCTTGTGCGCGAACGCCGAGACGCCGACGTAGGGCTGGTGGGTGGCGGGCGTGAGGTTGACGACCTCGGCGATGGCGTGCGAGATGCGGGTGGTCTCGGCGAGCTTGCCGGGCGGCAGCACCGCGCGCCCGTACTTCAGCTCCAGCGCGGCGACCACCGGGAAGAGGTTGGAGTTGCCGACCCGCTCGCCGTAGCCGTTGGCGGTGCACTGGACGTGGGTGGCGCCGGCGTCCACCGCGGCGAGGGTGTTGGCGACGGCGCAGCCGGTGTCGTCCTGGGCGTGGATGCCCAGCCGCGCGCCGGTGTCGGCGAGGACGGTGCGGACGACGGCGGCGACCTGCGCGGGCAGCATGCCGCCGTTGGTGTCGCAGAGGACGACCACATCGGCGCCCGCCTCGCTCGCGGTGCGCACGACCTGCTTGGCGTAGGCGGCGTCCAGCGCGTAGCCGTCGAAGAAGTGCTCGCAGTCGAGGAAGACCCGGCGGCCCTGGTCGCGCAGGTAGGCGACGGTGTCCGCGACCATCGCGAGGTTCTCCTCGGGCGTGGTGCGCAGCGCCAACTCGACGTGTCCGGCGTGGGACTTGGCGACCAGCGTGACGACCGGGGCGCCGGACTCCAGCAGGGCGGCGACCTGCGGATCGTCCTCGACGCGGACCCCGGCCTTGCGGGTGGCGCCGAACGCGACGAGCTGGGCGTGGCGGAAGTCGATCTCGGTGCGGGCGCGCTGGAAGAACTCGGTGTCGCGGGGGTTGGCGCCGGGCCAGCCGCCCTCGATGAAGCCGACGCCGTAGTCGTCCAGATGGCGGGCGAGGGTGAGCTTGTCGGCGACGGTGAGGTTGATGCCCTCGCGCTGGGCGCCGTCGCGCAGCGTGGTGTCGAAGACGTGGAAGTCGTCGGGGACCGCGCCGGCGGGGCGGGGCTGGGGCGACGCCGGGGCTGTGTGTGCGTCCGTCATGCTGGTCTGGCTCCTGTCGGGATCTCGGTCTACCGGAATGACCGGCTCCACCGCCCCTCCATGTTCCCTCGCGCTCCGCCTTCCGGTGCCGGGTGGGTCCGGAAACGAAAAAACCCCTCGCGGGTGCGAGAGGTCTGCGCGCGGGTCTGGGACGACGAGGGCCGCGCCGTACGCGGTAGGTACGGGGCGGTCACTGCGGACCGGCGCGCCTGCTGCCAATAATCATGGCGAACGAGAGCACGGGGGCAGTCTGGCACGGCGCCCCCGGCCCGGGGTAACCGGTCTCACGATGCGGGCGCCGGTCCGGGCGCGAGCTGAGTGCCGCGGTCCGGCGGCGGCCCGGGGAGAGGGCCGCCGCCGGCCGGCCGACGTCCGGGCAGGCTCGGGGGGACCGGCCCGGTGCGTCGTGGCAGGGCGTCCGCCGGTCAGGGTCCGTACGGGCGCCGTGGTGCGGGGCGGGCCGGACGGCTGGCGTCCGGCCCGGTGGAGCGGGTCAGGCGGGAGCCGCCGCCTGCTCGTCCGCCGCCGCGCCGTCCTTGCCGACGCGGTGCAGGTCGATGGTGCGGGTCTCGCGCATCGTCAGGTAGACGACGAGGGAGACGGCGGCGCAGCCGGCGACGTACCAGTAGTAGCCCGACTCGATGCCGCCGTTCTTGAACCAGAGGGCGACGTACTCGGCGGTGCCGCCGAAGAGGGCGTTGGCGATGGCGTACGGCAGGGCGACGCCGAGGGCGCGGATGCCGGTGGGGAACAGCTCCGCCTTCACACAGGCGTTGATCGAGGTGTAGCCGGTGACGACGACCAGCGCCAGCAGCGAGAGGCCGAGCGCGGGCCAGAAGGAACCGGCGTGCCGCAGCAGCGTCATGATCGGCACCGTCAGGAACGTCGAGCCGATCGCGAAGGTGATCAGCAGCGGGCGGCGGCCGATGCGGTCGGAGAGCCGTCCGGCGAGCGGCTGCAGGCACATGAAGAGGAACAGCGCGCAGAAGCTCACCAGCGAGGCGGTGGACTTCGCCATCCCCGCGCTGTTCGACAGGTACTTGGTCAGGTACGTCGTGTACGTGTAGTACGCCACGGTGCCGCCCATGGTCAGCGCGATGACGAGGAACGCCTCGCGCTTGTGGGCCAGCAGCGCCTTGAGGGTGCCGCGGTCGGGGTCGGTGGCGGCGTCCTCGTCGGCGGCGTAGACGTCGGTCTCCAGCATGTTGCGGCGCAGGTAGAAGACGACGGCGGCGCCGAGCGCGCCGATGATGAACGGAATCCGCCAGGCCCAGCTGTGCAGCGCCTCCTCGGACATCGTCCGCTGGAGGACGATCTGCAGGCCGAGGCCGAGGAGCTGTCCGGCGGTCATCGACACGTACTGGAAGCTGGAGGCGAAGCCGCGGCGTCCGGGGGCGGACGCCTCGGTCAGGTAGGTGGCGCTGGCCGCGTACTCGCCGCCGACGGAGAGGCCCTGGAGCATCCGGGCGATCAGCAGGACGGCGACGCCGCCGTAGCCCGCGACGGCGTAGGTGGGCGCCACGGCGATGAGGATCGCCGAGGCGGACATCAGCGTGACGGTCAAGGTGAGCGCCGCCTTGCGGCCCTTGCGGTCACCGACCCGGCCGAGCAGCCAGCCGCCGACGGGGCGCAGGAAGAAGCCGACCGCGAAGATCCCCATGGTGTTCATGAGGTTGGCGGTGTCGTTGCCCTTGGGGAAGAAGGAGTCCGCGAAGTACACCGCGAAGCTGGCGTACACGAACCAGTCGAACCACTCGACCATGTTCCCGGCCGAGCCGACCCAGATCTTCTTCCACTGTTCTGACCCCATAGCCGATCACGGTCGCCGACCGGCGCCCGCTCGGCAAGAGCACCGTCCGCAACGATCCCGCGTACTTGAGTGCGTTGCGTTCGCGGGGAGGGAATTTTTCCGGACGCGCCTTACGCCGGGGCCAGCGTCTCGTCGAGGAATTCCGCCACGTGCGCGCGGACCGTGGTGAGGTCCGTGCCCGGCAGGCCGACGACGAGGTGGGTGGCGAAGCCGTCGAGGAGGGCGCGGATGCGGGTGGCGAGGCGTTCGGCGTCGGCGGGGCGGAAGGTGCCGTCCGAGGCGCCCTCGACGAGGAGGGCGACGAGGTCGCGGTGCCAGGCGAGTTCGAGGTCGAGTTGGCTCTCGCGGGCCGCGTCGTCGGCGGTGCGGGTGCGGTTCCAGACCTCCAGCCAGAGCGTCCAGCGCGGGTCGCCGGGGCCGTCGGGGAGGTAGAGGCCGATGAGCGCGTCGAGGCGTTCGCGGACCGGGACGCGGCGGGCGAGGGCGGCGCGGCGGTCGGCGCCGAGCTGCTCCTCGCTCCAGCGCAGGGTCTGGAGCAGCAGCTCGTCCTTGGTGCCGAAGTAGTACAGGATGTGGCCGCTGCTCATGCCGACCTCGCGGCCCAGGCCCGCCATCGTCAGGCCCGCGAGCCCCCGGTCGGCGATGGTCGCCATCGCGGCGGCGAGTACCTGTTCGCGGGGCTGGTTGAGCCGCCGCCGGGGGCGGCGGGCGGGTCCGGACACGGGGGCCTCCGGGGTCGGCGGGGGTGTGACAGAAGGACCCTAGGGGACGACGGCGCATCCGCCGTCCCCGGTGGCCGTCAGGGCCGCGGCTGCTGCTGGGTGATGCAGTGGATGCCGCCGCCCGCCGCGAAGAGGGGGCGGGCGTCGACGAGGGTGACGGTGCGGTCCGGGAAGAGGCGGCGGAAGAGGGCGGCGGCCTCCTCGTCGCGCGGGTCGTCGAAGGCGCAGAGGACGACGCCGCCGTTGCAGAGGTAGTGGTTGAGGTAGGAGAAGTCGACGGGTGCGCCGTCGGCCTCGATGACGGTCGGCGCGGGGACCTCGACGACCTCCAGGCGGCGGCCCCGGGCGTCGGTGGCGGCGCGCAGCACCTCGGCGATCTCCTTGCCGACGGCGTGGTCGGGGTGGGCCGGGTCGGGCTGGCTGTGGACGAGGACGGTGCCGGGGCGGGCGAAGGCGGCGACGATGTCGACATGGCCGCGGGTGCCGAACCGGCCGTAGTCGGCGGTGAGTCCGCGCGGCAGCCAGATGGCCTTGGTGGTGCCGAGGTGGGCGTGGATCTCCGCCTCGACCTCCGCCTTGGTGCGGCCCGGGTTGCGCTCCGGGTCGAGCTGCACGGTCTCGGTGAGCAGGACGGTGCCCTCGCCGTCGACGTGCAGGCCGCCGCCCTCGTTGACCAGCGACGACGCATACGTACGGGCCCCGGCCAGGTCCGCGACGCGGGCGCCGATCCGGGCGTCGCGGTCCCAGCGGGCCCAGTCCTGGGCGCCCCAGCCGTTGAAGATCCAGTCGGTGGCGCCGAGCGCGCCCGCGCCGTCGGTGAGGAAGGTGGGGCCGATGTCGCGCATCCAGGCGTCGTCCAGCTCCGCCTCGACGACGTCGGTGTCCGGGCCGAGCAGCGCGCGGGCGCCGTCGGCCGCGGCGGGCGCGGCGACGACGGTGACCGGTTCGAAGCGGCGCACCGCGCGGGCCACCTCGGCCCAGGCGCGGCGGGCGGCCCGGAGCGTCGCGCCGCCCTCCGGGCCGAAGGTGGCGTTGGGGCCGGGCCACGCCATCCAGGTGCGGTCGTGCGGCGCCCACTCGGGGGGCATGCGGAAGCCGTCGGCGGCGGGGGTGTTCATGCGGGGTCCTCGGGGTTCGGGGGCGGGGCGCGCCGGGGCGGACTCCGGGGCGCGCCGTCCGCCCCGGCGGTTCACAGGAAGTACAGGCGGGACAGGGAGACGGACTCGGCCGGGTCGGAGCGCATCGCCTCGCCGTCGAGGGTGACCAGTCCGCTGCGGGCGTCGACCTGTACCTCGCCGGTCCGGGAGTTGCGGACGAGGTCGGCGGGGCCGATGCCGCGGGTGCCGCGGACGGCGACCCGGCGCCGCCGGGTGGGCAGCAGGTCGCCGCCCGCCTCGGCCGCGGCGCGGGAGACGAAGGCGACGGAGAGTTCGGCGGGCGCGGCGCCGTGCGCGCCGAACTGCGGGCCCAGGACGAGCGGTTCGCAGGTGTCGGTGGCGGCGTTCGGGTCGCCGGTGACGCCGTACGCGGGGAAGCCGGACTTCAGCACCAGCTGCGGTTTGGCGCCGAAGAACCGCGGCTGCCACAGCACGATGTCCGCCATCTTGCCGGTCTCGATCGACCCGATCTCGTGCGCCAGGCCGTGCGCGATCGCCGGGTTGAGGGTCAGCTTGGCGACGTAGCGCAGCACCCGGGCGTTGTCGTCGTGCGGCCCGTCGCCGTCGAGCGGGCCCAGCTCCGCCTTCATCTTCCCGGCCATCGCGAAGGTCCGCCGGACGGTCTCCCCGGCCCGGCCCATGCCCTGCGCGTCGGACGAGGTGATGCCGATGGCGCCCAGGTCGTGCAGGACGTCCTCGGCGCCCATCGTCCCGGCGCGGATGCGGTCGCGGGCCATGGCGGCGTCGCCGGGCAGGTCGGTCTTGAGGTCGTGGACGGAGACGATCATGCCGTAGTGCTCGGCGACGGCGTCCCGGCCGAAGGGCAGCGTGGGGTTGGTGGAGGAGCCGATGACGTTCGGGACACCCGCCATCTTCAGGACGTTGGGGACGTGTCCGCCGCCGCAGCCCTCGATGTGGAAGGCGTGGATGGTGCGGCCTTCCAGGGCGGCGAGGGTGTCCTCGACGGAGAGGCATTCGTTCAGGCCGTCGCTGTGCAGCGCCACCTGCACGTCGTGCTCCTCGGCGACGCGCAGCGCGGTGTCCAGCGCGCGGGTGTGGGCGCCCATGTCCTCGTGGACCTTGAAGCCGCAGGCGCCGCCCTCGGCCAGCGCCTCGACCAGCGGCGCCGCGCCGGAGGACGAACCGCGGCCCAGGAAGCCGATGTTGACCGGCCAGGCGTCGAAGGCTCCGAACGCCCGGCCCAGCGCCCACGGCGAGTTGACGCCGACGCCCCAGACCGGCCCGAACTCCTGGCCGATGATGGTGGTGACGCCGGAGGCGAGCGAGGCCTCCATCACCCGCGGAGAGAGCAGATGGACGTGGGTGTCGACGGCGCCGGCGGTGGCGATCAGTCCCTCGCCGGAGACGATGCTGGTGCCGGTGCCGACGACGACGTCCACCCCGTCGAGGGTGTCCGGGTTGCCGGCCCGTCCGACGGCGGCGATCCGCCCCTCCCGGATGCCGATGGACACCTTGCGGATGCCCTGGACGGCGTCGATGACCAGGACGTTGCTGATCACGACGTCGCAGGTGTCGCGGACGGCGGCGGCCTTGAGGTGGAGCCCGTCGCGGGCGGTCTTGCCGAACCCGGCGAGGAATTCGTCGCCGGGCTTCTGGGCGTCGGACTCGACGCGGACGACGAGCCCGGAGTCGCCGAGGACGACGCGGTCGCCGGCGCGCGGCCCGTGCACCGACGCGTACTCGTGGGGATCCGTCACGACTGCTCCTCCGCTCCCAGATAGCCGCAGGCCCTCGCCCGCCGCAGCGCTTCGGCCCTGGCCCCCGGCGCGTCCAGCGGCCCGTCGACGAGCCCGGCGAAGCCGATGGCGATGCGGTCGCCGCCGATCGGCACCAGCCCGACCTCGGCGGCGGCGCCGGGGTCGAACCGCACGGACGCACCGGCCGGGACGCACAGCCGCATCCCGTAGGCGGCGGCACGGTCGAAGTCCAGCCGGGGGTTGGCCTCGAAGAAGTGGAAGTGCGAGGTGACGCTGACCGGTACGGACGCGGTGTTGCGGACGGTGAGCCGCAGCGCCGGTTCGGGCTCCGGGTCCGCCGGGCCCGGCAGGACGGCGCCGGGCCCGTACGGATCGGGCACCGCGCCGCGGATCGGGTCGCTGACGACGGCGAGCCGGGAGCCGTCGTCGAAGACCGCCTCGACCTGCACCTCGGTGACGACGTCGGCGACGCCGGGCAGGACGTCGTCCGGGCCGAGCACCGAGCGCGCCGCCTCGATCGCCTCGGCGAGCCGGCGTCCGTCGCGGGCCGCCTCGCAGACCGCGTCCGCGATCAGCGCGGTCGCCTCGGGGACGTTCAGCCGCACCCCGCGGGCCCGGCGCGCCCGCGCCAGCTCCGCGGCGCCGAACAGCAGCAGCCGGTCGCGTTCCGTCGGGGTCAGCCGCATCCTCACACCTCCAGCTCGATTTGAGCGTCACTCTAACTATGGAGGCAGGATTAGCGGAAGGGACCACCGCAGAAAAGCGAGGATCGATTGACTGACGCTCTAATAAAACCCCTCCCGGACGCGCACCGGGCCGCCACCCATGGCGGGTGGCGGCCCGGTGCGCGTGCGGGGGCGGGATCAGCCCAGGGGGTGCATCCAGCCGTGCGGGTCGGCGGCGGCGCCGGTCTGGATGTCCAGCAGCGCCTTGCGGAGCTTCATGGTGACCTCACCGGGCCGGCCGTCCGCGACGTCCCAGCAGCCGTCCGCGGACTTCACCGAGCCGACCGGCGTGATCACGGCGGCGGTGCCGCAGGCGAAGACCTCGGTGAGCGTGCCGTCGGCGGCGCCCGCCTTCCAGTCCTCCACGCTGATCCGCTCCTCGGCGACCTCGTAGCCCAGGTCGGCGGCGATGGTCAGCAGCGAGGCACGGGTGATGCCGGGCAGCAGCGAACCGGTCAGCTCCGGGGTGACGATGCGGTTACCGAAGACGAAGTAGAGGTTCATGCCCCCCATCTCCTCGATCCAGCGGCGCTCGATCGCATCCAGCCAGACGACCTGGTCGCAGCCCTGTTCGGCGGCCTGGGCCTGGGCGACCAGCGAGGCGGCGTAGTTGCCGCCGGTCTTGGCGGCGCCGGTGCCGCCGGGGACCGCGCGGACGTACTCCTTCGACAGCCACACCGACACCGGCTTCACGCCACCGGGGAAGTAGGCGCCCGCCGGGGAGGCGATGACGATGAACAGGTACTCGTTGGCGGGCCGGACGCCCAGCCCGACCTCGCTGGCGATCATGAACGGCCGCAGGTAGAGCGACTCCTCGCCGGAGGCGGGCACCCATGCCTTGTCCTGGGTGACCAGCGCGTCGCAGGCGGCGATGAAGGTCTCGACGGGCAGCTCGGGCATGCCGATGCGGCGCGCGGAGTCCTGGAAGCGGCGGGCGTTGGCGTCCGGGCGGAAGGTGGCCACGCTGCCGTCGGGGCGGCGGTACGCCTTCAGCCCCTCGAAGATCGTCTGCGCGTAGTGGAGGGTCATGTTCGCCGGGTCCATGGAGAGCGGCGCGTACGGCACGAGCTGGGCGTCGTGCCAGCCGCGGCCCTCCGTCCACCTGATCGTCACCATGTGGTCGGTGAAGTGCCGGCCGAAGCCCGGGGCCGAAAGGATCCGCTCCCGCTCGGCGTCGGACAGCGGGTTCGCGGAGGGCTTGAGTTCGATCGTGGGCGTCGTCATGAATGCGTGTCCTTACGCTGCGTCTGCCGGAGCCGGCGGCCCGGCGGGCGGGGCCGGGAGTGCTCGGGGTGCGGCACCGGTGCGGTTGTTGCGGCCGCGCGCCCCGGGTGCGGGGTGGCCCTGGCGTCAGGGGCGCCTCGTCGTCGCGGCCGGCGGTCCATGTCCGATTATCGCGCGCGGGTGTCCGACGGCGGAACGGGCGTGCGCGGGGGTCCTTGTCCGGCGTGCGCCGGTGCGGACCGGTTCGTCCGACCGGGATCCCCTCGGGCCGGTGGTACGTACACGGGATATACGGCACGGAGCGCCGGGCCTTCGCGGCCCGGCGCTCCGTGGTGTGGCGGTGCGGTGCGGGCGTCAGCCCGCTACTCGTGCGGCGAGCCGGTCACCGATCTCGTCGGTGGTGCGGGCCGCGCCGTCGCGGGCCTCCAGGTCGGCGGCGACCGCCTCCTCGATGCGGACGGCCTCGGCGTCGAGACCGAGGTGGCGCAGGAGCAGGGCGACCGACAGGATCGTGGCGGTCGGGTCGGCCTTGCCGGTGCCGGCGATGTCCGGCGCGGAGCCGTGGACCGGCTCGAACATCGAGGGGAACTCGCCGGTCGGGTTGATGTTCCCGGAGGCGGCGAGGCCGATCCCGCCGGTGACGGCGGCGGCGAGGTCGGTGAGGATGTCGCCGAAGAGGTTGTCGGTGACGATCACGTCGAAGCGCTCGGGCTGGGTGACGAAGAAGATCGTCGCGGCGTCGACGTGCAGATAGTCGGTGGTGACCTCGGGGTACTCCGCGCCGACCTTGTCGAAGATCTTCTTCCACATGTGCCCGGCGTGGACCAGCACGTTGTTCTTGTGGACCAGCGTCAGCTTCTTGCGGGGCCGGGCGGCGGCCCGCGCGAACGCGTCCCGGACGACCCGCTCCACACCGTAGGCGGTGTTGACGCTGACCTCGGTGGCGACCTCGGCGGGCGTGCCGGTGCGCAGGCTGCCGCCGTTGCCGGTGTACGGGCCCTCGGTGCCCTCGCGGACGACGACGAAGTCGATGTCCGGGCGGCCGGCCAGCGGGGTCGCGGTGTTCGGGAAGAGCTTCGACGGCCGCAGGTTCACGAAGTGGTCGAAGGCGAAGCGGAGCTTGAGCAGCAGTCCGCGCTCCAGCACACCGGAGGGGACGGACGGGTCGCCGATCGCGCCCAGGAGGATCGCGTCGTGCTCCTTGAGCGCCGCCAGCTCCTCGTCCGGGAGGGTGTCACCGCTCGCGTGCCAGCGCTTGGCACCGAGGTCGTACTCCTTGGTTTCCAGCTTGACGTCCTGCGGGAGGACGGCCGCGAGGACCTTGAGGCCCTGGGAGACGACCTCCGGGCCGATACCGTCACCGGGGATCACTGCGAGGCGAATGCTGCGAGACATGCCTGGACCCTACTCGTCGTCCCATTCGTTGACACGCGGCGTCCGCCATGCGGACACATGGGGAGCCGGTCAGCCGCCGTTCACCTCACCGACCCGCTGCCGTCGGGTCGCGCTGGGACATTCGGGGCCATGACTGGAGACTCCCGGGGGAGCGCCCCCCTGCCCTCGCATCTGCCGCGCGTGGGCATACCGGAACGGCTCGCGGCCCGGATGAGCATGCCCGAGCAGCACGCGTACCTGCGGACCAAGCTGACCCGGCGGGGTCTGCTGCGCTCCTCGGCGGCGGGCGCCGGAGCCGTCGCCGCGGGCGGACTGCTGGCCGGTTCGGCCCATGCCGCGCCCGTCGCCACCCCCACGCTGCTCACCTCGGGCGCCGCCTCGCCGGTGGACGGTGCGCTGGTCGCACCGTTCGCCCGCCATCTGGCGTTCGGCGCCGATCCGACGACGCAGATGCGGGTGGGCTGGCAGGTGCCGCTCGCGGTGCGGCGGCCGTATCTGCGGGTCGGGCTGACCCCGTGGGACCTGGGCCGCAAGGTCCAGGCGGAGGTCCGCGACCTGCACACCCCGTCGCTGTCGTCGAAGCTGCCGGCCGTCGACCAGTTCTATCTGCACGCGGCGCTGGACGGGCTGCGCCCGGGCACCACGTACTACTACGGCGTCGGCCACGACGGCTTCGACCCGGCCGACGCGCGCCACTTCGGAGCCGTCGGCACCTTCCGCACCGCCCCGGCGCGCGCCGAGCGGTTCGTCTTCACCGCCTTCGGCGACCAGGGCGTCAGCTACCACGCGCTCGCCAACGACCAGCTGATCCTGGGCCAGAACCCCGCCTTCCATCTGCACGCCGGCGACATCTGCTACGCCGACCCGGACGGCCAGGGCTCCGAGCACGACACCTACGACGCGCGGGTGTGGGACCAGTTCCTCGCCCAGACCGAGTCGGTGGCGAAGTCCGTGCCGTGGATGGTGACGACCGGCAACCACGACATGGAGGCCTGGTACTCCCCCAACGGCTACGGCGGCCAGAGCGCCCGCTGGACCCTGCCGGGCAACGGCCCGGACCCGCAGGCGGCGCCCGGCGTCTACTCCTTCACCTACGGCAACACCGCCGTCGTCGCCCTGGACGCCAACGACGTCTCGTACGAGATCCCCGCCAACCAGGGCTACACCGGCGGCCGCCAGACGCGCTGGCTCGACCGGCGCCTGGGCGAACTGCGCGCCAGGCCCGGCATCGACTTCGTCGTGGTCTTCTTCCACCACTGCGCCTACTCCACCACCAACGCGCACGCCTCCGACGGCGGCGTCCGCGACGCCTGGCTGCCGCTCTTCGAGAAGCACCGCGTCGACCTCGTCGTCAACGGCCACAACCACGTCTACGAGCGCACCGACGCCCTCAAGGGCGGCCGGGTGACGAAGAAGATGCCCCCGGGCGAGCGGGTGGACCCGCGGCGCGAGGGCATCGTCTACGTCACCGCCGGCGGCGCGGGCCGGGCGCTCTACGACTTCCCCGTCCCCGACAGCTACGAGGGCCACGTCAAGGACCTCGACCACGTGGACACCTACCACTGGACGAAGGACCGCACGAAGGCGAAGGAGGCCGCGGAGTGGTCCCGGGTGCGCTACACCGGCTTCTCGTTCCTCGCCGTCGAGGTCGTCCCCGGCCCCCGGCCGGTGATGAAGGTCACCGCGCTCGCCGAGTCCGGTGAGCGCATCGACCACTTCGAGGTGGTCCGGTAGCCCGGCTCATCCCCGTGGGAGGATCACCGCCCGGCCGTTGATCTTCCCCTGGTGCAGCCGCTCGTAGGCCAGCGGCGCCTCGTCGATCCCGTACGTCTCGGTGTGCACCGTGACGGCGCCGGCGCGGGCCAGCGCCAGCACCTCCGCCAGCTCGGCGCGGCTGCCCCAGTACGGCGAGCAGACCGACACCTCGTACGCGGTGGTGCCGAAGCCGACCGGCAGGGCGCCGCCGCCCAGCCCGACGATCGTGACGTCGGCCTCCGGCGCGGCCATCGCCCCGGCAGCGGCGGCGGTCGGCGGGGCGCCCACGAAGTCCAGCACCAGCTGGGCGCCGAGGCCGCCGGTCCGCTCGCGGACCGCCGCGGCGGCGCGGTCGTCGGAGAGCACCGTCTCGTGCGCACCGACCTCGCGGGCGAGCGCCAGCTTCTCCTCGGCGACGTCCAACGCGATCACCTGCGCGGCGGTCATCGCCCGCAGCAGCTGGATCGCGACGTGCCCCAGGCCGCCGGCGCCGATGACCACGGCGGTCGAGCCCGGCACCAGCTTCGCCAGCGACCGCTTGATCGCGTGATACGGCGTCAGACCGGCGTCGGTCAGCGGCACCGCCGCGACCGGGTCGAGCCCGCCGAGCGGCACCAGATGGCGCGGGTCGTCGACGACCATGTACTCCGCCATGGCACCGGGCGCGCCCAGCCCGGGCGGGAAGATGCCCAGCCCGGCGGCGCGGTGGCAGTAGTTCTCCCGGCCGCGGGCGCACGCCGCGCAGGTGCCGCAGCCCCACGGCCCGTAGACCGCGACCTGCTCGCCGACGGTGAGCCCGGTGACGCCCGCGCCGAGCGCGGCGACGGTGCCGACGCCCTCGTGGCCGAGGGTGAGCGGCAGCGGGAAGCGCAGCGCGTCCGCGGGCATCCCCATCACGGCGATGTCGGAGTGGCAGACGCCGGCGGCGGTCACCTCCAGCAGCACCTGCCCCGGCCCGGCCTCGGGCTCGGGGACGGTGACGACCTGCGGCGCCCCGCCGACTTCCCGGTACTGAACAGCCTTCATCTCGCGCTCTTCTTTCGATGTGTCCCGAAGGTTCCCGTATCCCCCCGCTCCCCCGGCTTCCCCGCCCGGTCGCGCCGTGGTCAGCGCGCGGAGTACCCGCCGTCCACCAGGTGGTAGCTGCCGTTGATGAACGACGCGCGGTCGGACAGCAGGAAGGCGGTCAGCTCGGCGACCTCGTCGGCGGTGCCCAGGCGGCCGGCCGGGTGCAGCGAGATCAGGTGCGCGCGGCCCTCGGCGTCGTTGTGGGCGAGCAGCGGGGTGTCGATGAAACCGGGGCCCGCGGCGTTGATGCGGACGCCGCGGTCGGCGTATTCGAGGGCGGCGGTCTTGGTGAGGCCGACGACACCGTGCTTGGCGGCGACGTACGCGGGGGACCCGGCGAAGCCGTTGGTTCCCAGGATCGAGGCCATGTTGACGATCGCGCCGCGGCCCGCGGCGGCCATCACCGGCAGCTCGTGGCGGAGCGAGTGGAAGACGCCGTTGAGGTTGGTGTCGATGACCTTGTGGTAGGCGTCGACGTCGTACGCGCCGGTGGGCGCCGACGGGCCGGCGATCCCGGCGTTGTTGACCGCCAGGTCGAGGCTGCCGTAGGTCTCGACGGTGAAGGCGACGGCCGCGGCGACGGAGTCCGCGTCGGTGACGTCGACGGCGACGGCCGCGGCGCGCGCACCCTCCGCGGTCAGCTCCGCGGCGGCGGCACGGGCCTTCGCCTCGTCGAAGTCGGCGAGGACGACGGCGGCGCCGCCGCGGACCAGACGGCGGGCGACGGCCAGACCGATGCCGGAGGCGCCGCCGGTGATCAGCGCCGCCTTCCCGGCGAACTCGTCGGGGACGACGGCGGGGGCGGCAGGGACGCTGTTGTGCTGCATGTGCTCAGATCCTTGGTGGACCGCGGTGAGCCTTACGGGTCTCGGGGCTCCGGGGCGGGTCCTTCGTGGTGGTGCGGGAACCGGTCCGGCTCCCCGGGGTGCGCCGCCGGGGCGGCGGGTCCGAGCGCGTCGGCCAGGGCGGCGAAGGCGCGCTCGACGAGTGCGGGCAGGGCGGCGACCTCGCCGCCGCGGACCCAGGCGTGCTGGGCGGCGACCAGGGCTCCCGCCCCGGCGCCGACGAGTACGGCGGGCCGCAGATCGACGGCCGGGTCGGTGCCCATCCGGTCGGCCAGGATCGCCACCGAGTCGTCTTGAGCCGCGACCCGGGCGTGCTGGAGCGCGGCGTAGAGCGTCGGCTCCTGATCGGCGAGGGTCAGCAGCGCGAAGACGCGCGGCCGGCGGTGCCAGGCCGGGTGCACGGGGTCGGCGACCCAGTGGAGGACGGCGGCGCGGTAGGCGGCGAGCGGCGGTTCGGCCGCGGGCCGGGCGCGCAGGGCGTCGTTGATGCGCTCGGCGTCGGCCCGGATGCAGTCGGCGACGGCCTCTTCCTTGCCGCTGAAGTAGCGGCTGAAGGTCCGCCGGGCGACGTCGGCGCGCTCGGCGATGTCCTCGACGCCGAACTCCCGCAGCCCGCGGTCGAGCGCCAGCTCCAGGGCGGCCTGCGCCAGCGCCTCACGGGTACGGCGCGACCGGCGGGCCCGCCGGTCGGGCCGCTCCCCTTCGCTCTTCTCCGCGCTCATGCCGCCACCGTACACCCGAAAATGTCCCAGCGGGACATATGTCCCGACGGGACACCGGGTGGGACGCCGGACGGCCGGACGAAGACACGAACGGGTGCGGCCACTCCGGCCGCACCCGCGCGGGGCTCAGTGCCCGGTCGTGCCGCCGTTGTCGCGGCGGTCGAGGGCGCGCTGGAGGGCGGCCGCCGCGTTCTTGCGGTCGGCGTCGTTGCTGCGACGGGCGGAGTGACGGGTCCTGCGGACGGCGGTCTCGGCCATGATGCACGTCTCCCATGCCTAGGCCCCACGGCCCGGACGAGCCGGACGGAAAGGGTCACATCAATCGGAAGGCCGGAGGGGCGGGGGCCGGCGCGGCAGGGGTCACCTGCCCTCAGCGCGAGCCACATCCGCCGTCGCTCGATGGAGCGATTCGTTCGGCTCCTACAACGCTAGGCGAGCGGAGCCGTGATGTCTGCACAATTACTTGGCCTTCCTACTATCTGAGACGGCGAGCCGGCGGCGGCCGCCGCCGGCCCCTCTTCCGCGGCGCCCCGCCCCAAGATCGTCAAGGCCGGCCCCGTTGGTCATACGACCTGGTGAACGCGGCCCGGAAGCGACCGACCCGGCACGGCCACCGCCCTACGGTGGCGGCGTCGCTTGTGCCACCGGGCCTAGCCCGCCCGAACTTGAGGAGGAGGTGCTGCACCATGACCGCTCTCGCACACGAGGCGCCCGAGACGACGACGCCAGGACCTGATCTGGACGAGGTCCTGTGGCAGGCATGGAAAGCCATGGAACTCCCCGAGGGCTTCCACGCCGAGATCATCGAGGGGTTCATCGAGGTGTCGCCCACCGGACGTTACGCACACGCCCGGATCGCCAACCGGCTACGCCGCGCTCTGGACGCCCACCTGAGCGGGGACGCCTACGCCGCCTACCAGGACATCAACATCGTCCACGGCCGCAAGGTCTGGATCCCCGATCTCGTCATCGCGCCCGAGGATGCCGACGCGCACGTCACCGACGACGGCATCGGACTGCGAGCATCGGCCGTGGCGCTGATCGCCGAGGTGGTCTCCCCCGGGCACGACGTCATCACCCGCGACCGGATCCGCAAGCGTGCCGCGTACGCCCGCGCCGGGATTCCGGTGTACGTCCTCATCGACGACTTCGACGAGCAGGGCACCGTCACCGTGCTCACCTCCCCCTGCCCGGAGAAGGGCACCTACGCCGATTCCTTCCGCAGGCCCTACGGCGCCGAGGTCGCCGTTCCGGAAGGGCCGGCCAAGGGCTTCGTGCTCGGCGGCGCCGTCACCGGCCCCCCGCGGGCGTCCTGACCCCCACGCATGCGAAGCGCCCCCGGCCGGTCGGGCCAGGGGCGCTTCGTGCGGCAGGAAACCGCAGGTCACCGGCGAACTGGGGGGAGGTCGCAGGCCGGTGACCACCGGGGGCGCGGCAAGGCCACCCGGTGTTCGGGGTGTCAGCCCATGTGCGGGTAGCGGTAGTCCGTCGGGGCGACCATCGTCTCCTTGATGGCGCGCGGGGACATCCAGCGCAGCAGGTTGAACTTCGAGCCGGCCTTGTCGTTGGTGCCGGAGGCGCGGCCGCCGCCGAAGGGCTGCTGGCCGACGATGGAGCCGGTCGGGCGGTCGTTGACGTAGAAGTTGCCGGCCGCGAAGCGGAGCTTCTCGGAGACCTCGGCGACGACCTGCCGGTCCTTGGCGAGGACGGCGCCGGTCAGCGCGTAGGCCGACGCGGACTCCATCTGCTCGACCGTCTTGTCGAAGTCGGCGTCCTCGTAGACGTGGACGGCCATGATCGGGCCGAAGTACTCGGTCTTGAAGACCTCGTTCTCCGGGTCCGAGCAGACGATGACGGTCGGGCGGACGAAGTAGCCGACCGAGTCGTCGTAGGTGCCACCGGCGACGATCTCGCAGGTCGGGTCGGCCTTGGCGCGGTCGATGGCGGCCTTGTTCTTGGCGAACGAGCGGTCGTCGATGACGGCGCCGATGAAGTTCGACAGGTCGGTGACGTCACCCATGGTGAGGCCCTCGACCTCGGCGACCAGCGCGTCCTTGAGGCCGCCGTCCCAGGTGGAGCGGGCGATGTAGGCGCGGGAGGCCGCGGAGCACTTCTGGCCCTGGTACTCGAAGGCGCCACGGGTGATGGCGGTCTTGAGGATCGCCGGGTCGGCGGTCGGGTGGGCGACGATGAAGTCCTTGCCGCCGGTCTCGCCGACCAGACGCGGGTAGGAGCGGTAGTTGGTGATGTTCTCGCCGACGGCCTTCCACAGGTACTGGAAGGTGGCGGTCGAGCCGGTGAAGTGGACGCCGGCCAGCTCCGGGTGCGGCAGCGCGACCTCGGAGACCTCCTTGCCGTCACCGGTGACGAGGTTGATGACGCCCTTGGGCAGGCCCGCCTCCTCCAGCAGCTCCATCAGCAGGATCGCCGAGTGGGTCTGCGTCGGGGACGGCTTCCACACGACGACGTTGCCCATGAGCGCCGGGGCGGTCGGCAGGTTGCCGGCGATGGCGGTGAAGTTGAAGGGCGTGATCGCGTAGACGAAGCCCTCCAGCGGGCGGTGGTCCAGACGGTTCCACACGCCGTTCGGCTGGATGGGGGGCTGCTCCTGGAGCAGTTCCCGGGCGAAGTGCACGTTGAAGCGCCAGAAGTCGACGAGCTCACAGGGCGCGTCGATCTCGGCCTGCTGGGCGGTCTTGGACTGACCCAGCATCGTCGAGGCGGCGATGGTCTCGCGCCACGGGCCGGACAGCAGGTCGGCGGCCTTCAGCAGGATCGCGGCGCGGTCGTCGAAGGACATCGCGCGCCACGCCGGGGCGGCGGCCAGGGCGGCGTCGATCGCCTCCTGCGCGTCGGCCTTGGTGGCGTTCGCGTAGGTGCCGATGACGGCCTTGTGGTTGTGCGGCTGCACGACGTCGAAGCGCTCGCCGCCGCCCATCCGCTTGACGCCGTTGATGGTCATCGGCAGCTCGACGGGGTTACCGGCGAGCTCCTTGAGCTTGGCCTCCAGGCGGGCCCGCTCCGGGGTTCCGGGGGCGTAGCCGTGGACCGGCTCGTTGTACGGGGCGGGGACGTGGGTCACAGCGTCCATGACTGCCGTGTCTCCTTCGTTTCGACGTCGGTTTCCATCGTGGTGCGAGCGGCGCGGCCGCTGCGGGTGGGCGGCGCGGGCGCTGCGAGGGGACTCATGCCCCACCCTCCAGCATCCACCCGCGCCGGCCCGTCCGGGGCCGTCAGCCGCGGGTGGCGAGCGACCGGAGGAAGAAAGCCAGGTTGGCGGGGCGCTCGGCGAGGCGTCGCATGAAGTAGCCGTACCAGTCGGTGCCGTACGGGATGTAGACGCGCATCCGGTGGCCCTCGGTGACCAGGCGCTCCTGCTCGGCCTCGCGGATGCCGAAGAGCATCTGGAACTCGTAGTCGCCCGGCTTGCGGCCGTTGCGCTGGGCGAGGTCCTGGCCGATGGCGACCATGCGCGGGTCGTGGGAGCCGATCATCGGGTATCCGTCGCCCGCCATGAGGATCTTCAGGCAGCGCACATAGGCCTTGTCGACCTCGCGCTTGTCCTGGAAGGCGACGGTCGCGGGCTCCTTGTAGGCGCCCTTGACCAGCCGGACCCGGGAGCCCTCGCCGGCCAGCGCATGGCAGTCGTCCTCGGTACGGAAGAGGTAGGACTGGACGACGGCGCCGGTCTGCGGGAAGCGCTCGCGCAGCTCGGAGAGGATGGCGAGGGTGGAGTCGACGGTGGTGTGGTCCTCCATGTCGAGGGTCACCGTCGTACCGGCCTCGGCGGCGGCCTCGACCACCGGGAGGACGTTCTTGAGGGCCAGTTCGTGGCCGCCGGTCAGCGCCTGGCCGAAGGCCGAGAGCTTGACCGACATCTCGGCCTTGGTGCCGAGGTCCTGCTCGGAGAGCGCCTCGGTCAGGCGGAGGTAGGCATCGCGGTTGCGGAGCGCCTCGGAGGGGTCGGTGATGTCCTCGCCGAGGTGGTCGAGGGTGACCTCCATCCCCCGCGCGGCCAGCGACCGCACGACGGCCATCGACTGGTCGAGCCGTTCACCGGCGACGAATCGGTCGACCACCGGGCGGGTGATCGGAGCGGCCGCGACGATGCGGCGGATGCTGTCGCTGCGCGCGGCGGCGAGAAGCACGGGACCCAGCATGGGGCACCTCCACGATTCAGGATGACAAATGCCGGGCGGGCGCCGTTTGGGGGCGGGCGCTGCGGCAAGGTGAGCCACCTGAAACTTAAGGATCTCGCCACCTTTCAGCCATCGACAGCTGTCACGCCTTCGTGTCCCGGATCTCAGACAGATGTATGAGAATGAAACAGACGGCGAGAGGGACGGCCGCGCCACCGGGCCGCCGATGCGGGCGGCGCGCGGGCCGGGGGGAACGGGTACGGCAAGTGACACGGAAGGAGACGGCCGGCGGATGCGGGGCGACTACCAGCAGCTCGTGGACGACATCTCAGCGGCGCTCGGAGCGCCCGCGACCCTGGAGGACCGCGATTTCGGGCTGATCGCGTTCGGCGCGCACGAAGGCGACGACGATCTCGTCATGGATCCGGTGCGCACCCGCTCGATCCTCCAGCGACGCTCGTCGGCCGCGGTGCGCGCCTGGTTCGAGGCGTTCGGCATCGCCCGCGCCAAATCGGCCCTACGCATTCCGCCGGACCCGGCGGCAGGCGTGTTCAAAGGCCGGATCTGTCTGCCCGTACGCCACCGCGGCATCGTGCACGGCTACGTCTGGCTGCTGGACGACGGCCACCTCACCGACCTGGAGCTGGGCGGCCGGGACACCCCGCCCGACCCGCGCATCGAGCACGCCATGGAGACCGCGTCGCGGATCGGCGCACTGCTCGCCGAGGACGCCCGCGCCGGTTCGGAGCTGGGCGATCTGCTGCGCGAACTGCTGCTGGCGCACCCCGCGGACCGCCCGGCCGGCGCCGTGCTGCTGCGCGACGCGCTCCGCGAGACCCTGCGCTTCACCCCGGGCGCGCCGCTGACGCTGGTCGCCGTGCTGCCCTGGGACACCACCGACACCGACGCCGCGCCGCCGCCCAGCCTGCCCGGGCTGCTGGCCGCGTGCGCGATGTACCCGGAGGGGCCGGGCGGCCGGGCCGACACCCCGGGGACGCTGCCGCTGGACGGCACCACCCCGCCCCGCGGCATCCCCGTCCTCACCGCCCCGCGCCCGCGCCAGCCGGCCCCCGCGCTGGCCGCGCTGGTACGGCTGCGCTCACCGGGGGCGCTCGGGCCCGCGCACACCGTCGCCGAGCATCTGCTGCGCTCCCCGCGCGCGGGCGCCGTCGCACCGCAGCCGGGCCGCGGCGCCGTCCGCAGCCAGCCGCAGCCGGAGGCCCGGATCGGCGCCGGGGTCGCCGGAATCGCCGCCGGGACCACGGAGTTGGCCGCGCTGCCGGGCGCCTGGCACGAGGCGCTGGACGCGGCCCGCGCGGCGCGCGCCGAGCCGAGGCTGGGCACCGTCGCGGAATGGGCGGCCCTGGGTTCGTACCGCTTGCTCACCGCGTTGCCCACCGAGCCCCCGGACGCCGCCGTGCGCCCGCTGCTGGACCCGGCCCACACCGAACTGGCCCGCACCGCCGAGGCGTTCCTCGACTGCGCGGGTCAGGCCGGCCGCACCGCTCAGGTCCTCGGCATCCACCGCCAGACGCTCTACTACCGGCTGGGCCGCGTCGAGAAGCTCACCGGCCTCGATCTGGACGACGGCGAGGACCGGCTGCTGCTGCACATGGGACTGAAGGCCTCGCGGTTGTAGCGCTTTCCGGGGCCCGTAGTTTCATGAGCACTTCCGCGTGATCATGAGCAGTGATTACGTTCAGCAGCCGTCAGTAGTCGACTGTTCACGATCTTCCGGTTTGGGCGGTACCGGACGTTCGCATCGTTCAAGAATGGCGACGGAGCGTCCACGCAGGGGCCACGGCAAGCGCACGGTCCCGACGGCGTCGCTCCGGTCCGGGGACGGATCGGCTTGTGGGTTCCCATTCGCCCAGCTCCGGTTGAGGGATCTCACCGAGTCCGAGCTGTGGCGCCGGGTTCGTTCGGTACACGGGAAGGCGCACTACTCGGGCGACTACGCGTCCTCGACGACGGGCGGCCAGGTCGTCCACGAAAGCCGGCCGGAGCTGGCGCGTCTGCTGCTCGTGGACTTCGATCCGGTGGTGTGCGGCATCTTTGCCCAGCCTTGTCGCATGGTGGCGCGGATCGACGGCAAGGTGCGCAGTCACGTTCCGGGCTTTCTCCTGCGGTCAGCTTCGACGGTGAGCAGTTCACCGTCGCGGAGATCGAGGGCCGACGGATTCTCCTGCGGCAGTCAGGACCGGCCAGGCCACCGAAGCTGAGGCAGGCCGACATCTCGGTGCTGCTCCCCCATCCCACCACCGCGGTCTTGGCGCCAGCCCCGGAGGCGGAGACGGCGACTGCGCTTGCGCTGAAGGGAGAGCCGCGTGCGACTTCGCGCCAGGGAAGCCGGTGCTGCACCGCTACGCCGTCAAGGCCGCCGAGCTCGGCGTCGGGGTCAGTACGGTCCGCCAGTGGACGGCGGCGCTGAAGAAGTCGGGCCCGGCCGGACTCGTCACGGACCGGCCGGTACGCAGTGTGGTGGAGGGGGCGGATCCCCGCTGGGCGGAAATGGCCGAGTCGGTCCTGAAAGCGAACGTCAAGGCGGATCACCGGGTGCGGGGGCTGATCCTGACCGAGATCGAGGAGCGACCGGTCAAGGAACACGGGAAGGGCACAGTTCCGCGGCCGGCCCGCTTGACTTCCTGGCCGCGGTGGCCGTCGCGAAGGCTCTGGACCTACCGCTGTCGGTGGCCGTCCTGGTGGTCGTACTGCTGTCCATCGAGGTCTCCAACATCTTGCCGACCTTGCCGGGCCAGCTGGGCACCTTCGAGGCGGCCGTGCTGGGCGCTACAGCGGGCATCCTCGGGCAGGCTGATGGTCCGGCCTTCGCATTGGTCTTCCATGCTCAACAGATCCTTCCGCAGATCCCTCTGGGGATGATCGCCATGGCAGACACCGCTGTTTTGCGAAACCGATCGAAACGGAATTCATGATGACCGAAATGTGGAAAACAGATACTCCCAAGGTAGTTACCCTCCCTTCAGGGCGGATAATTCGCGGACGCGGACTCAGATACGACCTGCCGGAGGGGCAAACTCCCACGTTAGCCGTGCACTTGACGGACCACGAGCCGCCCGAGCAGCCGTGGGAGTCCCTGTGGGTTCCCTGGCGCGACTTCTGGCTTCCCGCCGACCCGATGGACGCGATGCGCAAACTTCGCGTCGCCTACGACCGGGCCACGGACGAACGCGTGGAGATCTGCTGCGGAGGCGGCATCGGCCGGACTGGTACGGGGCTCTCGGCACTCTGCATCTTCGAAGGCATGGATCCCAAGGAAGCGGTCAAATGGGTACGGCGGAATTACCACCCCCGTGCGGTGGAAGTACCGTGGCAACGACGCTTCATCCGCCAGGTCCACGCCGCCGACGCATCCGGCTCGGGACAGTCGTAGCCGCCGGCTCCTGCGGTGTGCGACGGATACACGCCGCCGCGACATGGTGATCCACTGACGGTGGACAGGAAAAGGGCAGAATGCCCGGCTGGAAAATTCCAGCCGGGCATTCTGCTTTGCCGCTTTGCCTGTGCCCTCTCGGTCGCGGTCGCCCCCTGGAACATCAAAGCGGCCGACAACAGCCGTGCTCGCGGGTCTGCTCGACGACGCCGTTGCTCGTGCGCAGTGATCAGCTCGGCGCTGGAGGTGTCGGTGACCACGTCCCTCGCGAGGTGTGGCCCCTCCTGAACGAGGTCGGCGTGGTGGGCTGTTGCCGCTGCGGGTCGTTTGCCGGACCGTCGTGTCCAGGTTCGGGGCGGGGAGGCAGCGATGGCGTCGTGGCTGGATGAACTGGAACGGCAGGCGGCTACTGCGTAGGGCGGATCGTTGACCTCCAAGGGCCCGGGTTCCGGGCGGCCGGACGGCGTCGGGTGCGGCGTCGCGGGCCACGGCGGGCGGGGGGCCACGGGCGGGCGGTCGCGGGCCACGGGCGGGCGGGGGCCGGGCGCCGGCCCCCGCCGCTCCCCCGGGTGCGACGCCCCACCCGGCTACCGGCGGCGCTCCGGCCCCGGTCCCTTGCGACCTCCTCTACGGGTGGACATGCCGTCGTCGAACTCCACTTCCTCCTTGCGGAGTTCGGCGTTGATCTCGCGCTGCTCGGTGACCCGCTCGGTCTCCAGCCGCACCCGCTCCACCGGCACGGTCCGCTTGGTGACCACGGCCTCCTCCTCGTGGAGGACGACCTCGACCTCGCCTTCGCCGAGCCGCGGCGCGGTGCGCCCGCGCATCCGCTCCTCCTCGCTGATCGTCTCGCGGACCAGCCGCACCTCCTCGTGGCTGACGGGGACGGTGCGGTGCACGTCCTCGGTCACCACGTGCTTGCGCAGATGCGCCCGGCCGGCCTCGCGCTCCTCGGTGCCGATCTGGATCCGCTCCTCGGAGAGCACGATCTCGGGGATCTGTTCGCGGGTCTTCCCGGCCTCCGTGGCCTCGCCCTCCGCACGGCCGCGGGACATCGCCGCCCCGCCACCGGCGCCGGCGCCGGCCATCGGCCGGCCGGTGTGCTCGGTGCGGGCCGCGCGCTCGCCCTCGGCCATCGTGCGGTCGCGCTCCCCGGCCCGGGTGCGGTGCCCGGCGGCGGCCATCCCGGTGGTGCCCTTCATCGTCCCGGGCGTACCGGTCGTGGTGCCGGCCGGACTGCCGGTGTCGGCGCCCGTGGGGCCGCCGGCCGTCCCCGGCCGCTTCAGCCCGTAGTGGCGGTAGAGCTGATCCTCCTCGGAGGGGTCGAGGTGTCCGTCCGCGTCGATCCGCGGCGCCTCCTTGATGGTTTCCTTCGTGTGCGGAACGTGCAGTTCGTCGTCGACCCGCCGGGCCCCGGCGAGCGGGATGAAGGTCTCCTTCATGCCGAACAGCCCGGTCCGCACCGTGATCCACTCCGGTTCGTTGGTGGCGTCGTCCCGGTAGACCTGCTGGACCGAGCCCACCTTGGCGCCCTCCGCATCGACCACGTTCAGGCCGGTGAGGTCCTGAGGGGTGCCACCCAGGGGTGCATTCATGGCGTCTTCTCCTTCCGCACGCGCCGGAGGGGGCACGCGCATTTCCCATTGCGCGTCCACCCGACCCGCGCAGCGACTCGGGAACGGACCCACCGGGCGGCTCCGGGGCCCCCGGGACGGTCCTGACGCCGCTCCCGCCCGCCCCGGTCACTACTCCATTCGGGTGAAGGCAGGGCGCGGGAGCCGCCGGGCCGCTCACCCGGCCGGACGCGCACCGGTCGCGGCCCTGCGCCCGTACCGTGCCCGGGCACACGAACGGGCCCGGACCCCGCGGCAGCGGAATCCGGGCCCGTCGGGAACGGTGCGGCTCAGCCGAGGTTCACGGCGCGCACCGACGAGGCGCCGATCTCGTCGGAGATCTCCGCGAGCACGCTCGCCGGGATGGTGTCGTCGACGGTCAGCGCGACCAGCGCCTCGCCGCCCACGTCCGCCCGCGAGACCTGCATCCCGCCGATGTTGATCCCGGCCTCGCCGAGGATCCGGCCGACGGTGCCGACGACGCCGGGGCGGTCGCCGTAGCGCAGGAACGCCATGTGGTCGGCGAGCGCCAGGTCGATGGAGTGCTCGCCGACGGCGACGATCTTCTGGACGTTCTTGTGGCCGGAGAGCGTGCCGGAGATCGACACCTCCTGGCCGTCCGCGAGGGTGCCGCGGACCGTGACGACGTTGCGGTGCTCGGCCGACTCGCTGCTGGTCGTCAGCCGCACCTCGACGCCGCGCTCCTGCGCGAACAGCGGGGCGTTGACGTACGACACGGTCTCGTCGACGACGTCCTCGAACACGCCCTTGAGCGCGGAGAGTTCAAGCACCTTGACGTCGTGCTGGGTGATCTCGCCGTACACCTCGACATCGAGGCGGACCGCGACCTCACCGGCGAGCGCGGTGAAGATCCGGCCCAGCCGCTCGGCCAGCGGCAGCCCCGGCTTGACGTCCTCGGCGATGACGCCGCCCTGGACGTTGACGGCGTCCGGCACCAGCTCACCGGCGAGCGCGAGCCGCACCGAGCGGGCCACCGCGATACCGGCCTTCTCCTGCGCCTCACCCGTCGAGGCACCGAGGTGCGGGGTCGCCACGACCTGGTCGAACTCGAACAGCGGCGAGTCGGTGCAGGGCTCGGAGGCGTAGACGTCGAGGCCGGCGCCGGCCACCCGGCCCTCCTTGAGGGCGGCGGCGAGGGCCGTCTCGTCGACGATGCCGCCGCGCGCGGCGTTGACGATCCGGACCGACGGCTTGACCTTGTGCAGCGCGTCGTCGCCGATCAGACCGACCGTCTCGGGGGTCTTGGGCAGGTGGACGGTGATGAAGTCGGAGACCTCGAGCAGCTCGTCCAGCGAGAGCAGCTTGACGCCCATCTGCGCGGCGCGGGCCGGCTGGACGTACGGGTCGTAGGCGACGACCTTCATGCCGAACGCGGACATCCGCTGCGCGACCAGCACGCCGATCCGGCCGAGACCGACCACGCCGAGGGTCTTCTCGCTCAGCTCGACGCCGGTGTACTTGCTCCGCTTCCACTCGCCGTTCTTCAGGGCGGCGTTGGCCTGCGGGATGTTGCGCGCGGTGGCCACCAGCAGACCGCAGGCCAGCTCGGCGGCGGTGACGATGTTGGAGGTCGGGGCGTTGACCACCATCACACCGGCCTTGGTGGCGGCGGAGACGTCGACGTTGTCCAGGCCCACACCGGCGCGGGCGACGACCTTCAGCTTCTTGGCGGCGGCGATCGCCTCGGCGTCGACCTTCGTCGCGGAGCGCACGAGGATCGCGTCGACCTCGGCGATGGCGGGCAGCAGCTCGGCGCGGTCGGCGCCGTTGCAGTGCCGGATCTCGAAGTCGGGGCCGAGCGCGTCGACGGTCGCGGGCGACAGTTCCTCGGCGATGAGTACGACAGGTTTGCTCACGTGGTCTTCAGTCCTCACTAGTCCTTCGCGGACGGCCGTCCCGACGGCCGAAGGCGGTGAAGGGGGCAGCCGCGTGAAGACGCACGACGTTGTGAGCCTGACGCGCTTGTGCCTGGCAGTGTAGTGGCGGCCCGGGACTTCTCCTGCGCCGGAGCGTCAGGATCACCCGAGCGGGGTTCTACGCGATGGACAAGGCGGCCGCGTCCCGCTCGTGCGGGCCCGCGGCCGCAAGGGTGACGGGGGCCGCGGGCGGTGCCGCGGCCCCCGTCACCCGGATGCTCACGCCTCGTCGTCGACCCAGCTCATCAGCTTGCGCAGCTGCTTGCCCGTGGTCTCCAGGAGGTGGTTCTCGTCGGCCTTCTTGTACTCGTTGTACTTCGGCAGACCGGCGTTGTACTCCGCCATCCAGTTGTTGGCGAAGGTGCCGTCCTGGATCTCGCCCAGGACCTTCTTCATCTCGGCCTTGGTCTGGTCGGTGATGATCCGCGGGCCGGTGACGTAGTCGCCCCACTCGGCGGTCTCGGAGATCGACCAGCGCATCTTCTCCAGGCCGCCCTCGTACATGAGGTCCACGATGAGCTTCAGCTCGTGCAGGCACTCGAAGTACGCGATCTCGGGCTGGTAGCCCGCCTCGACCAGCGTCTCGAAACCGGCCTTGACCAGCGCGGCGGTGCCGCCGCACAGCACGGCCTGCTCGCCGAAGAGGTCGGTCTCGGTCTCCTCGGTGAAGGTCGTCTTGATGACGCCGGCGCGGGTGCCGCCGATGCCCTTGGCGTACGAGAGGGCCAGCGCGAAGGCGTTGCCGGAGGCGTCCTGCTCGACGGCGGCGATGCAGGGCACGCCGCGGCCTTCCTCGTACTGACGGCGGACCAGGTGGCCGGGGCCCTTGGGGGCGACCATGCAGACGTCCACGCCGGCCGGGGCCTTGATGAAGCCGTAGCGGATGTTGAGGCCGTGGCCGAAGAAGAGGGCGTCGCCGTCCTTGAGGTTGTCCTTGACGGACTCCTCGTAGACCTTCGCCTGGATCGGGTCCGGCACCAGGATCATGATGACGTCGGCCTCGGCCGCCGCCTCGGCGGGGGTGACGACGCGCAGACCCTGCTCCTCGGCCTTGGCCTTGGACTTGGAGCCCTCGTGGAGGCCGACGCGCACGTCGACACCCGAGTCGCGCAGCGACAGCGCGTGGGCGTGGCCCTGGCTGCCGTAACCGAGGACCGCGACCTTGCGGTTCTGGATGAGGGACAGGTCGGCATCGGCGTCGTAGAACAGCTCGGCCACTTCGGGTATCTCCTTGGTTCTGGCGGGTGCCCACACAGTACGTCGGGCGGGGTGCGGAAGGTTGCGGGGTCTCGCGATGCGAGCGGCGCGGGCGCCCCGGGTCGGGCGACGCCCGCGCAGGTCAGGCCGTGCGGTCCAGGGCGCGCAGCGAACGGTCGGTGATGGACCGGGCGCCGCGCCCTATGGCGATCGTGCCGGACTGGACCAGCTCCTTGATGCCGAAGGGTTCGAGCATCTTGAGCATCGCCTCCAGCTTGTCGCTGGAGCCGGTGGCCTCGATCGTGACGGCGTCGGGTGAGACGTCGACGGTCTTGGCGCGGAACAGCTGGACGATCTCGACGATCTGCGAACGGGTCTCGTTGTCGGCGCGGACCTTCACGAGGACGAGCTCACGCTGGATGGCGTGGCCCGGCTCCAACTCGACGATCTTCAGGACGTTGACGAGCTTGTTGAGCTGCTTGGTGACCTGTTCGAGGGGGAGCGACTCGACACTCACCACGATGGTGACGCGGGAGATGTCGGGGTGTTCGGTGACACCGACCGCGAGGGAGTCGATGTTGAAGCCGCGGCGGGAGAACAGCGCGGCGATCCGGGCGAGGATGCCGGGGGTGTTCTCCACCAGGACGGAGAGCGTGTGCTTGGACATGTCGTCTTCTCTCTATCTTCCGTGACGTCCCGGGCTCAGTCGTCCGCGCTGTCGCCGAAGTCGGGGCGCACGCCGCGGGCGGCCATCACCTCGTCGTTGGAGGTGCCGGCGGCCACCATCGGCCAGACCTGCGCGTCCTCGTGGACGATGAAGTCGATCACGACCGGGCGGTCGTTGATGGCGTTGGCCTTGGCGATGACGGCGTCCAGCTCGGCCGGGTCCTCGCAGCGCAGGGCGACACAGCCCATCGCCTCGGACAGCTTGACGAAGTCCGGGACGCGGGTGCCGCGCGGCTTGTCGTCGACGGGCCCGGCGTCCGGACCGCTGTGCAGCACGGTGTTGGAGTAGCGCTGGTTGTAGAAGAGGGTCTGCCACTGGCGGACCATCCCGAGCGCGCCGTTGTTGATGATCGCGACCTTGATCGGGATGTTGTTCAGCGCGCAGGTGGTCAGTTCCTGATTGGTCATCTGGAAGCAGCCGTCGCCGTCGATCGCCCAGACGGTGCGGTCGGGCATGCCCGCCTTGGCGCCCATCGCGGCGGGGACGGCGTAGCCCATCGTCCCGGCGCCGCCGGAGTTGAGCCAGGTGGAGGGCTGTTCGTAGTCGATGAAGTGGGCGGCCCACATCTGGTGCTGGCCGACGCCCGCGGCGTAGATGGTGCCCTGGGGGGCGAGCTTGCCGATGCGCTCGATGACCTGCTGCGGGGAGAGGCTGCCGTCCTCGGGGAGTTCGTAGCCCAGCGGGTACGTCTCGCGCCAGCGGTTGAGGTCCGTCCACCAGGCGGCGTGGTCGCCGCGGTGGCCCGCCTCGTGCTCCGCCTGGACGGCGACGATCAGATCGGCGATGACCTCGCGTGCGTCACCGACGATCGGCACGTCCGCGACGCGGTTCTTGCCGATCTCCGCCGGGTCGATGTCGGCGTGGATGACCTTGGCGTACGGGGCGAAGGAGTCCAGCTTGCCGGTGACGCGGTCGTCGAAGCGGGCGCCGAGGGTGATCAGCAGGTCGGACTTCTGGAGCGCGGTGACGGCGGTGACCGAGCCGTGCATGCCGGGCATGCCGACGTGCTGCGGGTGGGTGTCGGGGAACGAACCGAGCGCCATCAGCGTGGTGGTGACGGGCGCGCCGGTCAGCTCGGCCAGCACCTTCAGCTCGGCGGTGGCGCCCGCCTTCATCACGCCGCCGCCGACGTAGAGCACCGGGCGCTTCGACTCGACGATCAGCCGGGCCGCCTCGCGGATCTGCTTGGCGTGCGGCTTGGTCACCGGGCGGTAGCCGGGCAGTTCGGTGTGGGGCGGCCAGGCGAAGGTGGTCTGCGCCTGCATCGCGTCCTTGGCGATGTCGACGAGGACTGGGCCGGGGCGGCCGGTGGCGGCGATGTGGAACGCCTCGGCGATCGTCCGCGGGATCTCGGCGGGGTCGGTGACCAGGAAGTTGTGCTTGGTGATCGGCATCGTGATGCCGCAGATGTCCGCCTCCTGGAAGGCGTCCGTGCCGATCGCGCCGGAGGCGACCTGACCGGTGATCGCGACCAGCGGGACGGAGTCCATGTGGGCGTCGGCGATCGGGGTGACGAGATTGGTGGCACCCGGGCCCGACGTGGCCATGCAGACGCCGACCCTGCCGGTGGCCTGCGCGTAGCCGACGGCGGCGTGGCCCGCGCCCTGCTCGTGCCGCACCAGCACGTGCCGGACCTTCGCGGAGTCCATCATCGGGTCGTACGCCGGAAGGATCGCACCACCGGGAATGCCGAAGACCGTGTCGGCCCCCACCTCCTCCAGGGAGCGGATGAGGGACTGCGCACCCGTGACGTGCTCGACGGCGGCGGCGCGCTGCGCTCCTTGGGCGTGACGGGTCCGCGGCTGCGGATGGTGGGCCCCGGTGGCCTGCTCGGTCATCTGCGTCTCTTCTCGAAGCTGAGGGTTTTGGCGTGGTTTGGGGGGTCTGGTGCAACAAAAAACCCCTCGTGCCGGGAGGCAAGCGAGGGGAGCGCGTCGGTGCGGTCAGTCGGGCTTCGTGGTTACCCGGCTTCAGCCGACGCGCTGTCCAAGTACGAGAATTCGGGTGCGCATGGCACTGACCCTCCCCCCGGCGCGCCATGAGTGTCAAGTGGGTGGGACAGAGGTCTCACTATGTGAACGAAGTGGCGGGTGGACGATGGCGTCGGGACCCGATCCGCCGTGCCGAACGGGCAGGCCACTGCCGGTCAGCACCACCGCGCGGCCCGGTCCCGGCTGGCTCGGCAGCGGGGTGGAGCCGGCCGTCAGGACGCGGCGCAGCCGGTGTTCGTCGAGCGGTCCGGAGAAGGCGGCGCCCTGGCCGTGGGTGCAGCCCATCGCGCGCAGGGCGAGCACCTGCTCGGGCAGGTCGACGCCCTCGGCGACCGACTGCATCCCCAGGTCGGAGGCGATCCGCAACAGGCCGGAAGTGATCTTGTGCAACCGGGCGGACTCCGCCACGCCGTCGATCAGCCCGCGGTCCAGCCGCAGCACGTCGATGGGGAGCCGGCGCAGCGCGCCGATCGCGGCGTACCCGCTGCCGAAGCCGTCGAGGGCGATCCGGACGCCCAGCCGGCGCAGCGCGACCAGGCGGCTCTCCAGCTCGTCCAGCGGGGTGCGGGCATCGCTCTCGGACAGCTCCAGGACGAGCGAGCCGGCGGGCAGGTCGTGCCGGGAGAGCAGCGTCTCGATGGTGTTGGGCGGCAGGGAGCGGTCGAGGAGGCGGCGGGCGGAGAGCCGGACGGCGACCGGCACCCGGTGGCCCGCGCGGTGCCGGGCGGCGGCCTGCTCGACGGCGGCCTCCAGATGCCAGCGGCACAGCTCCGCGGTGCGGTCGCCGCTGTCGTCGGCGAGCCGCCCCCGCTCGCCGACGCGCAGGAACTCCGCCGGGGTGAACAGGATGCCCTGGGCGGAGCGCCACCGGGCGTGTGCGGCGACGGCGGCGACCCGGCCGGTGGCCAGCTCGATCACCGGCTGGTGCAGGAGCAGGAACTCGCCGTCGTGCAGCGCGCTGCGCAGCCGGGTGGCCAGCTCGGCGCGGCGGGCCACCTCGGCCTGCAGCTGCGGGGCGTACAGCTCGACGCGGCCCTTTCCGGCCTGCTTGGCGCGGTACATCGCGAGGTCGGCGTTGCGCATCAGACCGGCCGGGGTGATGCCGGGCTCGGCGAAGGCCACGCCGATGCTGGCGGCGACCCGTACGTCACGCCCCTCGATGCGGTACGGCTCGGAGAGCGTGATGCGGAGGCGGTCGGCGATCTCGTGGATGCGGAACTCCCGGGTGGCGGGGTCGCAGGTGGCGTCGCCGGTGATCAGGGCGGCGAATTCGTCACCGCCCAGCCGGGCCGCTATGTCGCCGGAGCGCACCGAGTCGCCGAGCCGCCGGGCCGCCTGGATGAGGAGTTCGTCGCCCGCCTGGTGGCCGATGGTGTCGTTGACCTGCTTGAAGCCGTCGAGGTCGATGTAGAGCACGGCGGTTCCGTGGTCCCCGGCGCGGCGGCCGGCCAGCGCCTTGCTGACGCGTTCGGTGAACAGGGCGCGGTTGGGCAGGTCGGTGAGGGCGTCGTGGGAGGCGTTGTGCTGGAGCTGCGCCTGGAGGCGGACCCGCTCGGTGACGTCCCGGGAGTTGAAGATCAGGCCGCCGTGGTGGCGGTTGACGGTGGACTCGACGTTGAGCCAGCCTCCGCCGCCCTCGGCTTCGCCCGACCGGGAGGCGCCCCCTCCGCCCGGGCGCCGGTCGCCGGCGCGGAAGCGGCACTCGATACGGGTGGTGGGCTCGTCCTGCGGCGAGGCGGCGAGGAACCGGCGGACCTCGTGGAGGAACCGGCCGAGGTCCTCGGGGTGGATGAGCGCGGAGAGTTCGGAGCCGACCAGTTCCTCCGCGTCGCGGCCGTAGACCCCGGCGGCGGCGGGGCTGACGTAGCGCAGCACCCCGCTGGGCGCGGCGATCATGATGACGTCGCTGGAGCCCTGCACCAGGGAGCGGAAGTGGTTCTCCTTCTGCGCCAGCTCCTGGGTGAGGGTGAGGTTGTCGAGCAGCACGATGCCCTGGCGGATGACCAGGGCGAGGACGACCGTGCAGCCGGTGAAGAGGACGCCGCGGTCCAGGCGCCGCCCGTCGAGGACGTTGGTGAGGATGCCGAGGGTGCACACGCCGGCGGCAAGATACGGCGCCAGCGCACCGAGCGAGCCGGCGAGCGGCCGGGCCCCGGCGTACAAGGGGCCGCGCGGCTCCCGTGCGGCGTCCTCCGGCGCGCCCCCCGTGGCGCGGCGGGTGAACCAGGGGCGTAGGCGAGGAGGATCGAGCCGGCGAACCATCCGGCGTCGAGGATCTGGCCGGAGCGGTAGTGCTCGCGCAGCAGCGGTGAGGTGAACAGCGCGTCGCACAGCACCGTCAGGGCGAGGGCGGCGATGGCGGTGTTGACCGCCGAGCGCTGGGCGCAGCCGCGCCGGAAGTGCAGCGCGAGGACCATGCTGACCAGGACGATGTCCAGCAGCGGATAGGCCACCGCGAGCGCGCACCGGGCGACGGAACGGCCCTGGAAGTGCGCGGTGTTGGCGAGGGCCAGGCTCCAGGAGAGGGTGAGCAGGGAGCCGCCGATCAGCCAGGAGTCCAGCCCCAGGCAGGTCCAGCCGGCGCGGGTGACCGGCCGCTTGGCGAGGACCAGCAGTCCGACGATGGCGGGCGGCGCGAAGAGCAGGAAGCAGAAGTCGGCCGGGGAGGGGCTGGGCACCGGGGCGCCCTCGACGACCTCGTACCAGCCCCAGATGCCGTTGCCGAGTGCGGCCATCGCCGAGGAGCCGGCGAAGAGCGTCCAGGCGGGGCGGGTGTGCGGGTCGCAACGGCGGGCGTACAGGGCGCAGGAGACGGCCGCCACCAGCGCGGCGAAGCTGAGCCCGAAGTCCCCCATGACCAGCGCGGCTTTGGGGGAGCCCCAGCCGAGGGCGGAGCCGACGGCGTAGCCCCCGCAGACGGCCGCGAGCGCGATCTGCGGCAGCAGGCTCGGCGGCCGGTCGGCGGGGAGCGGCGAAGGGGAGAGCACCGCGCCCGGCGCGCTCACCGGACCCTCCCGCAGGCCGCGCTCCGGCTGTGACGCGGTCGGCGCACCGGGGGCCGCTGCCCCCTTCTCCCCGGTGCTCGTGGATCGCGTGTCTCGCGGTGTGCCCATCGGCCGTACATCGCCCGTCGCCCCCCTCGCGTTCCGGATGCTTCACGGGCGCCGCTTGCCTCGCCGGCGCCGTCCCCGCTCGGGACGATACACCAGATCGGTCACTCAGGGATATAGGTTCTCTACGGAGCGTAACTATGCGTGAAGTGTGGACACGCAGCGCATTCATACGGCCCCGTAGCGCTACACCGGTCCATTCCGCTCCGCCGTGGCGACGGTGTTCCGCAGCGGCCGGCCGGCGGCGAAAAGGGTCAGCTGATCGCGCAGGAGGCGCTTCGCGCGGGGCAGAAAGGCAGAGCTGGGGCCACCGACGTGTGGAGTGATGAGCACGCCGGGGGCGCGCCACAGGGGGTGTTCGGCCGGAAGCGGTTCCGGATCGGTGACGTCGAGTGCCGCCCGCAGCCGCCCGGAGGCGACCTCCGGGAGCAGTGCGGCGGTGTCGACGACCTTGCCGCGCGCGACGTTCACGAGCAGGGCCCCGTCCTTCATCCGGGCCAGGAAACCGCGTCCCACCAGGCCACGGGTGTCTTCGGTGAGCGGTGTGGCCAGGACGACGACATCGGCTTCCGGCAGCAGCTCGTCGAGCGCGGAGAGTGGATGCACAGGGCCGCGCACGGTCTCACGGGCGGTGCGCGCCAGGCGCGTCACCCGCGCGCACTCGAAAGGAGTGAGCCGGTCCTCGATGGCACTGCCGATCGACCCGTACCCCACGATGAGAACGGACTTGTCGGCCAGCGCGGGCCGGAACTCCGGGCGCCACTCCCCCGCGTCCTGGGCGCGGACGAAGCCGGGGACGCCGCGGAGCGCGGCCAGGATGAGCGTCAGCGCCAACTCGGCGGTGCTGGCGTCGTGCAGCCCGCGGGCGTTGCACAGGCGGGTGCCGGGCGGCAGCCGGTCCAGGGCGGGCAGAATGTGCTCGACGCCGGCGGTCAGCGTCTGCACCACCCTGAGTCCGCTCATCCGCGCGAGCGGTCGCAGCGACGTCGCCTCGTCCTTCATGTACGGCACGGCGTAGAAGACGCACCGGGCGGGGTCGGCGGGATACTCGGGACCCGCGTCCCAGTGGACGTAGTTCAGGCCCGTGGGGAGACCGTCGATCTCTTCCGGGGGAATCGGGAGCCAGACGTCGTGCGGGCTGCCGTGCGGGTCTGCGGTTGCCATGGTCCGAGGCTATGCGAAGGACCGTTCCTCCAGACGTTAGTTTGGTCTGGCCCTTGACCGGGGGCGAGGGGACGGAGGCACGACCAGGTGGAGCGCAGGACAATCGGCGCGGCAACGCTCGAAGTAGGCGCAATCGGGCTCGGCTGCATGCCGATGAGCTGGGGGTACACCGAGTCGCAGCGGGATTTCGAGAGTTCGCTGCGGGCCGTGCACACCGCGCTCGACCGGGGGTGCACCCTGCTGGACACCGCCGACATGTACGGACCGTTCACCAACGAGCTGCTGGTGGGCCGGGTGCTCAAGGAGCGGCGCGCGGACGCGTTCGTCTCGACCAAGGGCGGGCTGCTCGTGGGCGAGCAGCACATCGTCGCCAACGGGCGGCCCGGTTATGTGAAGCGCGCCTGCGACGCCTCGCTGCGGCGGCTGCGGACCGACCACATCGATCTGTACCAACTCCACCGCGCGGACCCGGAGGTGCCGATCGAGGAGACCTGGGGGGCGATGGCGCAGCTGGTGGCGGCGGGCAAGGTGCGGTCCCTGGGGCTGTGCGCGGTGGGCGCCCGGGCGCTGCGGCCGACGCGGACGGACCGGCCGGTGCCCGGCGGGCGGCGCCCCGGGGCGCGCACCCATCAGTTGACGCTTCGTCAGCTGGAGCGGATCCAGCAGATCTTCCCGGTCAGCAGCGTGCAGGCGGAGCTGTCGGTGTGGTCGCCGGAGGCACTGGACGAGCTGGTGCCGTGGTGCGAGTCGCGCGGCGTCGGCTTCCTGGCGGCGATGCCGCTGGGCAACGGCTATCTGACCGGCACCCTCACCCCGGGCCAGGGCTTCGAGCCGGAGGACATCCGGGCCCGCCATCCGCGCTTCACCGCCGAGATGATGGCGGCGAACCAGCCGGTGGTGGCCGGGCTGCGCCGGGTCGGCGCCCGGTACGGCGCGACGCCGGGGCAGGTCGCGCTGGCCTGGGTGCTGGCGCAGGGCCGCCATGTGGTGCCGGTCCCGGGGACGAAGAAGGAGCGCTGGGCGGCGCAGAACGCCAAGGCCGCCGACCTGGTGCTGGACCGCGCGGACCTGGCGGAGATCGCCTCCCTGCCGCCCGCCCGCGGGTCCTGGTACTGACCGGGAGCGGGCCCCGCCGGTGGCTGCCGGGCGCCGGCCGGCCCGGGCCCCGCTGCCGTGCCGTCCGCCCCGTGCGGGCCTGACGCCGCACCGCCCGGGCGCCCCGTACCGCCGCCGTGGTGGGCGTCCGTGCGGCGGCGGAGGGAATCGCGGTGTCGGCCGCCGCGCGGGGCGGCGCGGGTGTGGTGTCCTGGGGCGGGCCCGGGCGGCCGGATGTTCCGGTGTCCGCGCGGCCGTACGGGCGGCCCCGCCGGCCCGGTGCCCCGCGGCCGTCCGGCTTCCGGCTCCCCCGCGCTCCCGGCCTCGGCCGGGCACCGGGCCCGCGTGGCCGGTCCGCGTGCCACGGCGTCGGGCCCGGCGCGTGCAGCGCGTTCGGCGCGTGCGGTGGCCGGACGGCGCGCGGGCCCGGCGTGCGCGCCGCCCCGGCGCGTGCGGTGGCCGCCCGCGCACCGCTCCCCCGACGAGAGGAATCCGCCGTGCCACACCGCCTTCCGACCGCCGTGACGGCCACCGCCGTGCTGCTCCTCGTGGCGGGCTGTGCCGCCGAGGGGGCCCGGCCCGTCCCGGGCGCGCCGTCCCCGCAGCGGTCCGCCGCCGCGGCCACCGGACCGGAGCGGGACGCCTCCCCGCCGCCCGCCAAGGGGTCGGCCGAGGTGACCCGCACCCTGGCCACCGGGCTCGACTCCCCCTGGGGCGTCGCCGCGCTGCCGGGCGGCGATCTGCTGGTGGGCTCCCGCGACAAGGGCACCCTCGTCCGCGTCTCGGCCCGCGACGGGCACAAGACCGAGGTGGGGTCGGTGCCCGGTGTCGTCCCGGGCGGCGAGGGCGGTCTGCTGGGGCTCGCCGTCTCCCCGTCGTTCCGCGGCGACCATCTCGTCTACGCGTACTTCACCACCGCCTCCGACAACCGCATCGCCCGGATGAGCTACGACGACACCCGGCACCCCGGTGATCAGCTGGGGGCGCCGAACACGGTGCTGCGGGGGATCCCCAAGGGCCATTTCCACAACGGCGGGCGGCTCGCCTTCGGGCCGGACCGGATGCTCTACGCATCGACCGGGGAGACCGGGCACAAGGCCCTCTCGCAGGACAAGAGGTCCAAGGGCGGCAAGATCCTACGGATGACGCCGGACGGCGCGCCCGCACCCGGCAACCCCGATCCCCGGTCGGTCATGTACTCCTACGGCCACCGCAACGTCGAAGGGCTCGCCTGGGACAGCGGCAAGCGGCTGTGGGCCGCGGAGTTCGGCGAGGACACCTGGGACGAGCTGAACCTCGTCGAACCGGGCCGCAACTACGGCTGGCCGGCCCGGGAGGGCAAGGGCCCGACGGCCGGCGGCTACGTCAACCCGGTCCTCCAGTGGAAGCCCGCCGACGCCTCGCCCAGCGGGCTGGCGTACGCCAAGGGCTCCCTGTGGATGGCCGCGCTCCGCGGTGAGCGGCTCTGGCGCATCCCGCTGAACGGGGCGAAACCGGCGGCGGCCCCGCAGGCGTTCTTCACCAAGCGCCACGGGCGGCTGCGCACCGTCCTGCCGGCGGACCACGGGGCGCTGTGGCTGGTGACGAGCAACACGGACGGGCGGGGGGACCCGCGGAAGGGTGACGACCGGATTCTGCGGGTGGAGGTCAGCTGACGGGCCCTCACCCGGCATGGCCGAAGGCCCACCGGATCGGACCGGTGGGCCTTCGGGGTGTCGCAGGGACCGGGCGCCGTCAGCCGGCGGGGGCCTGGACCGGGGTCTTGGGGATGGTGGGCAGGCTCGCCAGGAGGTCGAAGTACATGCCCACGGAGATGAGCAGCCCGAGGACGCCGAGGGCCAGACCGCCCCAGGCGACGGCGCGGGTCCAGGTGGCGCGCGGCCGGTTGAAGAGCACCGCGCCGCCGACGGCCACGGCGAGCAGCGCGAAGACGCCGTTGATCAGCGCGGTGGTGTGCCAGGGCGTCGCGTAGACGGCGGCGATCTGGTCGGTGGCCTTGCCGGACTGGAGCTTGATCTGCCCCAGCAGGGTCTGCCGTTCGGCGAGCAGCGTGCCGAGCCAGGTGCCGGTCACCGAGGCGAGGCCGAGCCCGGCGGCGACGACGGCGCCCGCGCCCCGCTTCACGCCGGCGGAGACGGGGGCCGCCTCACCGGCGTCGTCGGCGTCGGCCGCCTCCTCGGTGTGCCCGGTGTCCTCGGCCGCCGCGCCGCCGTCCGGTTCCGTCCCGCCCGGCTCGTCCGCGGCGGGGGCCGCGTCGTCCCGGTCACCGGCCGGGTTCCCGGCGTCCTTCCCCTCCGTCCGCGGGGTCTCCGCGGCGGTGTCCGCCGCCGCGGACGGGTCGTCGGTTCGCGTCGCGTCGCGCTCGTCGGTCGTCGTCGTCCTGGTCGTTCCCATGGGCGCGACCGTAGGGGCCGCGTCTGAGAGCGGGATGAGAGTCGGATGAACGCGGGGACAGCGACGGGGCGCCGGGCCCGGCGGGAGCCCGGCCGCACGGTGCCGCGGCGCCCCGTGCGGCCGTACGCCACCGCACCGGGACGGGCGCGCGCCCCACCGCGGGAACGCGCCCCCTCTCACGCCCCGTCAGCCGGTCACCGACTCCGCCCCGTTCTCGATGTGTCCCATCAGACGGCGGCGGAACGAGGCGTCCTCGGCCGCCGTCAGGGCCAGGTCGTACCAGCCGTGGGCCGCGGCCGCCGGATGGGCGACGGTGCGGGTGGCGCCGGCCCGGACCGTCAGCGTGCGCGGTGCGGCGTCGCCGTAGGCGAGCGGGGCCAGGGTGAGGGTGAGGTCGGCGGAGCCGCCGTTGACGACGGTCAGATGCACCTCGCGGCGGTCCGCGTCGAGGCGGGTGCGGACGGCGACCGCGGCGGCGGCGCCCCGGGCGCTCCCGGCGAACTCCCGGCGGAAGCCGTTCGGCCCCGTGACGGTGAAGCGGTACGCACCGTCCTTGACCGGCACGTCCCAGGTGCCCTTGCCCGCCACGTCGCGGTGCCGGGGCGTGCCGTACTCCTTCGCGTACGGGTACAGCGCCAGGTGGGCGGAGGCCGCGCCGTCGTTGCGGACGGCCAGCCGGAAGAGGCCGGCGGCCGCGTCCAGCGCGCCGTCTGCGTCCGGCTGGTAGGGCAGCGGGCGGGCCGGGCGGACGCCGGGCTCCTGCTCCGGCAGCGCCTGGTGGGCGGGCGGCTGCGGCGCCCAGCGGCCGCTGAACGGCGGGATCGCACCGGGCTGCGCCACCGACGGCTGCCTGCGGCCGCGGCGGAAGTCGAACGCGCCGGTCAGATCGCCGCAGACGGTCCGCCGCCAGGCGCTGATGTTGGGCTCGCGCACCCCCGTCCACCTCTCCAGGAACCGGGTGATCGAGGTGTGGTCGAACACCTGCGAGCAGGCGTAACCGCCCACCGTCCAGGGCGAGATGACGATCATCGGTACCCGCATGCCCAGACCCGTCGGCTTCCCGTCCCAGAACTCCCCCTCGGTCCCGGGCGGCGGCACCGGCGGCGGGACGTGGTCGAAGAACCCGTCGTTCTCGTCGTACGTCAGGAAGAGCGCGGTGTGCCGCCACACGTCCGGGTTGCGGCCGAGGGCGTCGAGGACCTTGTAGACGATGGTGGCGCTGGCGACCGGCGAGGAGGAGCCGGGGTGCTCGGAGTCGGCGGCCGACGGGACGATGTACGACACCTCGGGCAGCTTCCCGCTCGCCACATCGGCGGCGAAGGCGGTGGCGGTGGAGTCCGGCTCACCGCGGCGCAGCGCCCGCTCGAAGAGGCTGCGCTCGTCCGCGCCGAGCGCCCGGACGCCCTCCTCCAGCTGGGCCAGCAGCTCCTTGCGCCCGGCGGCGTCGGCGGCGGCCACCTTCCCGTAGAAGGCGGTCATGTTCGCCGCGCCGGCCACCTTGGCCAGGGCCTTCCTCGCCACCGCCTTGAAGCTCGCGTAGAACTCCAGGTTGTTGTCGGTGAAGTTGTCCCACTCCTGGTAGACGCGCCAGCTGCGCCCGGCCTTCTCCAGCCGCTCCGGGTACGTCGTCCAGGTGTAGCCGGGGTGGTTGTCCTCGTCGTACGCGTCGTTGCCGACGGCGCGTTTGCCGCTGCCCGGCTCGAAGCCCGTCCAGCCGCTGACCAGGTGGTTGCGGTTGGGGCTGGTGGAGGAGTGGATGGCGGAGTGGTACGCGTCGCAGACCGTGAAGGTGTCGGCCAGCTCGTGGTGGAGCGGCACGTCGCGGCGGTCGTAGTGGGCCATGGTGGCGGCGGTCTTGGCGGTGACCCAGTTGTTCATCCAGCCGTCGTTCCACGCCTTGGCGCCGCCGTCCCACTCGTGGTTCAGCGCGCCGATGTACTGGAGGTCCTTGTGCTGGGCCGCGGCCGCCTCGCGCACCGAGAAGGGCAGGACGGTGCCGGCGCCGAGCAGCCCCGGCTGCTCGAAGACGCTGCGGCCGCCGGGGAGTTCGACGGCGTTGCGGTCGGCGTAGCCGCGGACGCCGCGCAGGGTGCCGAAGTAGTGGTCGAACGACCGGTTCTCCTGCATCAGCACGACGACGTGCCGGATGTCGCCCAGCTCCCCGCCGCGCCGCTCCGGCCGCGCCGCGTCGGCGGCCAGCGCCTGCTGGAGCGACGGCGGCAGCAGCGACCCCACGGCCGCCACACCAGCCGCCGCGGCGCCCACTTGCAAGGCCCGCCTACGAGATACCTCCGGTGCCACGCCCGACCTCCCAGTCGACAGTCAACGGCCTTCGGCCAGACCGTTGAGAGGGTGCGACGGGGACGCTAGCGGCGCGGTGTGACCTGTGACAGGTATCGAGGTGACAACTTTGGGAACACGTGACCGAAACCGTGCGGTACGAATCCGCGGCGGACCGCGACCCTACGGGCCCGGGGCGGCTCAGCCGTCCAGCAGCGCCGGCGCCAGCTCCCGGAGCTGACCGAGCCCGGGGTCCGCCGCGTCCGCCGTCAGCGGCTGGACGGCGACGTGGTCCGCGCCCGCGTCGAGGTGGTCGCGCACCCGGCGCCGGACCGCGTCCACATCGCCCCAGGCCACCAGCGCGTCGACCAGCCGGTCGCTGCCGCCGTCCGCGAAGTCCGCGTCGCCGAAACCGAACCGGCGCAGGTTCCCGACGTAGTTCGCCAGCGTCAGATAGCGGCGCACGTACTGCTCGCGGGCGAGGGCGCGGGCCGTCGCCGGGTCGCTCTCCAGCAGCACCGCCTGCTCGGGCGCGAGCAGCGGACCGTCGCCGAGGACCTCGCGGGCGTGGGCGGTGTGCTCCACGGGCACGAAGTACGGATGGGCGCCGGACGCGCGGTCCCGGGCCAGCTCCAGCATCTTCGGACCGAGCGCCGCCAGGACCCGGTCGGGCTCCGCCGCGGGCGCCGGGCCGTCGTACGCCGCACCGTCCAACGCGTCGAGATAGCCGCGCATCGCGGCCAGCGGCTTGGCGTAGGTGTGGCCGCGCATCCCGACGAGCGGCGCGTGGCTGGCGCCGAGGCCCAGCAGGAAGCGGCCGTCGTACGCCTCGGCGAGCGTACGGGTGGCGGCGCCCGCCGCGGCGGCGTCGCGGGCCCAGATGTTGGCGATGCCGGTGGCGACGGTGAGCCGTCCGGTGGCGGCGAGCAGCAGCCCGGCATGGGTGAACGCCTCCTTCGAGGTGGGCCCCTCCCCCACCCACAGGGCGCCGTAACCGAGCCGTTCGATCTCCGCGGCCGCCTGCCGGCCGGCCGCCGCCGGCAACACCCCGAGACCGCCGTGCCAGACACCGATCCGTCCGATCCGAGTGGCGAGAGCGCGCTGGGACACCGTTCCTCCAGAGGGTCGGGGGACGTCAGCGTCCCGTTCCGTGCCGTCTACAGCGCCCCGGCCCCGCCCGGCATTCCTTGATCGGAAGACGGATTTGCACGGCGGGCGCACGCGAACGGCGGCCGCCCTCCCGGAAGTTCCGGGAGGACGGCCGCCGCATCGCGTGCCGGGCGGGCGTCAGCCCTCGACGCCCAGCTTCTCCAGGATCAGCTCGCGGACGCGGGCCGCGTCGGCCTGGCCGCGGGTGGCCTTCATGACCGCGCCGACCAGGGCGCCCGCCGCGGCGACCTTGCCGCCGCGGATCTTGTCGGCGATGGCGGCGTTGCCCGCGATGGCCTCGTCGACGGCGGCGCCGAGCGCGCCCTCGTCCGAGACGACCTTCAGGCCGCGCTTCTCGACGACGGTGTCCGGGTCGCCCTCACCGGCGAGGACACCCTCGATGGTCTGCCGGGCCAGCTTGTCGTTGAGGGAACCCTCGTCGACCAGCGCGGCGACCCGGGCGACCTGCGCCGGGGTGATCGGCAGGGCGGCCAGTTCGATGCCGTCCTCGTTGGCGCGGCGGGCCAGCTCGCCCATCCACCACTTACGGGCGGCGGCGGAGCCCGCGCCCGCCTCGATGGTGGCGACGATCAGATCGACGGCACCGGCGTTGAGGATCGACTGCATGTCGTGGGCGGAGACGCCCCACTCCTCGCGCAGCCGGTTGCGGCGCACGCGCGGCAGCTCCGGCAGGCCCGCCCGCAGCTCCTCGACCCACTCGCGCGCGGGGGCCACCGGCACCAGGTCCGGCTCGGGGAAGTAGCGGTAGTCCTCGGCGTTGTCCTTGATGCGGCCGGCGGTGGTGGAGCCGTCCTCCTCGTGGAAGTGCCGGGTCTCCTGCACGACCGTGCCGCCGGAGGAGAGGACCGCGGCGTGCCGCTGGATCTCGAAGCGCGCCGCCCGCTCCACGGAGCGCAGCGAGTTGACGTTCTTCGTCTCCGAGCGGGTGCCGAAGGTCTCGGTGCCGTTGGGGCGCAGCGAGAGGTTGACGTCGCAGCGCATCTGGCCCATCTCCATGCGCGCCTCGGAGACGCCCAGGGCCCGGATCAGCTCCCGCAGCTCGGCGACGTACGCCTTGGCGACCTCGGGGGCCCGCTCGCCGGCGCCCTCGATCGGCTTGGTGACGATCTCGATGAGGGGGATGCCGGCGCGGTTGTAGTCCAGCAGGGAGTGGGACGCGCCGTGGATACGGCCGGTGGCGCCGCCGACGTGCGTCGACTTGCCGGTGTCCTCCTCCATGTGGGCGCGCTCGATCTGGACGCGGAAGACCTCGCCGTCCTCCAGCTGTACGTCGAGGTAGCCGTCGTAGGCGATCGGCTCGTCGTACTGGGAGGTCTGGAAGTTCTTCGGCATGTCCGGATAGAAGTAGTTCTTCCGGGCGAAGCGGCACCACTCGGCGATGGAGCAGTTCAGCGCCAGGCCGATCTTGATCGCCGACTCGACACCGATCGCGTTGACGACCGGGAGGGAGCCGGGCAGGCCCAGGCAGGTGGGGCAGGTCTGCGCGTTGGCGTCGGCACCCAGCGTGGTGGCGCAGCCGCAGAACATCTTGGTCTTGGTGCCGAGCTCGACATGGACCTCCAGGCCCATGACGGGGTCGTAGGACGCGAGGGCGTCCTCGTACGACACCAGGTCAGTGACTGTCACGGTGAAACTTTCCCTCTCAGCCCAGCAGGACGTCGTCGTCGCCCAGGCGCTTCAGTTCGCGGTAGAGGATCGCCAGGCCGGTGACGATCGCCGCGGCGGAGACGCCGGCGTCGATCAGCCGCAGCGTGTCGTGCTCGTGGCGGGCCTCGCGGGCCTGCTTGAGCACGCCGAAGGCACCGAACGCGGTGGTGCCGATCGACAGGTACACACCGGACTTCGACTTCTTGAAGTTCTTGGCCTTCTTGCCGATGTTGCTCACAGTGACGGTGCCTCCTCCAGCAGCGGGTGGCCCCACTTTTCCACGAAGGCGGCCTCGACGGCGGCTCCGACCTGGTACAGCCGGTCGTCCTTCATGGCGGGGGCGATGATCTGCAGCCCGACGGGCAGGCCGTCCTCGGGCGCCAGGCCGCAGGGCAGCGACATGGCGGCGTTGCCGGCGAGGTTCGTCGGGATGGTGCACAGGTCGGCGAGGTACATCGCCATCGGGTCGTCGGCGCGCTCACCGATCGGGAAAGCGGTGGTGGGCGTCGTCGGCGAGACGATGACGTCGACCTTCTCGAAGGACTTCGCGAAGTCCTGGGTGATCAGCGTGCGGACCTTCTGCGCCGAGCCGTAGTACGCGTCGTAGTAGCCGGAGCTGAGCGCGTAGGTGCCGAGGATGACGCGGCGCTTGACCTCGTCGCCGAAGCCGGCCTCACGGGTGAGGGCGGTGACCTCCTCGGCGGACTTCGTGCCGTCGTCGCCGACGCGCAGGCCGTAGCGCATGGCGTCGAACCGGGCGAGGTTCGAGGAGCACTCGGACGGCGCGATCAGGTAGTACGCGGAGAGCGCCAGGTCGAAGGAGGGGCAGTCCAGCTCGACGATCTCGGCGCCGAGGCTCTTCAGCAGCTCGACGGACTCGTCGAACCGCTGCACCACACCGGCCTGGTAGCCCTCGCCGCGGAACTGCTTGACGACGCCGACGCGCATGCCCTGGACGGTGCCGTTGCGGGCCGCCTCGACGACCGGCGGGACCGGCGCGTCGATGGAGGTGGAGTCCAGCTCGTCGTGGCCGGCGATCGCCTCGTGCAGCAGCGCCGCGTCCAGAACCGTACGGGCGCAGGGACCGCCCTGGTCGAGGGAGGAGGAGAAGGCCACCATGCCGTAGCGGGAGACCGCGCCGTAGGTGGGCTTGACGCCGACGGTGCCGGTGACGGCAGCGGGCTGGCGGATGGAGCCGCCGGTGTCCGTGCCGATGGCGAGCGGCGCCTGGAAGGAGGCGAGGGCCGCGGAGGAGCCGCCGCCGGAGCCGCCGGGGATCTTGGTGAGGTCCCAGGGGTTGCCGGTCGGGCCGTAGGCGCTGTTCTCGGTGGAGGACCCCATGGCGAACTCGTCCATGTTGGTCTTGCCGAGGATGACGACGTCGGCGTCCTTGAGGCGCTTGGTGAGCGTCGCGTCGTACGGCGGGATCCAGCCTTCGAGGATCTTGGAGCCGACGGTGGTGGGCATGGACTGCGTGGTGAAGATGTCCTTCAGCGCGAGCGGGACACCGGCCAGCGGGCCGAGCTTCTCGCCGCGGGCACGCTTCTCGTCGACGGCGCGGGCCTGGGCCAGCGCGCCTTCGCGGTCGACGTGGAGGTAGGCGTGCACCTTCTCGTCCACGGCCTCGATACGGGCCAGGTGGGCCTCGGTCACCTCGACGGCGGTGACCTCGCCGGACGCGATCTTCGCCGCGGTCTCGGCGGCGGTGAGCTTGATCAGGTCTGCCATGTCGGTCACTCCTCCCCCAGGATCTGCGGCACCTTGAAACGCTGCTGCTCCTGGGCGGGGGCGCCGGAGAGCGCCTGCTCGGGAGTGAGCGACGGACGGACCTCGTCCGCCCGCATGACGTTGGTCAGGGGCAGCGGGTGGGAGGTCGGCGGTACGTCTTGGTCGGCGACCTCGGAGACGCGGGCGACCGCGCCGATGATGTCGTCGAGCTGTCCGGCGAAGTGGTCGAGCTCTTCGTCCTTCAGCTCCAGACGCGCCAGCCGGGCGAGGTGGGAGACCTCCTCGCGCGTGATGCCAGGCATGCAGCGTTCCTCTGCTGGTTCTCGGAGTTCTACGTGAACAAGGATCCGACGGGGATCCGGCAAGTGTCTGCCGGGTATCTGTCAGAGATTTACGTGAATCTGTACGGCCCAATCCTATGGCCCCGGCGTACGGAGGCGCGCCTGCGTTCCTGCGGGACGGACGGGCGGCGGCGCCGGGCGGGCCGCGGTGCCGTACGGGCGCGGGGTCAGCGGTCCCCGGAGGGCGGGGCACCGGGGTCGCCGGGCGGGCCGTCGGGGTCGCCGGGCGCGGCCGGATCGCCGGGCGCGGCCGGATCGCCGGACGGGGCGGCTTCCCCGGGACCGCCGGGCGGAGGCGGGGTGCCGGGAGAGCCGGGCGCGGCCGGTGACGGCCGGTCGGTGGGGTGGGAGCGGGACGGGGGGACGGCCGGTGGCCGGGTCCTCAGTTCAGGACCTGTCCCGAAGGGCGGTCCCCCGCCTTCTCCGCCGCCAGGGCGGCCGTCTCCGATTCCCGGTGCCAACCGCTCTTGCCGCGGGCGCGCAGCCAGGCGGTGGTCTCGTCCGGTGGCATCGCCGCCGCCACCAGCCAGCCCTGCACGGCGTCGCAGCCCAGGTCGCGCAGGCGCTCCCAGGTCTCGTCGTCCTCCACGCCCTCGGCGACGACCAGCAGCCCGAGGGAGTGGGCGAGATCGAGGGTGCAGCGGACGATCTCGGCGTCCTCGTTGTCGACCGCGAGCCGGGCGACGAAGGAACGGTCGATCTTCAGCTCGCTGACCGGCAGCCGCCGCAGATGGACCAGGGAGGAGTAGCCGGTGCCGAAGTCGTCGAGGGACATCTTGACACCGTGGCCGGTCAGCCCGGCGAGGGTGTCGGCGGCCCGCTGCGGGTCCTCCAGCAGCACATGCTCGGTGATCTCCAGCTGGAGGGCGCCGGGCGGGACGCGGTGCCGGGCGAGGCGGGCGGCGACCGCGCCCGCGAAGCCCGGCGAGTGGACGTCGCGCGGCGAGACGTTGACCGCGACCGGCACCTCCAGGCCCATCGCCCGCCACCGCGCCACCTGGGCGAGCGCGGTCTCCAGTACGTACTCCGTCAGCCGGGGCATCAGGCCGGAGGTCTCGGCGATGGCGATGAACTCGTCGGGAGGCACCCGCCCGCGGTCCGGGTGCACCCACCGCACCAGTGCCTCCAGGCCCGCGACCTGACCGTCGAAGCCGACCTTCGGCTGGTAGTGCAGCTCGACGTCGCCGGCGTCCAGGGCGCGGCGGAGATCGCCGAGGAGGCCGAGGCGGTCGGGGGTGTTGCCGTCGCGCCGGGCCTCGTAGACCTCGACGCCGCTGCGGTCCCGCTTGGCTTGGTACATCGCGACGTCGGCGCGGCGCAGCAGGCCCTCGGCGTCCAGTGCGTGGTCCGGGAAGACGGCGACCCCCGCACTCGCTTCGAGTACGAGGGTCAGTCCGTCGAGGTCGAGGGGGGAGCCCAGCGTGGCGACGAGGTTGCGGGCCACCCGCTGGGCGCTGGTGAGGGAGTCCGCGGTGGGGAGCAGGACGGCGAATTCGTCCCCGCCGAGCCGGGCGGCCTCGGCGCCGCGTGGCAGGGCTTCGCGCAGCCGGTCGGCGATCTGCAGCAGCAGGCGGTCGCCCGCGAGATGCCCGAGGGTGTCGTTGACCGAGCGGAAGCGGTCGAGGTCGATCAGGACCAGGGCGCACCGGGTCTCGATCCGCTCGGCCTCGTCCAGCGCGGACCAGGTGCGCTCCAGCAGCCACTGGCGGTTGGGGAGCCCGGTGAGCGGATCGCGCAGCTGCTCCTCGGCGCGGGCGCGGGCGATCCAGAGCGTGGAGTCGAGGGCGATGAGCGGGACGGCGTAGAACGGCAGCAGCAGCGGGGCGTGGTCGGCGGTGACGGCGATCAGCGGAGCGATGCCGAACAGGGCGACGCCGACCAGCATCTGACGCGTCATCGCGGTGCGGGTGACGGTGGGCAGGCCGCCGCCGCGCGGCAGCAGGGTGCACCACAACAGGCCGCGGGTGACCAGGAGATAGCAGGCGGCGGCCGCGACGACCTGCGGGAGGACGGAGAGGTCCCAGGCCTCGGGGTGCCAGGGGTGGCGGACCGTGGCGGTGCTGCCGAGGGCCGTGCTGCCGAGCGCGGCGGCCCCCACGCCCAGCAGGTCGACCGCGCCGTGCAGCACCGCCTGCCGCCAGCGGTGACGGCGGGCCGCGCCGACGAGGACGACGACGGCCAGGCTGACCAGGGCCGCGGGCATCCAGCCGTAGAGCAGGACGACGGCGAGGGCGAGGGCCGCGCCGGAGCCCGTCCCGCCCCACCAGCGGTCCCGGCCGAGGGCGACGAGATGGCCGACGATGATGCCGGTCAGGACCGCCAGCGACCAGCCGACGGTGCCGGAGGGGAACAGCGCCCGCCGCTCGCCCAGCGTCCAGATCACCCCGGTCAGGAGGGTGAGGCCCGCGAGGACGGTGAAGGCGGCGGGCAGCGCGGGCACGACAAGCCGGCGGAGCCGCGGCGCCGGAGCGGCGCTGTCGGTCGGTTTCATTCCGATCCCTCTCACAGCCGGCTGTGCCCGCGCCACGGCAGGCGCACCCCTCAACAGTAGGACGCGAAGGGCCCCTACGGGCAGCGATCGGCAGCGGTTGCCCGAATGCGACCCGGCCATCCCGATCACTCTGGTATGCGCCGAAGGGGCGAGCCCGTCACTCCTCCTCGGGCGGCGTGACCGCCACCTCGCGTGCCGCGTCGGGCCCTTGTTCCAGCAGCACCGCGAAGCCGTCGTCGTCCAGCACGGGCACCTTCAGCTGCATCGCTTTGTCGTACTTGGAGCCGGGGTTGTCACCCACGACGACGAATCCGGTCTTCTTGGAAACGGAACCGGTCACCTTCGCACCGAGACTCTGCAGGGCCTCTTTCGCGCCATCTCTGGTGTGGGACGCCAGGGTGCCGGTGACGACGACGGTGACGCCTTCCAGGGGGCGCGGGCCCTCGTCGGCCTGCTGCTCCTCCTCCATCCGGACGCCGGCCGCGCGCCAGCTCTCGATGATCTGGCGGTGCCAGTCGACCTCGAACCACCGCTTGAGGGAGGCGGCGATGGTGGGCCCGACGCCCTCCACGGCGGCCAGCTCCGCCTCGTCGGCCTCGCGGATACGGTCGATCGAGCGGAACTCCCGGGCCAGCGCCTCGGCGGCCACCGGGCCGACATGACGGATGGACAGGCCGGTGAGGATCCGGGCCAGCGGGCGTTCCTTGGCCGCCTGGATGTTCTCCAGCATGGCCAGGGCGTTCTTCTTCGGCTCGCCCTTCTGGTTGGCGAAGAACGTCACGATCTTCTCTTCGCCGGTCTTCGGATCCCGCTTGGGCAGGCCGGAATCCGGGTCCAGGACATAGGACTTGATGGGCAGCAGCTGCTCGATGGAGAGGCCGAAAAGGTCCCCTTCGTCCTTGAGCGGCGGCTCGGCGGGCTCCAGCGGCTGGCTGAGCGCGGTGGCGGCGACATAGCCGAAATTCTCGATGTCCAGGCATTTGCGCCCGGCGAGGTAGAAGAGCCGCTCGCGGATCTGGGCGGGGCAGGAGCGGGCGTTGGGGCACCGCAGGTCGATGTCGCCCTCCTTGGCCGGCTGCAGCGGCGTACCGCACTCGGGGCAGTCGGCGGGCATGACGAACTCCCGCTCGCCGCCGTCGCGCAGATCGACCACCGGGCCGAGGATCTCCGGGATGACGTCGCCCGCCTTGCGGATGACGACGGTGTCGCCGATGAGGACGCCCTTGGCCTTGACGACGTCCTGGTTGTGGAGCGTGGCGAACTCGACCTCGGAGCCGGCGACGGTCACCGGCTCGACGACGGCGTACGGCGTGACGCGGCCGGTGCGGCCGACGCCGACGCGGATGTCGACGAGCTTGGTGTTGACCTCCTCCGGCGGGTACTTCCAGGCGATGGCCCAGCGCGGGGCGCGGGAGGTGGAGCCCAGCCGTCCCTGGAGCGGGATCTCGTCGAGCTTGACGACCACGCCGTCGATCTCGTGCTCGACGGCGGTGCGGCGGGTCTCGGCGTCGCCGTAGCGGGCGATGAACTCGCGGACGGCGGCGAGGGAGTCGACGACGCGGTTGTGCGCGGCGGTGGGCAGGCCCCATTCCCGCAGCAGGTCGTAGGCGTGCGACTGGCAGTCGATGTCGAAGCCCTCCCGGGCGCCGACGCCGTGGACGACCATGTGCAGCGGCCGGGTGGCGGTGACCTTGGGGTCCTTCTGGCGGAGCGAACCGGCGGCGGCGTTGCGCGGGTTGGCGAACGGGGGCTTGCCGTCGGCGACGAGGCGTTCGTTGAGCTCCAGGAACTTCTCCATCGGGAAGTACACCTCCCCGCGGACCTCGACCAGCTCCGGGATCCGCTCGCCGGTGAGGCGGTGCGGGATCTCGGCGATGGTGCGGACGTTGGGCGTGATGTCCTCGCCGGTGCGGCCGTCGCCGCGGGTGGCGGCGCGGGTGAGGCGGCCGTGCTCGTAGGTGAGGTTGACGGCGAGGCCGTCCACCTTCAGCTCGCACAGGAAGTGGTAGCCGGCGCTCTTCGGGTCGCCGCCCAGCTCCCCGGCGAGCCGCTCGGCCCAGGCGGCCAACTCCTCGTCGTCGAAGGCGTTGTCCAGGGAGAGCATCCGCTGGCGGTGCTCGACCTCGGTGAATTCCGTGGCGTACGCGCCGGCGACCTTCTGGGTCGGGGAATCCGGGGTGCGCAGCTCGGGGTACTGCTCCTCCATCGCCTCCAGGGAGCGCAGCAGCCGGTCGAACTCCGCGTCACTGATGACCGGAGCGTCCTTCACGTAGTACCGGAAGCGGTGCTCCTCGATCTGCTCAGCGAGCTGCGCGTGCTCCTCCCGCGCCGCCGCGGGCACCTCTGATGCCGCTGCGTGCTGTTCGCCAGCCACCGTGTTGTCCTCCCGTGGTCCGTGAGTGGTCGTCACTCAGGGTTGTCTGCGAGCGAGGTCGCGGCCCGGACGACGTGGGCGAGCACGGAGCGGGCGTATGCGGGCGAAGCGCCCGCGAGCCCGCACGACGGGGTGACGACCACGGACTCGGCGAGAGTCCCCGGCGTCAGCCCCAGCCTGCGCCACAGCGTCCTGACACCCATGACGCTACCGGCAGGGTCTGACAATCGGCCGTCCGTGCCGGGCACCACCCCGGCGAAGAGCGTGGTGCCGCCCTCCACCGCCTCACCGATCGCCTCCTCCTCACGCTCGGTGAGCAGGGAGAAATCGAACGAGATGCCCGCTGCGCCGGCCCGGCGCAGCAGCGCGAACGGGACGGCGGGCGCGCACGAGTGGACGACGACGGGGACGCCGTCCGCCGCCTCGACGAGGGTCCGCAGCGCACCCTCGACGACGGCGCGGTCGACGGCGGGGTGGGTGCGGTAGCCGCTGGCGGACTTGATCCGGCCCTGGAGCACGGCGGTGAGCGACGGCTCGTCGAGCTGGAGCACCGGCTGCGCACCGGGCACCCGGCGCCGCAGGTCGGCGAGGTGGGCACGGACGCCCTCGGCCAGCGAGGCGGTCAGGTCGCGGCAGGCGCCGGGGTCGCTGACCGCCGCCTCGCCGCCCCGCAGCTCCAGGGCGGCGGCGAGGGTCCACGGTCCGACGGCGGAGACCTTCAGCGGGCCCGCGTATCCCTGGGTGAACTCCTCCAGGGCGTCGAGGTCCTCGCCGAGCCAGGCGCGGGCCCGGCGGGTGTCGCGCCCGGGGCGGTCGCTGACCCGCCAGCCGCTGGGCTCCACATGGGCGTACACCTCGACGAGAAGGCCGCAGGTCCGGCCGATCATGTCGGCGCCGGGGCCGCGGGCGGGCAGCTCCGGCAGGTGCGGGAAGGTCTCCAGCGAACCGGTGACGGTCTTGACCGCCTCGCGCGCGTCGCCGCCGGGCATCGAGCCCACGGCCGTCGCCGTCCCCGCGCCCCAGGGGCGCGCGCCCCGCCCGTCCGTGCCGCTGCGCTCACTCGTGCTGTTCTCGCTCACCCCGAAAGCGTATGACGCGCCGCGTCACCCGGTGGCGGGCGGCCCGCCCGGGGCGCACGGACGCGCCCCGGGCGCGGGGGTCAGCGCCCCGGGCGGACCGAGAGGTCGTTGATCTCGGCGTCCCGCGGCAGGTCGACGGCGGTGAGGATGGCCGTCGCGACCGACTCGGGGTCGATCCAGCGCGTCGGGTCGTACTCCTTGCCCTCCTGCTGATGCGTGCTGGCCTGCATCGGCGTGGCGGTCCGCCCCGGGTAGACGGAGGTGACCCGCACGCCGTTGCCGTGCTCCTCGCCGCGCAGCGCGTCGGCGAGCGCCTTCAGGCCGTGCTTGCTGGCCGCGTACGCGCCCCACTCGGGGTTGGCGCGCAGCCCGGCGCCGGAGTTGACGAAGACGACGTGGCCCTTGGCGACGCGGACCAGCGGCAGCAGCAGCCGGGTCAGTTCGGCGGGGGCGACGAGGTTGGCGGCGAGCGTGCGCTGCCACGCCTTGGCGCCGAAGTCACCGATCGCGCCCAGTTCGAGGACGCCGGCGATGTGCATCAGCGAGTCGAGGCGCTCGGGCAGCGGCTGCTTGCCCAGCGCCCAGTCCAGCTTCTCCGGGGTGGCGAGGTCGCCCACGAGCGTGCGGGCGCCCGGGTACTGCGCGGCCAGCTCCTTGGCCCGCCCGGCGTCCCGGGCCAGCAGCCACAGGTCCTCCCCGCGCTCCGCCAGCCGCCGTGCGACCGCCGCTCCGATGCCCGACCCTGCGCCCGTGATCAAGTGCGTACCCATGCCCCCGATCCTAACGAGCCGCCGAGGGCAACCGCCGCGTACCCCCACAAGGGCCGCATCTCGCCGGACCGTCGGTGACCTGGGCGGATGGCGTGGCGGGCCGGGTCAGGCGGTGATGCCCGCCTGCTCCTCCAGGTAGGCCAGGGCACCCACGCCGTCCTCGGCGAAGAAGACCAGTTCGGTCAGGGGCAGCGGCAGGAAGCCCTCGGTCTCCATGCGCTGGAACTGGTCCTTGAGGCCGTCGTAGAAGCCCGCGGTGTTCAGCAGGACGACCGGCTTGGTGTGCATCCCGTGCTTGCGCAGCTCCAGGATCTCGGTGGCCTCGTCGAGCGTGCCGGTGCCACCGACCATGATCACGACCGCGTCGGCCCGCTCCAGCAGCTGTGCCTTGCGTTCGGCGAGGTCCCGGGTGACGACCATCTCGTCGGCGCCGGCGCGCGCCTTGTGGGCCAGGAACTCCACGGAGACGCCGATCAGCCGTCCGCCGGTCTCCTGCACACCGTCCGCCATGACCTTCATCAGGCCGGTGTCGGAGCCGCCCCACACGAGGGAGTGGCCGCCCTTGCCGATCAGCTGGGCGAACTGACGGGCGGGGGTGGTGTAGCGGTCGTCGAGGTCGGCGGCGGAGCAGAAGACGCAGATGTTCATACGCGCCAGCTTACGAGCCGGGGTGCGGCGCCCCTCGGGTGGCCGCGGTGGTGTTGCGGTGGTGCCGTGCCCGGTGGGCCGACCGGCACCGCCGGCCCCGCACGTCGTTGGGCGGGGCCGCCGGGCGCGTCAGATCAGGCCCTGGGCGAGCATCGCGTCCGCGACCCGCTCGAAGCCCGCGATGTTCGCGCCCGCGACATAGTCGCCCGGCAGGCCGAAGCGCTCGGCCGTCTCGTAGCAGGTGTCGTGGATGTTCCGCATGATCGCGGCGAGTTCACCCTCGGCCCGCTCGAAGCTCCACGCCTCGCGCGCGGAGTTCTGCCGCATCTCCAGCGCGCTGGTGGCGACGCCACCCGCGTTGGCCGCCTTGCCCGGCCCGAACGCGACGCCCGCCGCCTTCAGCAGCGTCACCGCCTCCGGGGTGGCCGGCATGTTCGCGCCCTCCGAGACGGCCTTGACGCCGTTGCGGACCAGCGTCCGGGCGGCGTCCGCGTCCAGCTCGTTCTGGGTGGCCGACGGCAGGGCGACCTCACAGGGGACGTCCCACACGCTGCCGCCCGGCACGTACCGGGCCGAACTGCCGCGCCGCTCGGCGTACTCGGAGATCCGGCCGCGCTCGACCTCCTTGATCTCCTGGAGCAGCGGCAGGTCGATGCCCTTCTCGTCGACGACGTAGCCGCCGGAGTCCGAGCAGGTCAGGACGTGTGCGCCGAGCGCCTGGGCCTTCTCGATGGTGTAGATGGCGACGTTGCCGGAGCCGGAGACGGTGACCTGCCGGCCGTCCAGCTCCTCGCCGCGCCGCTTGAGCATCTCCTCGGTGAAGAGGACGTTGCCGTACCCGGTGGCCTCCGTGCGGGCCTTGGAGCCGCCCCAGTCGAGGCCCTTGCCGGTGAGCACCCCGGCCTCCCAGCGGTTGGTGATCCGCCGGTACTGGCCGAAGAGGTAGCCGATCTCGCGGCCGCCGACGCCGATGTCGCCGGCGGGTACATCGGTGTGCTCGCCCAGATGCCGGTACAGCTCCGTCATGAACGACTGGCAGAACCGCATGACCTCCGCGTCGGACCTGCCGTGCGGATCGAAGTCGCTGCCGCCCTTACCGCCGCCGATATTGAGGCCGGTGAGGGAATTCTTGAAGATCTGCTCGAAACCGAGGAACTTCACGATCCCGAGATTGACCGAGGAATGAAACCGCAGCCCGCCCTTGTACGGGCCGAGCGCGCTGTTGAATTCCACCCGGAAGCCCCGGTTGACGCGGATCGCCCCGGAATCGTCCTGCCACGGCACCCGGAAGATGATCTGCCGCTCGGGCTCGCAGATCCGCTCCACGATCCTGGCCTCGGCGAACTCCGGACGCGCCGCGAGCACCGGGGCCAGCGTCTCCAGCACCTCCAGCGCCGCCTGGTGGAATTCCGGCTCTCCCGGATTGCGCCGCACCAGCTCCGCGTGCAGGGCCTCGTGCCACCCCGGGCGAACCCCGGAACGGCCCTCGGACTGAACAGTCGACATGCTTTCGGATCCCTTCATGACCGACGAAAAGCCGCTCGCGCCCCGATTCCCGACGAAATCGAAAGGGGTGGCGGCTTACTGAACGTCCTGTCGCAGCTCCGAGACTATTTGCCGCAGGGCCTCACATCGAGAGCACTGTGGGGAAAACCTCATCCGCACCGCGGAATCCGGCCGCGCCGCACGGCGGGAAGGCCCGCGTACGGAGCCTTCCCCTCCGGGCGCCGGCCCCTACGCCTCCGCCGCCGCCCGGCGCCGGGTCGTGGCGATGGTGGCGGAGCCGACGACGCGGGTGCCGTCGTAGAGGACGACGGCCTGGCCGGGGGCGACGCCGCGGACCGGTTCGGCGAAGGTGACGTGCAGCTCCTCGCCATCGGTCAGCTCGGCGGTGACCTCCGTCTCGCCGCCGTGGGCACGGAGCTGGGCGGTGTACGTGGCCGGCCCGCCGGCCGGCGGGCGGCCGCACCAGCGGGGGCGTATCGCGGTGAGGGCCGTGACGTCGAGGGAGGCGGCGGGGCCGACGGTGACGGTGTTGTCGACCGGGGAGATGTCGAGGACGTAGCGCGGCTTGCCGTCCGCGGCGGGGGTGCCGATGCGCAGGCCCTTGCGCTGGCCGATGGTGAAGCCGTAGGCGCCGTCGTGGCTGCCCAGACGGGTGCCGGACTCGTCGACGATGGCGCCCTCGGCGGTGCCCAGCCGCTTGGCGAGGAAGCCCTGGGTGTCGCCGTCGGCGATGAAGCAGATGTCGTGGCTGTCCGGCTTCTTGGCGACGAACAGGCCGCGCCGGGCGGCCTCCTCGCGGATCTCCGCCTTGGTGGTGCGGGTGTCGCCCAGCGGGAACATCGCGTGCGCCAGCTGCCGGTCGTCGAGCACGCCGAGGACGTAGGACTGGTCCTTGGCCATGTCGGCGGCGCGGTGCAGCTCGCGGCTGCCGTCCTCGCGCAGCACGACGGTGGCGTAGTGGCCGGTGCAGACGGCGTCGAAGCCGAGGGCGAGGGCCTTGTCGAGCAGCGCGGCGAACTTGATCTTCTCGTTGCAGCGCAGGCAGGGGTTGGGGGTGCGGCCCGCCTCGTACTCGGCGACGAAGTCCTCGACGACGTCCTCGCGGAAGCGCTCGGCGAGATCCCAGACGTAGAAGGGGATGCCGATGACGTCGGCGGCGCGGCGGGCGTCGTGGGAGTCCTCGATGGTGCAGCAGCCGCGGGCGCCGGTCCGGAACGACTTCGGATTCTCGGAGAGCGCGAGGTGCACGCCGGTCACGTCGTGGCCGGCCTCGGCGGCGCGGGCGGCGGCGACGGCGGAGTCGACACCGCCGGACATGGCGGCGAGTACGCGCAGGCGGGGTGCGTCAGTCATAACTTCTCCAGAGTAGACGGAACCACCGACAGCCCAGTACGCGTTGTCCAGCGCATGGGGAAGACGGAGCGGACCGGGTCCGGCATCGGCAGACGGCGTGCGCTGTGGATCGGCGGCGCCGCGGTGGCGGCCGTCGGTGCCGGCATCGTCACCTCCCGCGAGGGGCTGCTGCCGGGCGCCGCGAAGCCGCGGACGCCCGGCGCCGTCGATCAGCCGGGCGCGGAGTGGGTGGCGGCGTCCCCGGCGAACTGGCGGCGGGCCGAGCGCCCGGACGACTACCGCATAGACCGGGTGGTGATCCATGTCGTCCAGGGCAGCTTCGCGACGGCGCTGAAGGTCTTCCAGGACCCCTTCCACGCGGCCGCCTCGCACTACGTGGTGCGCAAGGACGGCCATGTGGCGCAGGTCGTCCGGGAGCTGGACGTCGCGTTCCACGCGGGCAACCGCGCGTACAACGAGCGCAGCATCGGCATCGAGCACGAGGGGTTCGTGGACCGCCCGGAGTCCTTCACGACCGCGATGTACGCCGCCTCGGCGCGGCTGACCGCCGGGATATGCCGCCGCTACGGCTTCCCCGCCGACCGCCGGCACATAGTGGGCCACTCCGAGGTACCGGGCGCCGATCACACCGATCCGGGGCCGCACTGGGACTGGGACGCCTATCTGCGGCTGGTCCGCGGGGAGCTGCGCAAGGCCCCGGCCAAGGGCGCCGCGTAGCGGACCGCCCCGGGCGCGCGGCCCGGAGCGGCCGTGCCGGTCAGCTCAGGCCGGCCTGCCGGGCGCGTTCGACCACGGGGCCGATGGCCTCGGCGAGCGCCGCGACGTCCTCGGCGGTCGAGGTGTGGCCCAGGGAGAAGCGGAGCGTGCCGCGGGCCAGCTCGGGCGAGGTGCCGGTGGCGAGCACGACATGGCTGGGCTGGGCGACGCCCGCGGTGCAGGCCGAGCCGGTGGAGCAGGCGATGCCCCGGGCGTCGAGGAGCAGCAGCAGGGAGTCGCCCTCGCAGCCGGGGAAGGAGAAGTGCGCGTTGGCGGGGAGGCGGCCGGCCGGGTCCGGGTCGCCGCCCAGGACGGCGTCGGGCGCGGCGGCGCGCACCGCCGCGATCAGGTCGTCGCGGAGGGCGCCGATCTCGCGGGCGAACTCCTCGCGGTGGGCGACGGCGTGGCGGGCGGCGGCGGCGAACGCCACGATCGCCGGGGTGTCGAGGGTGCCGGAGCGGACCTGGCGCTCCTGGCCGCCGCCGTGCAGCACGGGCACGGGCGTCCACTCCCGGCCCAGCACCAGCGCGCCGATGCCGTAGGGGCCGCCGAGCTTGTGGCCGGAGACGGTCAGGGCGGCGAGGTGGGAGGCGGCGAAGTCGACCTCGGTCTGGCCGACGGCCTGCACCGCGTCGGCGTGCAGCGGTATGCCGAACTCCCGGGCGACGGCGGCGAGTTCACGGATCGGCTGGACGGTGCCGATCTCGTTGTTGGCCCACATGACGGTGGCCAGCGCGACATCGGCGGGGTTGCGGACGACGGCCTCGCGCAGCGCGTCGGGGTGCACCCGCCCGTAGGAGTCGACCGGCAGCCACTCGACGCGCGCGCCCTCGTGGGTGGCGAGCCACTCCACGGCGTCCAGCACGGCGTGGTGCTCGACGGGGCTGGCCAGGACGCGGGTGCGGGCCGGGTCGGCGTCCCGGCGGGACCAGTAAAGGCCCTTGACCGCGAGGTTGTCGGCCTCCGTGCCGCCGGCCGTGAAGACGATCTCGCTGGGGCGGGCGCCGAGGGCGGCGGCGAGCGATTCGCGCGCCTCCTCGACGGTGCGCCGGGCCCGCCGCCCGGCGGCGTGCAGCGAGGACGCGTTGCCGGTGACGGTCAGCTGAGCGGTCATCGCCCGCACCGCTTCGGGGAGCATCGGTGTGGTGGCCGCGTGGTCGAGGTAAACCATGGTGCCCCGATTCTACGGGCGGCCGCCGGGGCCCCCGGGGGCGCGTCCGCGGCGCGCGGGGGCGCCGCCGCGGCGGGGCGCGAGGCGCCGCCCGCCGGATGCCGCGGGCGCTTCCGGTTCGTCCGCGTTGTCCGGGGCGGGCCCCGGTGCGGTCAGCCGCCGAGCGGCGCCCGGGCCAGCTGGCGGGACTGGGCGACGAGGCGGTCGGCGCTGTCCCAGACCTCGGCGTCCTCCTCCAGGAAGCCGCCGGCGAGGTTGCGGGTGGCGATGGCGACGCGCAGCGGGCCCGGCGCCGGGCGGCAGCGGATGTGGCAGGTCAGCTCGACGGTCGGCACCCAGCCCGTAAGGCCCAGGTCGAAGGCGGTGGGCGGCATGGCGTCGACGGTCAGCAGCAGGGAGAGCGGGTCCGGTTCGCGGCCGTCGGCGAGGCCGAACCAGCCGCGCATCTCGCCCTTGCCGGAGGGCGCGCCGACGGCCCAGCCCGCGGTGGCCGGGTCGAGCCGGATGTCGAGGCGGTCGGCGATGGCGGTGCTGCCCGGTATCGCCGATCCGCCGTCGGGGGCGCTGTCGGTGCCCAGGCAGTGCGCGTACGGGGGCAGCGCCGGGGGCTTGGCGCTGGTGCGGACGTCGTCGGGGAGCGCGGCGAGGTCGCCGTAGGAGGCGAGCACCCGCATCCGCTCGACCTCGGTGCCGTCCGGTGCGGTCTGGACGAGGGTGGCGGTACCGGTGGACAGGGTGCGGCCGGCGCGGACCACCTCGGTGCGGACGGTGGCGGGGCCGGGTACGGACGCCGTCAGGTAGTGCGCGGTGACCGAGAGCGGGTCGGGGTGCGGCAGGGCGTCGCCGAGGGCGCGGCCCATGAGGGCGAGGAGGTAGCCGCCGTTGACGGCCTGGATGATCGTCCAGCCGGCGGACAGCTCCGCGTCGTAGTGCCCCGGGGCGCGGCGCACCACGGCCGTGTCCCGGTCGAACTCGCTGTTACCAAGGGTCACCTGTGCCATGGCCGGAACGCTACACCGAAAAGTTACCGACCGGTAGTGTCAGTTTGCGGTGCCCGGCGGGCGGCCGGGCCGCCGCGGCCTGGGATGATTCCGGGATGCTCCACGTGCTCTACCTGATCGGCGTCTCCGCGTTCGCCGCGAGCGGGGTGCTCGCCGCCTACCGCGCGAACATGGACCCCTTCGGCGGTCTGGTGCTCGCCTTCGCCGCCTCCATCTCCGGCGGCACGCTGCGCGATCTGATCCTCAACCGGCACCCGCTGTACTGGACACACGACTGGGTCCTGCTGACGGTGATCATCTGCGTCGGCACGGCCACCATGGTCTATCTCCGCTTCTGGACCCTGCCGCGCAAGTCCCTGCTGGTCGTCGACGCGGTCGGGCTCGCCGTCGTCACCGTGATCGGGGCACGCGCCGCCATCGACGCGGGCGCCACCCCGCTCGCGGTGATCATCCTGGCGGTGCTGACGGGGGTGGCCGGCGAGGTCATCCGAGATGTGCTGTGCGGGGAGTTCCCGCCGCTGCTGCTGCGCGAGGACGTCTACGCCATCGCCGCGCTGGCCGGCGCCGCCCTGCTGCTGGCCCTGCACCACCTCGGCATCGGCGGCACCGCGGCCACCGCCGCCTCCGCCGGACTGGTCTTCGCGCTGCGGATGGGCGCGGTCTACCTCGGGCTGCACCTGCCCCGGCCGCACCGGTCGCCGGGCCGGACGGGCGCGGACGGCTGATGCGGCCGGGGCGGCGGCGCTACGGCTTCGGCAGCGGCGGCCGGGCGCCGGTGTTCAGCCAGGCGTCGAAGAGGTCGCCCAGTCGCCGACCGGAGATCTTCTCGGCCAGCGCGATGAACTGCGAGGTCTCGGCGTTGCCGTAGCGGTGGGCCGCGGTCCAGGCGGGCAGCAGCGTGAAGAACGCGCGGTCGCCGATGCGTTCGCGCAGCGCCTGAAGGGTCATCGCGCCCCGGTCGTAGACCGCATCGGAGAACATCGTGTCCCGCTGCGGATCGGCGACCTTGATCTTCCAGAACGGGTCGCCGGCGGGTATCGCGGCGTACGCCTCACGGAACGCGTCGTGGGCGCTCTTGGTGCCCTTGTGCTCGGCCCACAACCACTGCGCGTAGCTCGCGAAGCCCTCGTTGAGCCAGATGTGCCGCCAGTCCTTGACGGAGACGGAGTCGCCGAACCACTGGTGGGCCAGCTCGTGGACGATGGTGGACTCGTTGCGGACCGCCGAGTAGGCGGGCTTGGACTGCACCTCCAGGGAGAAGCCCGCCTGCGGCATGTCGTCGACGATGGCGCCGGTCTCCTCGAAGGGGTACGGCCCGAACACCTTCGACCAGTAGTCGGTGGCCTCGGCCGTGACGCCGTAGACGTCGACCTTTCCGGTGGGCAGCGTCGGGTCGGTGGCGACGTAGATCGGCGTGCCGCCGGGCGTGGTGCCGGTGCGGACGTCGAACTTCCCGATGGTGGCGGTGGCCAGGTACGTCGCCATCGGACGGCTCTCGCGCCAGTGGGCGTACGAGCGGCCGCCGCGCTCGCCGGACTCGATCAGCCGCCCGTTGGAGACGCCGGTCAGCCCCTTGGGCGCGTCGATGCGGATGTCGTACGTCGCCTTGTCGCCGGGGTGGTCGCTGGAGGGGAACCACGTGGACGCGGCGTTCGGCTCGCAGGCCACGAAGACGCCGTCCTTCGTCTTCATCCAGCCGTAGTCGGAGCCGAAGATGATCGGCCCGCCGAGCGGCTGGGGCACGCCGCCGTAGGTGACGGTCACCGTGAACGTCCGGCCGTCGCGCAGCATCCGCGCGGGCCGGACGGTGAGTTCGTCGCCGGCTCTGGTGAAGCGCGCCGGGCGGCCGTCGACCCGGACGGCGGTGACGTCGAGCTTTTGGAGGTCGAGGTCGAAGGCGCTGAGGTTCTGGGTGGCGCGGGCGGTGAGGGTGGTGCGGCCGTCGAGGCGGCCGGAGGAGGGGTGGTAGCTGACGCCCAGGTCGTAGTGGAGGGCGTCGTAGCCGCCGTTGCCGAGGTCCGGGAAGTAGGTGTCGCCGGCGCCGGGCGCGCCCGGGGTGCCGACGGGCGCGGCGGCGACGCTGCCGGGCGCGGTGGCCACACCGCAGACCGTGGCGACGACGGTGCAGGCGGCGGCCAGGGCGAGCAGCCGGGGGCGGCGGAGTGCGGATACGGAGAGTGCCATGGTGAGCCCATCTCTTCGAACACACGGATGCTGGTGTTCCAGCGGGCCGACTCTGCACGGCGGCGCCGCCCGCGGTGCGGGACTTTGCCAACTCGTCATGCGGGCCCGGTGCGCACCGCGCTCGGGACGCCCGCGGGGCGCCGTGCGCGCCCCCTGGCGGGCGTCCGGGGCCCGGCGGCGGTTTCGCCGGAAGAAGAAGAAACACCGCCGGGGCGCGATGGGTTGCACGGCGTCCCGGAAAAAGATGCGGACCGGCCAGAATTCAGCCGGGAAAATTGGATCAACGAGGGATGAAGGAACGTCAATTTTACCCTTTCTTTAGTTGTCTGGAGGAAGTTGACGCCTGTTAATCTGACCTCCGTCATCCCACGACGGCGGAGAGGGGCGAGCGGCATGATCCACCCACCGGGCGCCCGCCGCTGTCACCGGGATGACGATCCACCGGAGCCGTACCGACCCACGCGGCGACCCCCTCGATTGCGCCGCTGAATACGGTCTCCGTTCTCCGATGCCCTCCCGGGCATTTCCTTTACCGCCACCCTTTCGGGCAGGAATTCTTCCGGTCCGGAATGAGCTGACGCGCGGTTTTCCACCGCCGGACAGGCACCACCCGTGCGCCGCCCGGCCGCACACCTCCCGCAGCTTCACGAGTCCCCGCTCGCCCTACGCAACGGAGGAACGTCTGTGACCCCCCTCGCCTCACCCCTCGCTCCCGCCCCTGCCGCACCCGGCGCGATGCCGCCGCGCCGGCCCCCTTTATCCGTCGCGCCCGAGGACGGCTCCCCCGCCGGCGTACGGCCGCACCCGGAGGCGGAGCGGACGGCGCCCGGCGACGCCGACGGGTTCGACGCCCGGCTGGAGGCGGCGCTGGAGGCGCTCTCCGCCCGCATCGGCCCGCTCTTCGCCCGCCCCGAACCGCGCGCCCAGGCCGTGCGGTACGTCCGTGCGCTGCTCGGCGGCGTCGGCGCCGGGAACAGCTGGCGGCTCGCCCACCGCGTCGGCGACGGCTCGCCCTGGCGGATGCAGCGGCTGCTCACCCGGGCCCGCTGGGAGGTGGACGCCTTCCAGGACGCGGTCCGCGGGCAGGTGCTGGAACACCTCGGGCACCCCGACGGTGTCCTGACGCTCGGCCAGGTCGACACCGTCAAGAGGGGTGACAAGTCGGTGGCCGTCGCCCGCCAGTACGCCATCGCCGCGCGCCGCGTCGAGAACTGCCAGACCACGCTGCTCGCCTGCTACACCTCGCCGCTGGGCACCGCCGTCCTCGACCGCGAGCTGTATCTGCCGCCCGCCTGGACCGAGGACGCGCTCCGCTGCCATCAGGCCGGGGTGCCCGCCGACCGCACCGTCCACCGGCCCCGGACGGAGCTGGCGCAGCGCCTCGTGGAGCGGGCGCGCGCCGCACGGACCCCGTTCGCCTGGGTCAGCGGCGATCTGACGCGCGGCCAGGACCCGGAGCTGCGCGACTGGCTGGAGCGGCGGGCGGTCGGCTACGTCCTGCCCGTCTCCACCGGGCACCCGGTCCGTGCCGTCGGCGGGGTGGCGCTGCCCGCCGGGGTGCTGGCCCGCGGCGCCGCGGGGCACGGGGTGCCGGACGCCGTCGCGCCGTCCTGGGAGTGGTCGGCGGTGCCGCTCGGCGCGACCGGGTCCGGTGGGCGCGGCGGCTTCGTCCGGCTGCTGCTGACCCGCCGCCATCCGGGGAGCGGGCGCACCGGCCACTATCTGGCGTACGCACCGCGGCACACCGCCCTGCCCGTGCTCGCCGCCGTCGCGCGCGGCGGGCGGGACACGCTGCGCGCCGCGCCCCGGGCGTGCGAGAGCGTGCAGTTCACCCGTACCGAGGTGCTGACGTGGACCGCGTGGTACCGGCACACCGCGCTCGCCCTGGCGGCACTCGGCGTTTACGCGGTCGCGGGCGCGGCGCACGGAAAAGTACCGCAGTAGCTTCCCCGTACCGCCGGGCGCACCGCATTCCATTGCGATACGCGAGCGGAGTCTGCTTTTCTGAACTCGGTGCCGGCCGGTGGATTTCGCCGTACCGCACCACTGCCGCGGGGAAAGGAGATACCACGTGCTCCCCCACGCCGGTAATCCCTGTATGTCGTTCGCACCGAAATCCTTCTCGGGTTGATTCCGGAACCGGTAAGACCCCACACATGGGAGAGTGCGTAGACCGTCATGGCAACGACCATCAACACGCCGACAGAAGAAGTTCCGCCCGGCTTATCCCTCGCGACCGCGCCGCCGCCGATCATCGGCGAATCCCCGGAACTGCGGCTGGCCCTGGCCTCGCTGCAGGCCCAGGCGCAGACGCTGAACGAAATGATCCGGACCACCGTCGACGCCCTCGCATCCCCCCAGGCGGCGCCGGTGCCCGGCAGCCAGGCCTTCGCGGAGATCGCCCGGCGCACCGTGCCACGCTGGCACTTCGCCATGCTCAACGACACCGTGCGCAACGACGCGCTGGTCACCGCGGTGCGCCGGGCGATCCCGCCGGGCGCCACCGTCCTGGACATCGGCTCCGGCACCGGGCTGCTGGCCATGGCCGCGGTGCGGGCGGGCGCCGGGCACGTCTACACCTGCGAGGGCAATCCGCTGCTCGCCGAGATCGCCCGGCAGATCATCGCCGAGCACGGCATGTCCGACGCCATCACCGTGCTCACCAAGTTCTCCACCGCCATCGAGGTCGGCCGGGACCTGCCGCGCCGGGCCGATGTGCTGATCTCCGAGATCGTCGACTGCGGGCTGATCGGCGAGGGGCTGCTGCCCACCGTGCGCCACGCCCGCGAGCATCTGCTGGCCCCCGGTGGCGTGATGATGCCGGTCGCCGCCCGCATCCACGGCCAGTTGGTCGACAGCCCGGCCATGGTCAACCTCAACCGCGTCCACGAGGCGCACGGCTTCGACGTGTCGCTGATGGAGACCGTCGCCACCCGCGGCCACTTCCCCGTGCGGATGCACACCTGGCCGCACCGGCTGCTCTCCGAGCCGTTCGAGATGGCCGCGTTCGACCTGGCGCACGATCCGCTGCTGCCGGGCAGCCGCCGGCTGACGGTACCGGTCACCGCGGACGGCCGGGCGCACGGGCTGCTGTCGTGGTTCTCGCTGGAGCTCTGCGACGGCGTCGACCTGCGCAATGCGCCGGACAATCCGGAATCGCACTGGATGCAGGCGCTGATCCTCCTCGACAAACCGGCCTCCGTCACCGCGGGCGAAAGCCTCGACATGGAACTGCGATGGACGGAAACCCAGCTCACCGTCGTCTGAACCGCACCGCCCCTTCGACCAGAAAGGCACCGTGACATGAGCCACGCACCGAATGCGTACGTTCCTTTCGAGCTGCACGGTCAAGAACTCCGCGATGCGGTCGTCCGGTACGCGAGCAATCCGATCTACCTCGACAACGAGGAATGGCAGAACGACGACAACCCCTACCGCCGCCAGCTGCGCCCGCAGGTACTGCCGCATCTGGACTACGATGCGGTGCCCGGCCGCGAGAACATTCTCGACTACAGCAGCCTGGCCGTGCAGCGGGTGCTCACCAGCGTCTACGAGGCGGATCTCGTCTTTCTCCCCAAGTCCGGTCTGAAGGACGGAAAGTGGGAGGATTTCCAGCAGTTCTACAGCCCGAGCAACCGCGCCCTCGGCGAGGCGATACGGCCGGCGCTGGAGAGGTACGCGTTCGGATTCCTCGACGACGAGGTCGAGATCTCGGGAAAGTGGACGAAGGAGAGTTTCCACGCCTACATCGAGTCGCTGGGCGCGAACGACCCGGCCGAGGCGTCCCGCACCGAAAAGGCGATCCTCTCCTCCACCGACCGCGAGCGCGCCGCCCGGATGTGGCTGATCCAGTTCGCCCCGGACTTCCTCTCCGAGGCGTCGCCGATGATCCGCAACGTCCTCGGGCACTACGGCGCCGCCCAGTCCGAGTGGTTCAAGATCATCATCGATGAGTACGGCTACGGCGTCCACGACACCAAGCACAGCCGCCTCTTCGAGCGGACGCTGGAGTCGGCGGGGCTCGCCTCCGACATCCACCGGTACTGGCAGTACTACCTCAACAGCAGCCTGCTGATGAACAACTACTTCCACTACCTGGGCAAGAACCACGAACTGTTCTTCCGCTACGTCGGCGCCCTCTACTACACCGAGGCGACGCTCGTCGATTTCTGCCGCCGCGCGGCCTCCGTCCTCACGTCGGTATTCGGTGAGAAGGCCGACGTGGAGTACTTCACCGAGCACGTCCACATCGACCAGCACCACGGCCGGATGGCCCTGGAGAAGCTGATCGACCCGCTCATCGAGGAACACGGCGAGCACATCATCCCGGAAATCGTCCGGGGCATCGAGGAGTACCGCGTCATCCAGGACATCTCCGACGACGATTTCGCCACCCAGATCGCCTGGATGGACAAGGGGCCGGAATTCAAGAAATTGCACGCACCGGTGTGGGAGGCGATCGAGAGCGGCAAGGTGACCGCGCCCGTCGCCGATATCGTCGAACCTTACGGCGAACTCTCCAACACCCACTGCCATGACGGCGACGAACTGTGCCACATCGTCTCCGGCACTATGAAGTTCGTCAGCGGATTCGACTCGTACCAGATCCTCGAAGCCGGGGAGGGCACCGTCATCCAGAAGAACCGGCTGCACGGCGCCATCATCGAATCCGAGGAATGCGTCTACCAGATCCACTCCGTCGGGGACTACAAGAAGTGCTTGTCCTGACGTTCGCGGCCACCGGCCGCGGGAATTGTGTGGAGGTCGACGGCACCCCGTACGTCTATGTGCGGACCGCGTCGGGTTCCTTCGTCATGCGAGCCGACTGCCCGCACCGCGGCGGTCCGCTCCATCTGGCCGCGGAAGGGCCCGAGGGCAAGTCCTTGATCTGCCCCTGGCACGAGCGGCGCACCGCCACGGCATGGATGCGGCAGCGGATTCCCGCCGTCCGCACCGGGCGGACGGTGCGGGCCGTCCTCCCCCATCCGCCGCAGGCCGAGGTCGCCCACCGGCACCGCCCGCTGTCGCCGGCGCTGGCCTGCTGAGCCGGCGACACCCTCGCACCACCGAACGGCCGGTGCCGTGCCCGGACTCCCCTGGTCCCGGGCACGGCACCGGCCTGACCACGTCCGCCCGTGTCCGCTTATATCCGTTTGCGTCGGTCCGTGCACGAGTGAAGGAGCGGTTGTGCCCGGTCTTCTCTTCCTCGGCACCTCACTGCTGGTCATCGCCACGCCCGGCCCCGATGTCGCGCTGGTGACCCAACTGGTGCTGCGCACCGGCGCACGGCGCCCGGCGGCGGTCGCGGCCCTCGGCATGATCACGGCCGGCGCGCTGCACGGCGTCCTGGCACTGACCGGCGTCGCACTGCTGCTACGGACCGACCCCGCACTGTTGACCGCCCTCCAGTGGTGCGGGGCGGTGGTGATGCTGGTGTGGGGCACGAGGGCCCTGCGGGCGGCCGTGCGGGGGCCCGGTGCGGTGAGGGGCGGGCGCGGGCCCGCGATCGGGGAGGGAACGGGACCGGATGCCGGGGCGTCGGGCGGGGCCAAGGTTGAGGCCGGGGCCGCCTGGGCCGGACCTGGGGCCGAGGCCCAGGTCGAGGTTGGGGCCGCCGGGACTGGGGCCGAGGTCAGGGCCGGGGCCGGGGCCGCCGGGGCTGGGGCCGAGGCCGGGACTGGGGCCGAAGCCGGGCCCGGGTCCGGGGCCGAGGCCGGGGCTGGATCCGGGGGCAGGGCCGAAGCTGGGCTCCGTCCCGGTGTCGGGCCCGCTCCGGTCGGAGCGCCCGCCGCACGTCGCTGCTTCTGGACGGGGATGCTCTGCACCGGCGGCAACCCGAAGGTGGGCCTGTTCCTGCTGGCGTATCTGCCGCAGTTCGTGCCGCCCGGGGCGCCGTGGGCGCTGAGCATGGGCGCGCTGACCGGCGCCTATCTGTCCCTCGCGGCGCTCTGGCTGGCCGGTGTGATCACGGTGGTGCATCTGCTGCACCGGCTGGCCCGCTCCCGGCGGCGCACCCCCCGGGCGCCCGGCCGCGGCCTGCGGATCGCCGACGGCGTGGTGGGCGTGGTCTTCATCAGCTTCGCGATCAGGCTGGCGTGGCACTGATGGCACGGCTGCGGAAGCGGGCCCCGGCGCGGACCGGCGGCGGGAGCACACCGCAGCGGGGATACGGCTCAGCCGCCCGCCTCCAGTCCGAGCAGCAGCCGCTTGGCGGCCAGCCCCCCGGCGTACCCGGTGAGCTTCCCGGAAGCGCCGATCACCCGGTGGCAGGGCAGGACGACACAGAGCGGATTGGCCCCCAGCGCCGCGCCGACCGCCCGCGCCCCGCCAGGCCGCCCCAACTTCTCGGCGAGCTGCGCATAGGTGCGGGTGTGACCGTACGGGATGAAGGCGGCGAGCGAGAGCACCACCTCACGGCGGAACGGAGTGGCCAGCCGCAGATCCATCGGCAGGGAGAAACCGCGTCTGCGCCCGGCGAGAAAGTCGGCCAACTGGGCGCGCACCCGGGCGAGCTGCTCCTGCTGCGGCGCGGGCAGCCCCGCATCCTCCTCGGTGCAGCGGGGTGTCACCCGGGCGAGTTGCTTGCGGACCTCTTCGGGGAAGGCGAAGCCGCAGTAGAGCAGGGCGTCGTCGGAGACCGCGAGCGTCATCCGTCCGATGGCGGTCTCCTGCGTGGCGAGGCCCACGCTCTCCGGCTCGGCCTTCTTCTTTCTGGGCATGACGGACTCCTTCGGGAAGCAAACGGTCGACGACCGGGACCGCCCCGGCGCCGCACCGGGCGGCCGGGCGACCGCACCGGGCGGCGGGACGGCCGGGCAGCGGCGACCGCCGCCCGCGTGGATGCGGGGCGGACCAGGTGCGCCGCGGCGGTCGGCTCAGGCGGCGAGCGGCCGGCAGGACCGGCACGGTCGGTATCCGGCCCGGCGGGCGTCCCGGGCGGACCGGAAGGGGACTTGGTGCCGCGGGGTGATGCGGCGGGCGTGCGCGCAGAGCGGATGGCAGTAGATATGGGTGGTGTCGCTGCCGAGGAAGGCGGTATGCGTCCGCACCAGGGCGCGCACCCGCTCCGGGCTGACCCCCTCGGCCTCCCGCAGCGCCGCACCGATCGCCCCGCCGTACGCCGCGTCGTACGGCACCCCCTCGTCGTCGGTGACACGGTGACAGGGAATCAGCAACTGCGCCGGGTTACGGGCCAGGGCCGCGGCCACCTGCGCGAGATCGCCCCGCCGCGCGTCGCGCCGCGGCTCGCCGTGGTGTCCGTCGCCGTGTTGTCCGTCGCCGTGCGGTCTTTCGCCGTGCGGTCTTTCGCCGCGTCGTCCTTCGTTGTGTCGTCTTTCCTCGCGTTGTCCTTCGTCGCGTTGGGCTTGTCCGCTTCGGACTGCTCCGCTTCGCAACGCGTCGCGTGGCAGATCCTCGTGTGGCACATCGCCGTGTGGTGACTCGCCGCGTGATGACTCGTCGTGTGGCAGTGCCTCGCTCCGGGGCGCGCTCTGCTGGGGCTCGCCCTCCCGGCTCCCGGAGGTCGGGGCCGTCGGGCCGTGCAGCCCGGCCTCCCGCAGCACCCAGGAGACGGGGCGCAGTTGGCCGTGCGGGATCGAGCGGACCGCGCCGAGGACGGCGGACTCGGTGTCCGTCAGCCCCGCCCCCGCCAGTTCGATCCGCAGCTGCCGGGCGCGACCGGTCCGCACCGCTGGGCGGACCCCGGGGGCGGGTGCGGTGCCCGGCACCGCGCTGCGGCCCGTGACCGCCAGATGCCGCTCCTCGAAATCGCGTGCCGTGCCGACCGCGGCGGCCAGGACGGCTCCCGTCACCAGCGGGCCGCTCTGTGCCACGTACAGCCCCCCTGCGGGGGCCTCGACACGGACATAGGTGTCGTAGCGGTCCTCGGGGATACCCACGTACCGCAGTACCTTCAGTTCGAAGGGGGTCGGGTCGGTGTCCGCCAGCTCCGCCAGCGCCCGTGCGAGCGCCGGCTCTCCGGCACTCCACCCGTTCACTCCTCCACTCACGTCCTCACCTCCCTCAGGTGTGCCGCTTCCGGCCCCAGTAACTCCCGTAACGCCAGCAGCCCCCGTGACACCTGCGCCTTGACGGTGCCGACCGGGCACCCCTGCACCTCGGCGACTTCCGCATAGCTCATGCCCAGCACATGCCGCATCACGACCGCGGTGCGGGAGCGTTCGGGCAGCTTGCCGAGGGCGGCGCCCAGCATCTCCCGCTCCGCCGTCCGCGACGCCCACTCCTCCGGGCCGGGACCGGTGTCCGCCCATCTGTCGGAGTAGTCCTCCACGGAGGCGGCCGAGACCGGACGCCGGACCTTGGACCGGATGTCGTTGCGCCACACATTGGTGGCGATGCTCAGCAGCCAGGCCCGCGGGTGCAGTTCCCCGCGGCGCTCCGGCGTGTAGTCCCGCAGGGCCTTGTAGGCCCGCAGGAAGGTCTCCTGTCCCAGATCGTCCGCCTCGGTCACCGACCCCGTCACGCGGTACAGATAGGTGCGCACGGCCGAGCCGTGGATCCGCACCAGCTCCGAGAAGCCGCCGTCCAGATCCCGGGCCAGATGCTCGGTCAGTCGCTCAGACATCTTGTCCTTCACCCAATGGACACCGTTGACACTTCGCCAGTTCCGCGGAATGCGGGGATTGCGGTGGTGCACCGGGCCCGCCGCTCAGTCGAGCAGCACGGCCCGGTCGCCGGTGCGTATACCGCCGGGGCGGATCACTTTCGCGTAGATGCCGAAACACATTCCGCTGGATTGCCGGAACGTCTTGAGGATGCGCCCGTCGTAGGGCAGGCCCTCCCGGTCGTGGTTGACCATGACGCAGCGTTCGGTGCGCTCCACGACCTCGAACCGCGCCTCGCCGACGGCCAGCCTCCGGCCCACCCAGGCGTCCTCCACGGGGCCGGTGGCCTCCGCGGTGTCCAGCAGGATGTTGGGACGGAAGCGGTGTACGTCGATGACGGAGCCGGGCAGCAGCGCCCGGGCGTGGGCCAGGGAAGCGGTCGTCACGAGGTGGACGATGCCGGGCCCGGCGTCGAGCAGCGAGACGTTCTCCTCGGTGGCGAGGGTGACGTCCTTGCCCAGCGCCTTGGAGAGCGCCTCATGGACTCCGGGGTCGTCGCCGCGCCACTGCTCACCGCCGGGAAAGGCGATGCAGGGCACCTCGCCGTCGTAACGGGAGGAGAACAGCCGCAGGTCACGGGTGGAGGCGAACCTCGGGGTGCTCTTCCCGGCGCCGTACTTGCCCTGCGGGGTACGGACGGCCCACAGGCGGTCGCCGGTCACCCCGCGGGCGTCGACGGCGAGGGCGGTGTGCCGCTCGCCGAGCATCGACTTCACCGGGAATCGCTGCAGAAGGCTGACGGTGCCGGCGGCGGTACCCGCGCCGGCATCGGTGGTGTCCGGCATGGTCAGTGCTCCTTCCAGAACTCGCGCAGCAGGGCGTGGACCGTCTCCGGCTCCTCGACATGGCCGAACGAGCCGCTGCGCTCCAGCATTTCGAAACGGGTGCGCGGCGCCCACCGGACGAACTCCCGCTGCAGGGCGGGGTAGAGCGCCCGGTCGTACCGGCCGGCCAGCACCATCAGGGGCGCCTCGATCTCCGCCAGCCGCGGCCGGAAGTCGGGGATGCGGAGGATTTCGCCGCCGATCGTGAAGTCGACGTCGGCGCCGCAGAAGAGGGGGTAGAGCGCGAGGTTGCGGGCGCCCGGCTCGGTGGCGAGCCGCGAGGCGTGATCGGGGTGGTGGAAGCGGACCAGTTTCACCGCGGCGGCGAACTCCGCCTGCATCTGCGGGTCGGTGGAGGGCACGCCCCGCTCCCGCAGGGCGGTGATCCGCTCCCACACCTCCGGGAACTGCAACTCCAGCTCGCGGTTGATGTTCTCGTGGTTGAGCTGCCACATCTGCGGGCTGTGCAGGCTGTTGGCGAGGGTGAGGGTGCGCACCGTCTCCGGGTGGTCCAGCGCCAGGGCCTGACCGATCAGTCCGCCGTAGGAAAAGCCGTAGAGGTGGACCGGGCCGAGGTCGAGGGTGGTGAGGAGGGCGGCGATGTCGGCGACGTCGCGGGCGAAGGTCAGCTCGGTGAGGTCGTCGGGGGCATCGGAGCGGCCGCGTCCGTGCAGGTCGACGTAGAGGACGCGGTGGTCGGAGGCGAGCGCGTCGAAGTGCGGGTGGAAGACGACGTGCGATCCGGCCGGGCCGAGCCCGGCGAGCAGCAGAACAGGGTCGCCCTGTCCTTCGCTCTCCACCCAGAGGCGGTGGCCGTTGACTTCGTGGTACGCGCCGTCGGGGTGCCGGACGGCCGGTGCGTCGTGGGACATGGTTCGGCTTCTTCCTGTTCCGTGTGGTGCGTTGTCGCAGGGTGCGGTCGCACGTGGGGCGTGCCGCATGGGGCGGTGCGGGGCGTCAGACGGGGTCGAGCCGGAGGCGTTCCTCCATCCGCCGCACCGCCCGGCAGTCGGCCTCGACCTGCTCGGGGTCTTCGTGGGCGAGGACCACGAAGCCCAGGGTGAGGGTCCCCAGCAGGTCCTGGGTGACGCCCAGGCGCTGGCCGTTGCGGAGATGGACGGCGGAGTGGTGGAGCGACGGCAGATTCTGGACGGCGTCGAAGACCTCGGCGTTGGTGACCGTTCCGGCGGCGCGGCTGATGAGGAACACCACCCGCATGTGCCGATGCAGGTCGAAGCCGTCGGGTATGGGCGCGCCGGGGCCGCCGAGCACGCTGCGGACGGTCCGGTCGATCTGGCTGTCGCCGGTGGCGTGGCGGTTGAACGGGGGGTGGCCGCCGCCGTGCGGGCGGGCGTTCAGCTCGATGAGGCGGGGGCCGTCGGCGGTCCGCATGACCTCGACATGGGCGGCGCCGAACCGCATGCCGACGGCGTCCAGGACGCCTCGGGTGTAGTCGGTCAGCTCGGCGACGACCGGGTCGTCGGGGGCCAGCCACTCCATCGTCGAATAGACCGCCATGTGCGGGCCGTTGTCGACCTTGGAGTAGCGGGTGACATCGGCGACGGTGTGCCGGCCGTGGTGGCTGAAGGTGTCGACGACGTACTCGGTGCCGGTGGCGTACTCCATCAGCAGCATGCGGTCGTTGATGACGTCCCACTGGTTGGGGCTGCCGAGCTGCTTCTCGAACGCCTCGCGCCATCCCTCGCCGCGTGGCAGGCGTTCGACGCCGTCCGTGCTGGCGCTGCGGGGCGGCTTGATCACCAGATCACGGCCGGTCAGCCCCGCGCGGGCGATCCAGGCGCGGGCCTCCTCGGGATCGGCGGTGCAGATCTGGGCGAGGGTGGGCAGCCCCGCGGCGGCGACCGCGGCGGCCATCGCGCCCTTGTCGCGGCGGGCGGCGGTCAGGGCGGGGACGTTGGCGATGCCGGGCAGCAGCCGCGCGGCGAGCAGATCGGCCAGCTCGACGCCAGGGTCGGCGCCGGCCACCACACAGCTCGGGGCCACCTCCCGCAACCGGGCGACGACCGGCTCCGGATCGCCGTCGTACCGGATGATCTCGTCGAAGTCCTCCGGATGCCACGAGGGGGCGTAGACCGGCATGACCTCGGGGCGGGAGAGGACGGCGACGGTCCGTACGCCCGCCTCCCGGAAGGCCGGGGCGAAGTACATGCCGGAGGAGTACGGGTCGACGATGACGGCGGGGCCGGGTGCGCCACCCGGGGCGGGTGCGGTGGCGCCGGGGAGATCAGTGGTCATGGGGCGTGCCTCCTTCGGCGAGTGCGGCGGCGGCGTGGCAGAAGCGTTCCCAGGCGTCGTCGACCGCGGGGCTCAGCGCGCGGGCGCGGACGGCGGCGTGCACCAGGCCCTCCTCGATGACGAGCTGGACATCGGTGGAGTGGGTCCGGAGGTTCTTGGCGTACTCCTCGGAGTCGACGCGGAGAGAATCCATCTCGGCGCCCATGATGTAGGCGACGGGCAGCCCTTCGAAGGTGCCGGAGACCAGCGGGGAGACGTAGGGGTCGGCGGCTTGGGCGGGCTCGGGGCAGTAGCAGGCGGTGTAGTACTCCATCTCGCCGCCGGTGAGCAACGGGACGTCCTCGCCGCCGTGCCGCCAGCGGGTGAAGTCGAGAACCGGGCTGATCAGTGCCTGGCCGCGAAGCGCGGGGCCACGGCGGTCCCGGCTCATCATGGCGAGCACCACGGCCATGTTGCCGCCGGAGCTGTCACCGCAGACCACGACGCGCTCCGGGTCCACATCGAGGCGGTCCGCCTCGGCGACCACGCCGCACAGGGCGCCGTAACAGTCCTCCAGCGCGGCCGGGAAGGGGTGCTCGGGCGCCATCCGGAAGTCGACGGCGACGGCGGTCAGCCCGGAGCGGGCGGCGAGTTCGGCGACGGCGGTGTGGTGGGTCTCCAGGGAGCCGACGACGAAGCCGCCGCCGCGGAGGTAGAGCAGCACGCCCCGGCCCCTGCGCCGCTCGGGGCGGTAGACGCGGATGCGGTGCTCGGCGCTGCCGTGCCGGACGGTGTCGTCGGTGTGGGTGACGCCTTCGGGTTCCGCGTAGGGGAATTCGGCGGTCAGGCCGTGGTAGAGACGGCGCTGCTCGGCCACCGGGTGGCGGTAGAAGTCCGGCGGCATGGCGTTGTTGCTGCGTGCGACGAATTCCTCGATGCCGGGCGCGTAGGGCATGTGCGGTTCTCCTCACGTGCGGATCGCCGGTGCGGCGGACGTCGGGCGGTGCGGGCGGGCCGGCAGGGGCCGGTTCAGGTGTCGAGGGGCTGAGCGGCGGCGGCCGGCGGGGCCGGGAGCGCGGCGTCCGCGGCGGCGTCGGCTCCCGGGACGGGGTGGCCGCGGAACTGGGCGCGTATGCCCTTGCGGACGAGGACCGGCAGGCACAGGACCGTGCCGAGCGCGCCGACCCAGACGGCCGCGCTGAGACCGGCTCCGGCGATGACCGCGGAGGCCAGGGCGCTGCCGAGCGGGATGCTGCCCCACAGCAGGAAGCGCTGGACGGAGTTGACGCGGCTGAGGAGTTCGGGCGGGGAGTCCGTCTGCCGCAGGGTCTGGGAGGTGGGGCCGAAGGCGCCTTCCCCGACGCCGTGGATGACGCTGCCGGCGACGAGTCCGGCGACCGAGCCCAGGCTGCCGGAGAGCGGCATCAGCACCAGGCCGAGGACCGAGACAAAGGCTCCGGCGACCAGCGTGCGGGCCATGCCCCAGCGCTCCACCAGCCGGCCGCTGAGCAGATTGCCGACCGGGAATCCCGCGGCCGCGGCGCCCACCACGAGGCCGATGCCGACGGCTCCCAGATGGAGTTCCGCGCGGCTGTAGAGCACCAGGGACGCCTCGACCATGGTGAGGAAGAGGACGTAGACGGTGCCGCAGAGGATCACCGGCTCCAGCCGGGGGTGCTTGATGAAGAACCGCAGGCCCTCGCCGACGTCCCGGATCAGCCAGCCGCGCTCGCGGGTCCGCGCCTGCGCCGGCTTCCTCGGTTCGCGGATGCGGATCCATGCCACGGCGAGCACGGAGAGCGCGAAGGTGAGGGAATTCAGCGCGACGGCCGCCGCCACTCCGACGAAGGCGATGACCGGGCCCGCGATGACCGGGCCGAGCGACCGGCTGACCGATTCGGAGAGGAAGAGCCGGGCGTTGCCGCGGTGCAGCTTCTTCTCGCCGGTGAAGAGCACGGGCAGATAGGAGGTGTAGGCGACCTGGAAGAAGACCGTGCCGCAGCCGGCGACGCCGACCAGGGCCAGCAGACCGGTCAGCGAGAGCGAGTCCGTCAGCGCGAGCACCGCGATCAGGGCGAAGCAGACGGCCTGGAGCGCATCGCAGCCGAGCATGACCGTGCGCCGCGGCAGCCGTTCGATGATCGCTCCGGCCGGAAGCCCGAGCAGCAGGAACGGACCGAAGAGAAACATCGGGATCAGCGCCGCCTGGGCCGGGGTGGCGTCCAGCGCCGCCACGGCGAGCAGGGGCAGCCCCAGCACCATGATCTGGTCGCCCAGCAGGCTGGCCGACTGGCCGGCCCAGAGCTTGGCGAAGTCGCGGTCGGCTCCGGCCGGCTCCTCGGCAGGGGTTTCGGTGGTCATGATCGGGCGCACTCCCGTCTCTCCGGACCACGGGAGGGCGTCGGCCGGCCACGGCGCCACCGGCGCCGCGGGAGCGTCCGCCGTCCCGTCTCACAGAAGAAACACCGGCCGGACGCCGGGGGTTGCAAGGAATGCACAGAGATTTCGGGGCGCCGGCACCGGCTGCCGACGCCCCGAAGGACATCCGAATCCCGTGCCCCGGCCGCCGCCGGGGCACGGCCGTCACGCCGTCCCGGGCCCGGGCGCGTTCTCCGGGTGGTGGCAGGCCACCTTGTGTCCGTCCTTGAGCGAGACCAGCGGCGGTTCGGTCGTCGTGCAGGTCTCGGTCGCCTTCCAGCAGCGGGTGCGGAACCGGCAGCCGGAGGGCGGGTTGATCGGGGACGGTACGTCGCCCTTGAGCAGGATGCGGTCCCGCTCGGTGCGCCGCTTCGGGTCGGGCACCGGCACCGCCGACATCAGCGCCTTGGTGTAGGGGTGCATCGGCGTGGTGTAGAGGGAGGTGCGGTCGGCCAGTTCGACGATCTTGCCGAGGTACATGACCACGATCCGGTCCGAGACGTGCCGGATGACGGACAGGTCGTGCGCGATGATCACATACGTCAGGCCCAGTTCGTCCTGGAGGTCGTCCATGAGGTTGACGACCTGCGCCTGGATGGAGACGTCCAGCGCGGAGACCGGCTCGTCGGCGACGACCAGCTTCGGCTTGAGGGCGAGGGCACGGGCGATGCCGATGCGCTGGCGCTGGCCGCCGGAGAACTCGTGCGGGTAGCGGTTGTAGTGCTCGGGGCTGAGGCCCACCAGCTCCAGCAGCCGCTGGACCTCCTTCTTGACGCCGCCCTCGGGCTCGACGCCCTGGAGGCGGAAGGGTGTGGAGACGATGCCGCCGATGGTGTGCCGCGGATTGAGCGACCCGTACGGGTCCTGGAAGATCATCTGCACGTCGCGGCGCATCGGGCGGAGCCGCCCCGGGGAGAGGTGGGTGATGTCCTGCCCTTCGAACTCGACGGTGCCGCCGGTGGGCTCGTCGAGCCGGGTGATGAGCCGCCCCATGGTCGACTTGCCGCAGCCGGACTCGCCGACCACGCCCAGCGTCTCGCCCGGGTACACGTCGAAGTCGATGCCGTCGACCGCCTGGACGGCGCCGACCTGCCGCTTGAGCAGCCCCTTGGTGATCGGGAAGTGCCTGGTCAGCCCGCGTACCCGCAGCAGCGGGGTGCGCACCTCGTCGCCGTCCGCCCGGGGCGCGGGCACGGCCGCGGCAGGCTTCACGGACGCGTCGGACTCCCCGTCGGCGGCCTCGGCGGGCGTCTCGGAATCCGCGGGCGTCTCGGGCTCGGCAGACTCCTCGGGCTCCGCGGGCTTCTGGGCCTCAGCCGCCTCGGCAGGCGCAGGCTCCACAGCCTTCTCGACCTCAGCAGACTCGGTGGCCTTCTCGACCTCAGCAGGCTCGGCGGCCTTCTCGACCTCACCGGCCTCCGCAGGCTTCCCGGCCTCCGCAGGCTTCCCGGCCTCAGCCGCCTCGGCAGGCTCCATAGCCTTCTCGGCCCCAGCAGCGCCAGCAGTCCCAGCCGCCGACGCGGCCTCCGCCACCTCCACCGCCTCCGCGGCCTCCGCCGCCTTCCCGGTTTTCCCGGCCTTCCCGGACTTCTTCTTCTCGTTCTGGCTCACAGCTTCGGCGCAATCTCTTCGGTCCAGATCCGCTTCCGCTCCGCCGGTGCCATGTGGCACGCGGAGAAGTGGCCGGTCGTGGCCTCGGTGAGGTCGGGGCGGACCGTACGGGTGAGGTCGTCCTTGGGCACGTCCGCGTACGGGCAGCGCGGGTTGAAGGCGCATCCGGAGGGGACGTTGATCAGGCTGGGCGGCGAGCCCTTGACCGGGATCAGCCGGTCGGTGTGGTCCCGGTCGATGCGCGGCATGGAGCCCAGCAGGCCCCAGGTGTAGGGGTGTTGCGGCGCCGAGAAGATCTTGTCGGCGGGGCCGCGCTCGACGCACCGTCCGCCGTACATGACCAGCAGGTCGTCCGCGAGTTCGGCGACCACGCCCAGATCGTGGGTGATCACGATGACGGCGGAGCCGAACTCCTTCTGCAGATCGCGGATCAGGTCGAGGATCTGCGCCTGGACGGTGACGTCCAGCGCGGTCGTCGGCTCGTCCGCGATGAGCAGTTCGGGGTTGTTGACCAGCGCCATCGCGATCATCGCGCGCTGGCGCATCCCGCCGGAGAACTGGTGCGGATGGTCGTCCACCCGCTTGTCCGGCTGCGGGATGCCGACCCGGTCCAGCATCTCGATCGCCCGCTTGCGCGCCGTCTTCTTGTCGACGTCGTGGTGGACGCGGTACGCCTCCACGATCTGCTTGCCGACGGTGTAGTAGGGGTGCAGCGCGGAGAGCGGGTCCTGGAAGATCATCGCCATCCGGCGGCCGCGCAGCCGGCGCACCTCGTCCGGGTCGGCGCCGATCAGCTCCTGGCCGTCCAGCCGGATCTCGCCGGACATCCGGACCTTGGCGCGCTGCCGCCGCGACGCCCGGTGCAGGCCCATCACGGCGAGCGAGGTGACGGACTTGCCGGAGCCGGACTCGCCGACGATGCCGAGGGTCTTGCCCTTCTCCAGCGTGAAGGAGAGGCCGTCGACGGACTTGACCAGGCCGTCGTCGGTCGGGAAATGCACCTTCAGATCGCGGACGTCGAGGAACGGGGAGCCGCCGTCGGCCGGGCCCGGGGCGCCGGATGCGGTGTCGTCGGAGTCGGTCACGAGAGCCTCACGCGCGGGTCGACGGCGGCGTACAGGACGTCCACCACCAGGTTGCACAGGACGATGAAGAACGCGGCGAGCAGGGTGACGCCGAGGATGTTGGGCAGGTCGTTGGCGGTGATCGCCTGGACGGCGAAGGCGCCCACGCCCTGGAGCGAGAAGACCTGTTCGGTGATGAGCGCCCCGCCGAGCAGCAGCCCCAGGTCCATGCCGAACACGGTGATGAGCGGGGTGAGGGCGGCGCGCAGCCCGTGCCGGACGACGACGGTGCGCTCCCCCAGACCCTTGGCGCGCGCGGTGCGGATGTAGTCCTCGCTCAGCGTCTCCAGCATGCCCGCCCTGGTCAGCCGGGCGTAGAGCGCCGAGTAGAGGAACGCCAGCGTCACCCAGGGCAGGACCAGCGTTCTCGCCCACAGCAGGGGGTTGTCGAAGAGCGGGACGTAGTCGCTGCGTTCGAAGATCGGCCACTGGTAGGTGAAGAGCGCCAGGGCGATGGCTCCGGTGAAGAACATCGGCAGCGACACGCCGGCCAGGGCGACGCCCATCGACAGCCGGTCGAAGAGCGAGCCGGGGCGCAGTGCGGAGATGACGCCGGTGGTGATGCCGGAGACGAGCCAGACGACGGCCGCGCCGAAGGCGAGCGACAGGGTGACCGGCAGCCGGGACTGGATCTCCGGCCAGACCTCGATGTGGGTCTTGAAGGAGTAGCCGAAGCACGGGACGTGGCACCGGGCCGCCTCGGGGCCGAACTTGTAGTCGACGCCGGTGAAGATGCCCTTGAGGAACTCCCAGTACTGTTCGTACACGGGCTTGTCCAGGCCGAGGTTCTTCTTCACCGCCGCGATGTCGGCGGGCGTCGGCGACTTGCCGATGTACTGCTGCGCGAGCTGGTCGGTGGTCTGCCCGGCGATCTTCGGCAACAGGAAGAAGATGCCGAAGGTGACCGCGCTGACGATCAGCAGCAGGATCACCGCGCTGATCACCCTGCGGATGAGGTACGAGAACACGGGGATGCGGCGTCGGTGCCCGCGGGGCCGAGGGGGCCGGCCGCGGGCACCAATGCCTTCACCTGCCTTCCGGGACTTACTTCTTGACGCCGATGTTGAGGTAGTCGTACTGCCCGCTGTAGGCCGAGGTCGCCACCATGTTCGTGGCCTTCGGGGAGCGGTAGTTCAGGACCTTGAAGTAGGTGAGCGGGACCATCAGGGCCTGGCTCATCGCCTTCTTGTCGATCTCGGCGTACGCCTTCTCGCGCCCGGCCTTGTCGGGGTTGGCGACGGCCGAGTCGAGGAGCTTGTTGATCTCCGGGTCGTCCGTCTCGGAGAGGTTGACGTTGCCGGAGCTGGAGATGGCCTTGCCGTTGAGGATCTGCTGGAGGTAGCCGTAGCCGGTCGGGAAGTCGGCGCCCCACTGCATCATGATCAGGCCGACGTTGTTCTTCTTGTTGAACGACGGCACGCCCGCGTAGTCCGAGAAGTACTTGCTGCTCGGGTACTGCTGGATCTTGGCGTTGATGCCGATCTTCTTCAGCGAGGAGATGACGGAGGTCGCCGCGTCCACCTCCTCCTGCCGGTCACTGCGGGCGAGGATGGTGGTGGAGATGTTCCCGGCGCCGCACTCGGCCCACTTCTTCTTGGCCTCGGTGAGGTCGAGGGTGTCGCCCGAGTACTTCTGCGGGTACTGGTCGAACTTCTGGTAGCCGGGGATGTCCGTCGGCAGGACGGTGGAGGCGATGTCGCCGCGGATCGGGCCGCCGAGGGAGGTCTGCACGGCCTTCTTGTCGACGGCGTACTCGACGGCCTGGCGGCAGGCGAGCTTGTCGAACGGCTTCACCTTGGTGTCGATCGACAGGTAGTTGAGCCGCTGGCCGAGCGCGTTGTCGGTGTTGCCCTTCTCCTTGGCGTCGGTCAGCAGCTGCGCCTGGGTCTGCGCGTCGACGCCCTTGCCGGCCAGGTCGACGGTGGTGTTGCCGGCCAGCAGGTCCTTGTCGATGGTGGACTGCGCCACCTTCAGCTTCAGGACGATCTTGTCCGGCAGCTGCTTGCGCAGCGGGTCCGTCTTGGCCGACCAGTGCGGGTTGCGGACGAGGGTGAGCTGCTTGCCCTCCTGGTAGTCCTGGAACTTGTACGAACCGGAGGAAACCACGGCCCTGGTGTAGTCGGCGCCCTTGTCCTTGGCCTGCGGGACCGGCGCCGTCTGCGGGGCGCTGACCAGCTGGTCGAACTCCGCGAACGCCTTCTTCAGGTGGAAGACGATGGTGTGGTCGTCCGGCGTCTCGATGGACTTCAGGCCGGCCTTGCTCTTGTCCTTGTACGGACCCTTGTAGCCGCCGTCGTTGTCCTTGAGGAACTGCTGGAAGTAGTTGGGGCCCAGGGACAGCGTGTCGCGGGCGAAGTTGGAGCGCTCGACGGCGTACTTGACGTCCTGCGAGGTGACGTCGGTGCCGTCGTCGTACTTCACGCCCTTGCGGAGCTTGTACGTCCAGGTCTTGCCGCCGTCGGAGGACTTGCCCATGGATTCGGCGAGGTCCGGGACGATCTCGTTGCCCTTGGGCCCGGGGCCCGGCTTGAAGGTCGTCAGGGAACGCGCGTAGAGACGGCTGAAGTTGTACACGAACGCGTAGTAGGTGTTGCCCGGGTCGAAGGACTCCGGGGCGTCGCTCATCGCGTAGGTGACCGTGCCGCCCTTGGCGTCCGAGGTGTTGACGATGCCCTCGGTGGCGGCGTTCGCCTTGCCGGAGGCGGTGGATCCGGCGCCCCCCGTGCAGCCGGCCAGCAGGCCTGCGCTGGTGATGGCCGCTATCGCCGCGACCGGAACTGACCTTCGCATGTTGGTGGCGCTCCCCTTCAATCGTCGAGCACTTCGAGAGATGACTTCGGAAAACTTCGGAACGACCGGACGCGGTTGCGGCGGGCGGGGGGCCGGCTCAGCGGCCGCCGCGGGGGTCCAGTGCGTCCCGCAGACCGTCACCGAGCAGGTTGAACGCGAGCACGGTGACGAAGATGGCGAGACCGGGGACGAGCATGTACTGCGGGTCGACCTCGTAGTACTTGACCGCCTGGTTGAGCATGCCGCCCCAGGACGCCTGGGGCGGCTGGATGCCGACGCCCAGGAAGCTCAGCGCCGCCTCGAAGAGGATGTTGGAGGGGATCAGCAGCGTCGAGTAGACGACGATCGGGCCGACGAGGTTGGGCAGCAGTTCGCGGAAGAGGATGAACGGACCGCGCGCACCCATGCCGCGCGCCGCGTCGACGAACTCCCGCTCCCGCAGCGACAGGGTCTGTGCCCGCACGATGCGGCCCATGTACGGCCAGTTGAAGAAGCCGATCACGAAGATCAGCACGGAGAGGTGGAGCGGCAGTCCGGTGAGGCCGAAAGCGCCTCCCTGGAGCGAGGCGGAAATCGCGATGGCGAACAGCAACAGCGGGAACGCCAGGAAGACATCCATCAGCCGGCTGATCACCGCGTCGACGCGCCCGCGGTAGAAACCGGCGACGACTCCCATGACCGTGCCGATCGCCACCGACAGCAGGGTGGCGCCGAAGGCGACGATCAGCGAGACCCAGGAGCCCTCCAGCACCCGGGCGAGCAGATCGCGGCCGAACTTCGGGTCGACGCCCAGCGGATGGTCACCGCTCATCCCGCCCAGGTCGCCCTTGGGGAGCGTGGTGTTGGGGTCGATCAGCGACTGGTTGGGGCTGTCCGGGTCGAGACCGAGCAGCGCCTGGAGCGGGCGGGAGAGCGCGGCGACGGCGATCAGCAGGATGACAACGATGGCACCGGCCATCGCGACCTTGTCGCGCCGGAAGCGCAGCAGTGCGATGCGGCCCAGCGAGCGGCCTTCGATCCGCTTGCTCTCCACGCCCTCCAGCACCGCTTCCGGCTGCGCCTGGGCAGCCGCGCCGGTGGTCTCGATCGGTGCGGTCACAGTGCCTTTGACCCCTCTCGGCCGACGACGGCCGGCCTCACACCCCGCCGCGCTCGCGGCCTGGCCCCATCACCGCCGCACGCCTCGTACGGATTGCCACGGAACGTTCGCAACACGAAACGCTGCGCGTTCACCTGGCAGGTGTCCGGATGGTGTTCGTACACAGGGCCGATGCCCTGCTGCCGGAGTCTTCATCCGATTCGCGATCACTCACCAGCCCTCAAGGCCAATGGATGCGCAACTGTGATCTGGTCCACAACTCTCCGCTATACGGACGCAAGGGACGTCTGAGCGGCGATTTCGGTGGCGCGAAAGAGCCCGTCAACTCACGGGCGAACAGGGAGATTTGCGGCGCGGCGTCCGAGGCGGCGGATCGCCCGGGAGCGTCCCGGCGGGCGCGCCGCCCGGGTCAGTAGGGGCGCGGGTAGCCGTACCCGGGGGCGGGCGGCTGGGCCGGGACGCCGTAGCCCTCGCGGTCGAAGAAGGGGCGGGCGCAGGCCCGCATCCACATGGCGACCGGGTCGTACTCGTCGTTCATCGCGACGGTCGAGACGGGCAGCCCCTCGGGGACCGCGCCCATGGACTGCTGGATCATCAACCGGGCGGAATCCACGCCCGGTTGGCCCGCGTCGTAGAGGTCCAGACCGAGGGCGAGGTACGGCGCGCCGAGGGCGGGCTGCACCCAGGCGCGGCGCAACGACCGTACGGCGGGCGTGCGGTGGGCGTTCTGTGCGAGCAGGGCGTAGAACTGCGGGAGGTCGATGACCGGTTCGGTGATGCGCAGCGGTCCGGCGGGGAGCCGGTCGAGGCCGCCGGCGATCCGGCGCAGATCCAGCCAGGGGATGCCGACGCCGCCGCCAGGGGCGTGCGGATTCAGCCACAGGCCCCAGCGGTCGGGGAAGAGGGCGGAGGCGATCTCGACACCGGTGACCAACTCGTGGTCGCGGTTCCAGCCGGAGGCGGCCAGCTCGGGCGCGGAGGTGACGCAGGGCGCGTAGCCCAGGCCGTCGACCTCCATGTTCCCGTACTGCGCGTCGGGCATCCCGGCGCGGCCGTGCCAGAGCAGCATCCAGACCTGACCGGCGGCGAGCGCGTGCAGCAGCGCTTCATAGGCGTCGTAGCGGCCGGGCGTGACCTGTCCCAGCATCTGCTCGACCCGGCCTGCCGCCGCTCCCTGATGCGCACCCGCGCTCACGTGGTCCGTCCCTTCTCCGGCGGCCGCGTGGGGTACGTCCGCCCGTCGTCCGTCCAGCTTACGAGTGGTCCCGCGAGTAGAAGGGCCGTACGCGCGCGCCCATCCAGTCGGCGACCGGGTCGCCCTGGGCGACGTCCAGCAGCACCAACTGGACGGGCCAGGCCACCGGGACCGCGCCGAGCGCGCGCCCCAGGGCCGCGACGGCCGCTTCGCGGGTGGCGTCGTCGAAGGGGTCGGCGAGGGTGGCGTCGATCTCGACTCCGACGAAGAGCGCGGGCGTGTCGCCCTCCACGCTCGCCAGGGCACGGCGGGCAGTTCGGACAATTCCGACGGAGGAGAACTCCAGCCCGGCGGCCGCGAGGAAGTCCACCGGCTCCTCCTGCCAGTCCGGCTCGAAGAGCCGCACCCGGCCGCCGACCGGTGCCGCCCCGGCCCCCGTCTCCCGGCACAGCGCGGCCACCGCGGGCGCCGGCAGCATCGTGCCGACCGTGCCGCCGGGGTTGACGGCGATACCGAGCTGGGGCGGCAGCCCGCGGGCGAACTCCTGCGCCGGGGCGACGGTGAACGACATGTGCGCGCCGACGGTCCGCAGGAACTCCTGCTCGGAGCTGAACACCGGGACGTACGCCACGTCGTCGATCAGAACGGTGGGCAGGTCCAGGCCCCGGCCACCGGGGCCCGCGCCGTCCGGGCCACCGCCGTTGGGCAGCGGCACCCACACCCGGCTGCGGCCCAGCACCTCCACGAGCCGGCCGCCCGCGCCGGGGTGGCCGACCGAGGCCGCGAGGACCTCTTCGAGTTCGTTGGCGGGCCACGCCAGCTGCGGTATTCCCTGCTCGATCCCCTGCTCGGGAAAGTCCATGTCCATCCATCCGCTTCCGTACCGCGCGCTCTGGCCGACGAGCCCGGGGTGGGTGTCCGTGAAGTCCCGTCGTCCGCCCGGCGCGCGCCAGGCGGGACTTTGCGGACACACCCTAGGGCCTGTCGCCACCCTCCCGCCGCCGCCCGGAGGGCGCGAACGGGAGTGTGACGACCGACCCTAGACGAGTGGCGGCGGCGCCGCGTCCGCCGCCCGGGGCGCGGGGCCCCCGCCGTCGAAGCGGAGTGCGCGCAACCGGTCCGCCGCGGCCCGGTCCAGCAGCACCGCCGAGGCGAAACCCCGGGGCGGACGCCCTGCCGCCGCGTCCCCGATCAGCCGCCGGGTGGCCGCGCGATGGCGGGCGAAGGCGTAGCCGGACACCCCGCGCCCGCGCGAGCGCTGACCGCACCGCGCCACCTCCGGCGGGACGTCGAGCAGCAGCAGGTGCGGGCGGCGCCCGCCGCGGGCGATCCAGCGGCGCACCCAGCGCTGCGTCCCGCAGTCGTGCACCACCGCGCCCCGGCCCGAGCGCAGCACCCGGCGCAGTCCGAGGTAGTGCGCCACCCGGACGAGTGGCCGGTAGAGCGCGTACGGCACCCGGCGCAGCCGGCCGCGCTCCCAGCGCTCGCGCACGTCCTGGGAGTCGACGCGGTGGACGGGCGCGCCGCCGTCGTCCGCCACCGGGACGACGCGGTGCATCAGGGTGCTCTTGCCGCCGCCCGGCAGCCCGGAGACGACGACCACCGCGCCCGCGGGGAAGCGGAGTTCGGCCGGCAGCGCGGCGGCGGGGCGGGCGCGCAGGTCGGTGACGGCGGGGGCGGCGGGCGACGCGGCCCCGCCCGCCGCCGGGGCGCAGGCCTCGCCCGGAGCAGGGGCGCAGCCCTCAGCCGGACCCGGGGCGCCATCCGGGTGCGGGCCCCGGCGCGGTCCGTGCGCGGCGTGCGGCTCCCGGGGCGGGCGGGGCCCGGGCACGAGGCGGGGCGGCGCGGTGCCTCGGGTCTCCGGCATGGCCGTGCGCATGGCTTCGCTCTGCACCGTGATCGCCCCTCCCCGTCCGGCGGGCCCGGGCTGCGGCCCGTCCCCTCCCCGCAGAGTGTCAAGGAAAGGTAATGCGCTTCAAGGCGCGGGGCGTTCCGGCGGCCGCCCCGGGTGCGGCGCGGACCGCGCGGAGGCGTTCGGTCCGGCCGGCCCGGCCGGTTCCGGACCGGGGCTCCTACGTGCGGCGATCCCGTGCAATGATGTCGGCGCCACGTGCACTTCGGTGTTCCGCCGTGCACGGTCAACTGCATACCGGCCGCTTGAATCCGCGCGGGAGAGTCCCCGGCCGCGCCGGGGCGCCGAAGGAGCAAGTCCTCCCTTGAATCTCTCAGGCCCCTATACCGCGCGGGCGAGGCAGATCTGAAAAGCGAACCGCGGCCCGGTCCGGGAGGCGGTTCCACCCAAGGTGCAAACCGGCCCGTTCGCGGGATTCCGGTGAACCTCTCAGGTTCCGATGACAGATGGGGAGACATGTCCTCTCATCCTGTCCGGGAGCCCACCATGACCGATGCCCCCCGCCGCACCGCGCTCGACGCCGTCCACCGCGCGCTGGGCGCGACCATGACCGACTTCGCGGGCTGGGACATGCCGCTGCGCTACGCCAGCGAGCGCGACGAGCACATCGCCGTCCGCACCCGCGCCGGCCTCTTCGACCTCTCCCACATGGGCGAGATCACCGTCACCGGCCCGCAGGCGGCCGACCTCCTCGACCACGCGCTGGTCGGCAACATCGGCTCCGTGAAGCCGGGCCGCGCCCGCTACACGATGATCTGCCAGGAGGACGGCGGCATCCTCGACGACCTGATCGTCTACCGCCTCGGCGAGACGGAGTACATGGTCGTCGCCAACGCCTCCAACGCGCAGACCGTCCTGGACGCGCTGACCGCCCGGGCCGGCGGCTTCGACGCCGCGATCCGCGACGACCGCGACGCCTACGCGCTGCTGGCCGTCCAGGGCCCGGCCTCCCCCGGCATCCTCAAGGCCGTCACCGACGCCGACCTGGACGGGCTGAAGTACTACGCCGGACTGCCCGGCACGGTCGCCGGGGTGTCCGCGCTCATCGCCCGTACGGGATACACCGGCGAGGACGGCTTCGAGCTGTTCGTCCGGCCGGACGACGCGGCCGCTTTGTGGGAGGCGCTGCTGGCGGCGGGCAAGGACGCGGGCCTGGTGCCGTGCGGCCTGTCCTGCCGCGACACGCTGCGCCTGGAGGCGGGCATGCCGCTCTACGGCCACGAGCTGACGACGGCGCTCACGCCGTTCGACGCGGGTCTGGGCCGGGTCGTGAAGTTCGAGAAGACGTCCAACGGCGGCGCCTTCGTCGGCCGCGCCGCGCTGGAGGCCGCCGCCGCGCGCGCCGAGGAGCAGCCGCCGCGCAAGCTCGTCGGCCTGATCGCCGAGGGCCGCCGGGTGCCGCGGGCGGGCTACGCGGTGGTCGACGCCGAGGGCACCGTGATCGGCGAGGTGACCTCCGGCGCGCCGTCGCCGACCCTGGGCAAGCCGGTGGCGATGGCCTACGTCGACGCCGCGCACGCCGCCCCGGGCACCGCGGGCGTCAAGGTCGACATCCGTGGCAGCCACGAGCCGTACGAGGTCGTCGCGCTGCCCTTCTACAAGCGGGAGAAGTAGCCCGTATCCCCCGCGGGCGAAGTAGCCCGTAGCGGGACACATCACCACCGTTGGGGCCGCCGCGCCGGGCCGGTGCGGCCCGGCCGCCACCGGTGTGTCTCACTGTGCAAGACCCCTTTCACCACCACACCCTCGCGTACAGGAGAATCGACCCATGACCAACCCCCAGCACCTGCGCTACAGCAAGGAGCACGAGTGGCTGTCGGACGCCGCGGACGGCGTCGCGACGGTCGGCATCACCGAGCACGCGGCGAACGCGCTCGGCGATGTCGTCTACGTGGACCTGCCGAAGGCCGGCGACACCATCACCGCGGGTGAGACCTGCGGCGAGCTGGAGTCGACCAAGTCGGTCAGCGATCTCTACGCGCCGGTCAGTGGCGAGATCACCGAGGTTAACGAGGATGTCAGCGCCGACCCCTCGCTGGTGAACACCGCCCCGTTCGAGGGCGGCTGGCTGTTCAAGGTGAAGGTCACCACGGAGCCGGCCGACCTGCTCTCCGCGGACGAGTACACCGCCTTCACCGCCGGCTGAGTCCGCCGCTCGGCCGCCGCCCGTACCGGAAGCGCTCCGCGCCCCCCTGACTCTCCAGGAGAAGACCCATGTCGCTTCTCGACAGCTCCCTCCACGAGCTCGACCCCGACGTCGCCGCCGCCGTCGACGCCGAGCTCCACCGTCAGCAGTCCACCCTCGAAATGATCGCCTCGGAGAACTTCGCTCCGGTCGCCGTCATGGAGGCACAGGGCTCGGTTCTCACCAACAAGTACGCCGAGGGCTACCCCGGCCGCCGTTACTACGGCGGCTGCGAGCACGTCGACGTGGTCGAGCGGATCGCCATCGACCGCATCAAGGAGCTCTTCGGTGCGGAGGCGGCCAACGTCCAGCCGCACTCCGGTGCGCAGGCCAACGCCGCCGCGATGTTCGCGCTGATCAAGCCGGGCGACACCATCCTGGGCCTGAACCTCGCCCACGGTGGTCACCTCACCCACGGCATGAAGATCAACTTCTCCGGCAAGCTCTACAACGTGGTGCCCTACCACGTCGACGAGAAGACCAACCTGGTCGACATGGAGGAGGTCGAGCGGCTCGCCAAGGAGCACCGCCCGAAGCTGATCGTCGCGGGCTGGTCCGCCTACCCGCGTCAGCTGGACTTCGCCGCCTTCCGCAAGATCGCGGACGAGGTCGGCGCGTACCTGATGGTGGACATGGCGCACTTCGCCGGTCTGGTCGCCGCGGGGCTGCACCCCAACCCGGTGCCGCACGCCCACGTCGTCACCACCACCACCCACAAGACCCTGGGCGGACCGCGCGGCGGCGTGATCCTCTCCACCCAGGAGCTGGCAAAGAAGATCAACTCCGCGGTCTTCCCGGGTCAGCAGGGCGGTCCGCTGGAGCACGTCATCGCGGCGAAGGCGGTCTCCTTCAAGGTCGCGGCGTCCGCCGAGTTCAAGGAGCGCCAGCAGCGCACCCTGGAGGGCGCCCGCATCCTGGCCGAGCGCCTGGTGCAGCCGGACGTCACCGAGGCGGGCGTCTCGGTCCTGTCCGGCGGCACCGACGTCCACCTCGTCCTGGTGGACCTGCGCAACAGCGAGCTGGACGGCCAGCAGGCCGAGGACCGCCTCCACGAGGTCGGCATCACGGTCAACCGCAACGCCGTCCCCAACGACCCGCGGCCCCCGATGGTGACCTCGGGTCTGCGGATCGGCACCCCGGCGCTGGCCACCCGCGGTTTCGGCGCCGACGACTTCCGCGAGGTCGCCGACGTCATCGCCGAGGCGCTGAAGCCGTCGTACGACGCCGAGTCGCTCAAGGCGCGGGTCGCCGCCCTCGCCGCGAAGCACCCGCTCTACCCCTCGCTCTGAGCAGGGGCGCGCGGCACACCGCCGCGCGCCGTGGCCTCCGGGCGCCGCACCCCGCGGCGCCCGGAGGCGGTACGGGCCACGAGCCCGGGGCCTCGGTCCCGGGCTCGCCGTCTGCCTGCCCCACAACGCGGGACGAGCCGGTGTGAACGCCGCGAAGCGGGCGCCGGTCCCGGCCGCATGCGACGTCGGGGCCGTGCTCCGAGCGCCCCGCAGAACCGTTCCCGCAGGGAGCGCCGGTCGTCCGGCACCCGCCGTTTCCCGGGCCGACGGCCGCCCGCAGGGCCGTGTGCGACGGCCCGCCCCATGTCCGGGTTACGCTCGTCTGTCGGCACCGATACACCCTGAAAACCGCACCAACCCCCCGATCCCCCCTCCCCGCCCGCACCGCTCCTCACGAGCAGACAAGGGAGTCCGCCACCGTGGCCATCTCCGTCTTCGACCTCTTCTCCATCGGCATCGGCCCCTCCAGCTCCCACACGGTGGGCCCCATGCGCGCGGCCCGGATGTTCGCCCGCCGCCTCAAGAAGGACGGGGTCCTCGCCCAGACCGTCTCGGTGCGCGCGGAACTGTTCGGCTCGCTCGGCGCCACCGGCCACGGCCACGGCACCCCCAAGGCCGTCCTGCTCGGCCTGGAGGGCGAGTCCCCGCGCACCGTCGACGTGGAGAACGCCGACGCCCGCGTCGCCGAGATCCGCGAGAGCGGCCGGCTGCGCCTGCTGGCCGCCGAGATAGGGGACGCCCACGAGATCGCCTTCGACGAGGCGACCCAGCTGATCCTGCACCGCCGCCGCTCCCTGCCGTACCACGCCAACGGCATGACCCTCTTCGCCTACGACGAGCACGGCGCGCCGCTGCTGGAGAAGACGTACTACTCGGTGGGCGGCGGCTTCGTCGTCGACGAGGACGCGGCGGCCGAGGACCGGATCAAGCTCGACGACACCGTCTTGACCCACCCCTTCCGCACCGGCGACGAACTGCTGCGGCTGACGCAGGAGACCGGGCTGTCCATCTCCGCGCTGATGCTGGAGAACGAGAAGGCGTGGCGCACCGAGGAGGAGATCCGCGCCGGGCTGCTGGAGATCTGGCGCGTGATGCAGGCGTGCGTGGAGCGCGGCATGACCCGCGAGGGCATCCTGCCGGGCGGCCTGAAGGTCCGCCGCCGGGCCGCCAACGCCGCCCGCGCCCTGCGCACCGAGGGCGACGCACAGGCGCACGCCATGGAGTGGATCACCCTCTACGCCATGGCCGTCAACGAGGAGAACGCGGCCGGCGGCCGGGTGGTGACCGCCCCCACCAACGGCGCGGCCGGGATCATCCCCGCGGTCCTGCACTACTACGTGAACTTCGTGCCCGGCGCCGACGAGGACGGCGTGGTCCGCTTCCTGCTCGCGGCCGGCGCGATCGGCATGCTCTTCAAGGAGAACGCCTCCATCTCCGGCGCGGAGGTCGGCTGCCAGGGCGAGGTCGGCTCGGCCTGCTCGATGGCGGCGGGCGGCCTCGCCGAGGTCCTCGGCGCCACCCCGGAGAAGGTGGAGAACGCCGCCGAGATCGGCATGGAGCACAACCTCGGCCTGACCTGCGACCCGATCGGCGGCCTGGTGCAGATCCCGTGCATCGAGCGGAACGGCATGGCGTCCGTCAAGGCCGTCACCGCCGCCCGGATGTCGCTGCGTGGCGACGGCCGCCACCACGTCTCGCTCGACAAGGTCATCAAGACGATGAAGGACACCGGCGCGGACATGTCGGTGAAGTACAAGGAGACCGCGCGCGGCGGGCTCGCGGTGAACATCATCGAGTGCTGAGCGCCGGCCCGGGCCCGCGCACGCCTGCGGGCCCGGACGGGGCCGCCCGGCGGGCCGCCCCGTCCGTTCCGGAGCCCCGGAAACCTCCCCGCCAGCTGGATTTCCGTACCACACCCGCCTGATCGAAGCGCCCGTCCGGGCCCCGGCGCGCCGCTACAATAAGTGCCGCTCCGGACGCGCAGTGCGTACGGGCCCGAGCTTCGACGGGGAAGGAGAGGCGGCGTGACCACGCTCGACCTCAGCAGCCATCCGGGGCCCCTGGCCAGGCGGTTCCAGCAGGCACACACCCTGCTGTGGACGACGATGGTCTCCGAGGAGGTCACCTCCCCGCAGTTCGCGGTCCTCAACTCCCTGGTCGGCGAGGACGGGCTGGATCAGCGCACGGTCGGCGAGCGGGTCGGGCTGGACCGCTCCACCATCGCCGAGGTGATCCGCCGGCTGGTGGTGCGCGGGATGGTCGACAAGATCCGCGATCCCCGGGACGGCCGCCGCGCGGCGCTGCGCGCCACCGACGAGGGCGTCCGCGTCCACAAGAAGCTCGCGGTGCGCACCGCGCGGATGAACCAGCTCTTCCTCTCCCCGCTGGCGCCCGCCGAGCAGACGGTCTTCGTGGAGCTGCTGCACCGCGTCTCGGACGCCGCCGAACAACTGCGCCACCCCACGCAGCCCACGGCCTGACCCCCGGTCACCCTTTCGACTCCCCCGCCCCAACCGCCGCACGCCGTAGGGGTTCTTCCGCTCCGCGTCAACCGGTCGTCACGCTGCGGAACTTCTCGGTAGCGATCTGGCGTCCTCCTCGGTGAACGTGCTGAACTGCTGGAACGCAGTGGACGGTTCGGACAGGCAGGTCGCGACGGCGGGAGGCCGCTCATGCTGCACGGTGTCGATGTCAGCTCGTACAACACGTCGTTCTCCACCGACGGGCTGGACTTCGTGATCATCAAGGCCACCGAGGGCCGCTCGTACATCAACCCCCATCAGACGGCGCAGGCGGCGAAGGCGCGCAAGGCCGGGTGCGTGGTCGGCTTCTACCACTTCCTGTGGCCGGGGAACATCGCGGCGCAGGCGCGGTACTTCGTCGAGAAGTGCGCATCGGTCGGCGGTGACATCCTCGCCGCCGACTGGGAGACCACCGGCAGCGGCACCTACGCGAGCAACGCGCAGAAGGACCAGTTCCTGAGAGAGGTCAAGAAGCTCCGCCCCACGCACCGGGTGATGCTCTACTGCAACCGCAGCTTCTGGCTGAACCACGACACCACCTCGTACGCCGGTGACGGACTGTGGATCGCCGACTACGTCAAGGCCGGGCATCCGCGGATCAAGGCGAAGTGGCGGATCCACCAGTACACCGACCGGCCGCTCGACAAGGACGTCGCGGACTTCGCGAGCAAGGCCGCCCTCAAGAAGTGGGCGCACCCGGCATAAGGTTTCCGGTGGCCGGTCCTTTTCCCCGGCCGACGGATTCCGACAGTACGAGGAGCAGCCGTGAGTGACCCGGCGTCCATGGCCCAGCAGGAGATCGCCCGGGATCTCCAGGTGAGCGCGTCCTTCGACGCCGGGCACGAGATCGAGCGCCGGGTCGCGTTCCTCACGGAGCGGCTGACCTCCACGGGGCTGCGCTCCCTGGTGCTCGGCATCAGCGGCGGCGTCGACTCCACGGCCGCGGGCCGCCTGTGCCAGATGGCCGTGGAGCGCGCCCGGGAGGCCGGCCACGACGCGACGTTCTTCGCGATGCGGCTGCCCTACGGCGTCCAGGCGGACGAGAAGGACGCGCAGCGGGCGCTGGACTTCATCCGGCCCGACCGGCTGCTGACGGTGGACGTCCGGCCGGCGAGCGATGCCGCGCTGGCGTCGGCGGTCGCCGGCGGGCTGGAGTTCCGCGACGCCGCCCACCAGGATTTCGTCCAGGGCAACATCAAGGCCCGGCAGCGCATGATCGCGCAGTACGCGGTGGCGGGCGCCCAGGACGGCCTGGTCGTCGGCACCGACCACGCCGCCGAGGCGGTCTCGGGCTTCTTCACCAAGTTCGGCGACGGCGCCGCCGACGTCGTCCCGCTGACCGGTCTGACCAAGCGGCGGGTGCGCGCGGTGGCCGCGGCCCTGGGCGCCCCGGAGGAGCTGGTCGTGAAGGTGCCGACGGCGGATCTGGAGACGCTGGACCCGGGCAAGCCGGACGAGGTCGCGCTGGGCGTGACGTACGACCAGATCGACGACTTCCTGGAGGGCCGGCCGATGGACGACGTCGTGCGCGAGGCCATCGTGCGCCGCTACCGCTTCACCGCCCACAAGCGGGAGCTGCCGCTCGCGCCGTGACGGACGGCGCAGGAGACGAAGGGCCCGCCGGAGTGCTTCCGGCGGGCCCTTCGCCGTGCGACGGGCGCCCGGGACGGCACGGCCGGCCGGCCGGTCCGGACGGGTGACCGAGCTGTCATGCGCCGGTAAGGCGACAGCAAGGTTTTGGGGGCTAAGACGTCGGCCGCGGCGGGCAGGGATGCGGCCATGGGAGACCACGAAGCACGCGCGGAAGATCCACTGTCAGTGGGGGCGCCTACGCTCCGGGGCATGGGTTACGCACAGCTGCGCGAACTCCGCACCGCGCTGGACACCGCCTCCGACATCGCCTCGTCCCTGCGGGCCACGCCGACCCGGCGGGACGCCGACCAGCTCGTCGACGCACTCCGGAGGGCGCTCACCGCCGCCGGATCGCTCGGCGAGGCCACCGGCCCGACCGGCTGTGCGCTCCATCCGCACGGCGCGGTCGATCCCCTCCACGGCGACCCGGAGGACCCGCTGCCGCCCGGGTACGGCAAATGCCTACTCTGCAACGACCGCCGCAGACGCGCCGACGCCCCGATCCGCCTGCACCACCGCCGCCCGCAGCCGGGCCGGCGGCGCAGCGCGTAGGCGGGGCGGGCCTCGCGGCCCGCGCCTGCGAGATCCGGGAACGCCGGGGCCCCGGCCGGCGGTGGCGCCGGGCCGGGGCCCGCGGGTGCCGTCTCACACCGGCGGTCGCCTCACTCCGCGGCCCCCTGCCCCTGCGGCTCCTGCTCCGCGTCCTTCGCCGCGTCCTTCTCCGGCGTTTGCCGCGGCGCCTTCTCCGGGCGCAGGGCGATCCGGCCGAGGACGGCGGCGACGACGAGGGCGCCCAGCGCGATCAGTACGTAGTCCGGCACGGCGTTGCCGATCGACGCCGCCCACTCCTCGATGCGGAACTCCGACTCGGCGTCGAGGACACCGGGCAGCGCGCTGGTCCCGTTGTAGCGCAGGAAGAGCACGCCGATGGCGATGAAGAAGAGGCCGGACAGGAGCGAGGTGGTGTGCAGCCGCAGCCTGCCCAGCCGCAGTTCCCGGCCGCGCAGCCAGCCGCGGCTGCCCAGCCGGAAGCGGTCCCAGAGCAGGGCGAGGACGAACAGCGGCAGCGCCATGCCCAGCGCGTAGACGGCGAGCATCGACGCGCCGTAGACGGGTGAGCCGCTGACCGCGGTGACGGTGAGGACGGCGCCGAGGATCGGCCCGGCGCAGAACCCGGCCAGCCCGTAGACACAGCCCAGCAGGAAGGTGGAGACGGCCGAGCGGGGCGTGATCCGGGCTGCCGCGGCCTGGGCGCGCCGGGAGGCGAAGCCGAGGCCGAAGATCTGCGCGAGCCCCATGGCGATGACCACCCAGCCGCCGATGGTGATCAGCAGGTCGCGGTGGCCGTTGAAGAGCCGGCTGGCGGCGGTGGAGGCGACGCCGAGCGGCACCAGCGTGGTGGCGAGTCCCAGGTAGAAGACGCCGGTGCGGGCGAGCAGCCGCCCCGGGTGGGAGAGCGAGTACGCGAAGAACGCCGGGAGCAGCAGCGCGCTGCACGGGCTGACGAGCGCGAGGGCGCCGCCGAGGAACGCCGCGAGATACCCGATGTCGGTCACTTGCCGCCTCCCCCGGCCGTCTTCCCCGCCGCGGCCTTCGCGGCGGTCTCGATCGCGTCGGCGAAGACGGAGGTGGGCTGGGCGCCGGACACCGGGCGGCCGTTGACCAGGAAGGACGGCGTGGACTGCACGCCCAGTTCGTACCCCTCCTCCTGATCCTTCTTCAGGGCGCTGCGGGCGGCGTCGCTGTCGAGGTCGGTGCGGAACTTCTCGATGTCCTCGACCCCGGCGGTGCGGGCCATCTCGACGAGCTTGTCCTCGGCGAGCGCGTCGCCCTTGCGGGTCTTGGCGTACAGCTCGTCGTGCAGCTGCCAGAAGCGGCCCTGGCGCCCGGCGGCCCAGGAGGCGCGGGCGGCGCGTTCGGAGTCGGCGCCGTAGAGGGTGAAGTTGCGGAACTCGATGCGCAGCGTGCCGGCGTCGACGTACTTCTTGATCAGTTCGGGCTGGGTCTCGCGGGTGAAGCGGCCGCAGAACGAGCACTGGTAGTCGGCGTATTCGACGAGGACCACCGGGGCGTCCTTCTTGCCGACGGCCAGCGCGTCACCGGCCTCGCGGCGGCTGGTGCGCTCGGCGAGCCGGTCGTAGACGCGCTGCTGCTCCGGGTCCTCACCGGCTGCGGGGCCCGCGCCCTGCGGTTCGTTGGGGGCGCGGCCGTCCTCGACGGCGCGTCCGGCGGCGATGCCGATGGCGACGACGGCGACGAGCAGGGCGATGATCGCGCCGACGGCGGCGAGCTTGCGGCGGGGTGTGCTGGGGGTGGTGGACACGGTTTCTCCAGTCGTACCGGGATGGCGGAGGGGCCGGACGGCGGTGGCGGGCCGCACGGGGCGGCCGGCGCGGCACGGGCCGGTCCGGATGCGGGCACACGGGAGTACGGCGGCGCTCCCGTGGGGCGCCGCTAAATCCGCAGTACGGGCAGGAGCGTGGCGGGATCGGCGGGCCCCGCGGGGCCGGTATCGGGGCGCGCCGGTACGGGCCGGCCGAGGGGCGCGGCGGCGGTCGTGGCGGGCACCGCGGTACTGGGGGCGAGCGGTTCCCCGCGGTGCGGGGCGGGCAGCGGCGCGGACTCGTCCGGCCCCGGCGCATGCCGCCCCGAACAGCGCCGGGGGACGTCGACGAGGTCGGTCCGCGCGGTGAGGCGGTGGGTGCGGTCGGGGCCGTCGCCGGCGCGGGCGCCGACCGGGGGCGCCGGGTCGGTGCGCGGGTCGGCGGTGTCCGCGTCCGCCTGGTCGGCGGTGTCGCGCAGGACGGGAGCGGCCGGTGCGTCGGCGGCGGGCCGCGGGCCGGCCGCATGGGCGGTCTGCGGGGCCCGCCACGACTGGTCGCCGCCGGTGCGGCAGAGCAGCGGGCCGAAGGTCACGGCGAGGAGGAGCAGCCAGATCACAGCCGCCGGTCGGCGGGTGGCGGTCATGGCCCTCCTTCCTCGTCCTGGCGTGCGGGGCCCGGTGCACGCCGCCGTCGCGGTCGGCCCGCGCGGCTGCGTGCGATCACGTCCGGGCGCGGCCCCATCCTACGGACCGCGGCGCCGCCTCCCGAGCACGGACCGCCATCCGGAGGAGGCACGGCCCCGGGCGCACGGTGCGGTGGAGCCGGGCCCCGTCGCGGCCGGTGCGGCTCCTGCCGGACGAGGGCACCGAGGGCGGCACCGGCGCGGCAAGCCACCGCAGCGCCGCATATTTATCGAGACAACCGGTAAACAAACCATCGTTTACAAGGTCGGTGGCATACCTCACCTGGGATCTCCCGAGACAAAATCCCTCGGTGTCCCGTATTGCCCGCAATGCACTTTTGGCATCGGAGGCCGGACCTGTCATAGTCGTTCGCAACGACCCCCATTGACCCGGGCCAGGTCGTTCCACCCCCGCGGACACACCCCTTCCGTCCGCCGAGGGGCGACACTGGGGCCTCACCCGCACAACCCTGCGGGAGGCCCCAGTCGCGTATCCGGGGCGAGGCGCCGCGGCTCAGCGGTCGCCGGTGCGCATCTCGAACCAGGTGGTCTTGCCGCGCGGCAGCAGATCCACGCCCCAGCGGTCGGAGAGCGTGTCGACGAGGAAGAGCCCCCGGCCGCTGACGTCCAGCTCGCGGACCGGCATCAGACACGGCAGCCCGCGCGAGGGATCGCGCACCTCGATCCGGATCCAGCCGCGCCGCCGCAGCATCCGCAGCCCGAACCGCCGCGCGCCGGTGTGCCGTACGGCGTTGCCCACCAGCTCCGACACGAGCAGGACGGCGTTCTCGGTGAGCTGGAAGGGCAGGCCCCACTGTTCGTGGAGGACCCGATGGGTGAGCCGGCGGGCGGCGCCGGCGGATTCCGGCCGCGAGGGGAACGGGACCTCGTCCACGGACGGGTCACCGAGCAGATCGAGCACCACGGGCCCCGGGAGGCCCGGCGCCGGTCCGTCGCTCTCCGGTGCGCCGGGGACTCCCCGGCAGATGGCAGCCGTGCCGCACAGCGGCTGCGGCTGCTCCGATTCCTCCAGGCCCGCCATGCCCCCATCATGGCCGCTGCGCCACGCCCACGGGAGCGGAACCGGCGGAAACCCGTACCGGGAAACACCGGGTTCCGGTCACCGCGGACCCCGTTCCGGCGGCGTTCATGACACCGCCGTCACCTGCCTGAGCTGCGGCGCGACCGGGCCGGACGGCGCCCGCCCGACCCGCGGCGCGGGGCGGGCGCGTACCGGGCCGGATCGGCGCGATTCCCCCGCACGGGGCACGGCGGCACCAGGCGTGCGCCCCTGCCCCGCCAACCCCCGGCTCAACGGCGGAACTTGGCCTTCCCCGGGCCGTCCTCGACGAAGCTGCGCATCCCGATCTCACGGTCCTCGGTCGCGAACAGCCCGGCGAACACGGAGCGTTCGATCGCCAGGCCGGTTTCGAGATCCGTCTCCAGCCCGGCGTCGACGGCCTCCTTGGCGGCGCGCAGCGCGAGCGCCGGGCCCTTCGCCAGCTGCGCCGCCCAGGCGTGCGCCGCCTCGAAGACCTCCTCGGCCGGGACGACCCGGTCGACCAGGCCGATGGCCAGCGCCTCGTCGGCCCGTACGTGCCGCCCGGTGAAGATCAGGTCCTTGGCCTTGGACGGGCCGACCAGCCGCGACAGCCGCTGGGTGCCGCCGGCGCCCGGGATGACGCCGAGCAGGATCTCCGGCTGGCCGAACTTGGCGTTCTCCGCCGCGATCCGGAAGTCCGCGCAGAGCGCCAGTTCGCAGCCGCCGCCCAGGGCGTAGCCGGTGACCGCGGCGACCACCGGCTTCGGAATACGGGCGATGGCGGTGAACGCGTCCTGCAGCGCCTTGGACCGCACCACCATGGCGGCGTGGTCCATCCGCTGCATCTCCTTGATGTCCGCCCCGGCGGCGAACACCTTCTCGCTGCCGCGCACCACGACGGCGCGGACATCGTCCCGGCGGGTGGCCTCCTCGCCCAGCTCGCGCAGCCGGTCCTGGGTGGCGATGTCCAGCGCGTTCATCGGCGGGCGGTCGAGCCGGATGGTCCCGACGCCGTCGGCGATCTCGAAGTTCACAGTCATACCGCGAAGGTTAGCCGTCGTTAACGGCGCTGGGTACGGTGCGCCGGCGTGCCACGCGCCACCCCGGACCGGGCCCCCTCGGCTCAGCGGCGGCCGGACTTCCACTCCTGCCAGGAGAGGTTCCAGTCGCTGAAGCCGTTGTCCGGCCGGATCGTCTCGTCCTGGGAGTTCTTGACGACGACCACGTCACCGATGAGGGAGTTGCGGAAGAACCAGGCGGCGGGGGTGGACGCGTCGCCGCCGCCGCGCCGGTCGAACAGGCCCACGCAGCCGTGGCTGGCGTTGCGGCTGCCGAACGCGCCCTGTCCCGACCAGTAGTTGCCGTGGATGAAGGTGCCGGACGTGCTCAGCCGCATGGCGTGCGGGACGTCCTCGATGTCGTACTGGCCGTCGAAGCCGACGGTGGCGCCGTTCATCCGCGTCACCCGGAGCTTCTCGCTGATCACCATCCGGCCGTTGTACGTCTCGGTGCCGGGCGCACCGGCGGAGATCGGGATGGTCTTGATCTTCTTGCCGTCGCGGACCACGGTCATCTTCTTCGACCGGGCGTCGACGGTGCTGATCTGGCTGCGCCCGACGGTGAACGACACCTTCCGGGACTGCTTCCCGTAGACGCCGGGACGGCCCTCGACGCCGTCCAGATCGAGCCGGAGGGTGACCTTGGTGCCGGGCGCCCAGTACTTCTCGGGGCGGAAGTCCAGCCGGTCGTTGCCGAACCAGTGGCCCTCGACGGGGACGGCGGGCTCCGCGGTGACCTTGACGGCCTTCTCCACGGCGGCGGGGTCGGTGATGCCGCGGCTGAAGCGCAGCGAGACCGGCATCCCGACGCCGGTCTTCTGCCCGTCGTCCGGCGTGTACGTCGCGGTGAAGGTTTCCTCGGGCGTGAGGGTGGTGAAGCGGGCGTGGCGGGTGACCTTGCGGCCCTCCGCGTCGGCGGCCTCGGCGTCGACGGTGTACGTCGTCGCCGTCCCGAGGTGCCCGGTGGGCTGCCATCCGGTGCCGCCGCCGGATATCCGGCCCGGTACGTCGTTCCCCTCGGCGTCCTTGACCTTGACGGAGCGGAGCTTGCCCCAGCGGGCCGTGACCGCGAGGGCGCCGCTGGTGGCGACGGAGTCCGCGCCGTCCCGGGGCGCGATCGTCACGACGGCTTTCGAGGGGCCGTGCGCGGCGCGCGCCCGGTCGGCCGAGCCCTTCGCGTCCGCGCCGTCGCCGCATCCCGCGGCGAGCAGGACGGAGCCGAGGGCGAGGGCCGCGGCGGCGCCGCGCCGCGCCCGCCGCCGAACCGCTCGCGGACGTATCGGCCGCCGTACCGGCTCTTCGGATATCGACTGGTGCATCTCCGGCCCCTCTTCCCCTCGCCCCGCGCGCACTCCCCCGTGCGCAGCACACCGCCACTCGGCGCGGCACCTCCCGCCGGGGGGCGGCCGCACCTTCCGTGTAGATAACCACATGGGTGTGACAGCGGGTTGCCCGGCGAGGGCGGCTCGGGGCGCGGCCCCGGCACCCCCGGGACGGACGGATGAGGGAAAAGCGGGAGGGGACGGGACGGAAGGGGCGGGCGTCAAGTCAGCGAGCGGGCAGCGAGGTTGATCGTCCGGGCGGTCCGGGACGCTGCGGGCCGCCCGGACCGGTCGCCGCTTCCGCCGGCTCGCCGCCGCAGCGGTCGCTACAGGGCCGTCCCCGCCCGCCACTGCGTCCAGGGCATGTTCCAGCCGCCGAGGCCGTTGTCCGCGGCGACGATGCGGTCCCGGGAGTTGCGGACCTCCACGATGTCGCCGATGAGCGACTGCGTGTAGAACCAGCCGGCCGGGGTGGCGCCCTTGCCGCCCTTGTTGTCGAGCAGGCCGACGCAGCCGTGGCTGGTGTTCTCGTCGCCGAAGATGTCGGGGTCGGCCCAGTAGTTGCCGTGCAGGAAGGTGCCGGAGGTCGTCAGGCGCATCGCGTGCGGCACGTCGGGGATGTCGTAGGCGCGGCCGAAACCGACCGTCCGGGCGTCCATCCGCGTCTTCGGCAGCCGCTCCAGGATCACCATCTTCCCGTTGTACGTGGGGTTCTTCTCGTCGCCCGCGGTGACCGGCAGCGTCACCGGCTTCTCCCCTTCCCGGGTGACCGTCAGGGTGTGCCGGGCCGCGTCGATGACGCTCGTCTGGTCCCGGCCGATCCGGAACCGGACGGTCTCGCTCTGGGTGCCGAACGTGCGGGGCCCGGCCCGGACGCCGTCCAGCGCGACCTCCAGGGTGACGGTGGTGCCGGGGCGCCAGCGCTCCTTCGGACGGAAGTCCAGCCGCTGGTCGCCGAACCAGTGGGGGGCCAGCTCGACGTCCGGGTCGGCGGTGACCCGTACGGCGCGCTGCACGGCGGCGAGATCGGGGATCGGGTGGTTGAACTGGAGCGAGACGATCATGCCGGTGCCGACGGTGGCGCCGTCCTCGGGGAGGAGGGTGGCGGCCAGCTTGGCGGGCCCGGTGGTGAAGGTGGTGTGGCGGGTCCTGCGGTCGCCCTCGCCGTCCAGCGCCACCGCGTCCACCGTGTACGTCGCCGCGGCCTCCAGCCGGCGCGCGGTGGGCCGCCAGGTCAGACCGTCGCGGGAGATCCGGCCCGGGACCCGCGCCGCGCCGCCGTCGCCGGTGCGCCGCACCGTCACCCGCTGGAGGCGCCCGTCGGACGCCCGGACGAGGAGTCGCCCGCTCTCGCTCACATCGCGGGCGCCGTCACCGGGCTCGATGTCGATGCCCCGCTCCGCGCCGGGCGGCTTGTCGCCGCCCAGCAGGTCGGGGACGGCGCAGCCGGTCACCGCGGTCAGAGCGCACACCGGCACCAGGGCGAGACGGAGGAGGCGCCGGAGCCGCACGGGGCGGCGGGCCGGCGGGCGGGGGGTGCGGTCCTTCTCATCACCGGACATATGGCGAATTGTGACCGATGCGACGGTGGACACACCGGAAGTGACGGCCCGGCAGGTCCGTGTCCCGCACGGGATACGGCGTTGCGGTGGCATGGGGGCGGCGTGGCGCCCGGTGCGTGGGGGATGGCGGTGCTACGGGAGGGGCGGACGCCGGTTCCCCGGCCGCGGCGCGGGGTGCGGGGCGTCGGAGGCGGCGGCCGGGCGGCGGTTCCGAGGGGGCGGTCCGGTGCGGGCGGCGGGGATTTCCTGGACGGAGGCGCAGGTCAGGCGAGGTGGGAGGGGGCGGGCGGCGACTCGGTGGACGGTGCGGCGGCTCGGCGGGGTCGGTGCGGCGCGAAAAACACATGAGCGTTGTCAGTGGCCGCCCTTACTCTCGCCTGTGATGGATGCCACCGCGAGCACACCCGCCCGTCCACCGTCCTCCGAGCCCCCGCGGCACTCCGCCGTGCGATCGCTGCTGCGCCTGTGGCCGTTCGTCCGGCCGGTGCGGGCGCGGCTGTTCACCGCCGCGGTCGTCGCCGTGGTCGCGTCCTGCATCAGCCTCGTCATCCCGTTGGTGCTCAAGTGGATCGTGGACGGCCCGGTCGCCGCGGGCGCGCCCGGCGGCGTCTGGCTGGGCGCCGGGTTCCTCCTGGCGCTCGGGGTGGCCGAGGCGGGGCTGTTCGGGCTGCGGCGCTGGCTGGTCGCGCGGCCGCTGGCGGGCGTCGAGGCGGCCATGCGGGAGCGGCTCTACACCCGCCTCCAGCGGCTGCCGGTCTCCTTCCACGACCGCTGGGCCTCGGGCCAGTTGCTCTCCCGCGCCACCACCGACCTCCAGCTGCTGCGGATGTTCCTGGCCTTCCCGCTGACGTTCCTGCTGGTCAACGGCGCGACGATCCTGGTGGGCTGCGCGATCCTGCTGGCCCAGCGCTTCTCGCTGGGGCTGGTGCTGCTGGCGCCGGTGCTGCCGCTGATGATCCTGTGCTCGGTCTTCGAGGCGAAGTACGCACTGGCCGCGCGCCGGGCGCTCGACCAGGTCGGCGATCTGACGACGGTGATCGAGGAGTCGGTCCTCGGCATCCGGATCGTGAAGGGCTTCGGCCGCCATCGCAGTCAGGCCCGGATGTTCCGGCGGCTGACCCATGAGCTGCGCACCACCGAGCTGCGCAAGGCCCGGATCCTGGCCACGATCTGGGGTGCCATCACCCTGCTGCCGGAGCTGGCGATCGGCGCCGCGCTGGTGCTCGGCACCGTCCAGGTGGCGGACGGCGCGCTCTCCGCCGGCACGCTGGTCGCCTTCCTCTCGACGGCGCTCGCGCTGCGCTGGCCGGTGGACTCCATCGGCTTCCTGCTGGCGATGAGCTACGAGGCGGCGATGGCCACCGACCGGTACTTCGAGGTGCTGGACGCGCCGGAGGCGGCGTCGTCGGGGGAAGCGTTGCCGGGGGCGGCGTTGCCGGGGGCAGCGTTGCCGGGAGAGGCGCCGTCAGGGGAGACGGCCGCGCTGCTTCCCGGGCCGCGGGCGGCCGCCGATGACGCCACGGACGGCTCCGGCTCCGACGCACCCGACGGTTCCGGCAGCCCCGGCACACCCGAGGCGTCCGGCCCCTCCCAGCGCCCGGGAGCCTCCGGCGGGCTCGTCTTCGCCGGTGTCGAGTTCCGTTACCCCGACGCGCCCCGGGGCGCCCCGCCGACGCTGCGCGGGGTCGATCTGCACATCGCGTCCGGGGAGACGATGGCGCTGGTGGGGGCCACGGGCAGCGGGAAGACGACGCTCACCGCGCTGGTCCCGCGGCTGTACGACCCGACCGGCGGGCGGATCACCCTGGACGGCCGCGATCTCACCGCGCTCTCCCGGGACGAGGTGCGCGGCCTGGTGTCGGTCGCCTTCGAGGAGCCGACGCTGTTCTCCGCGAGCGTCGCCGAGAACGTCCTGATGGGCGCCGCGGACCTCCAGGAGGCGGATCTGCGGCGGGCGTTGGCGGTGGCGCAGGCCGACGGTTTCGTCGCCGCGCTGCCCGAGGGGCCGCACACCCAGGTCGGGGAGCAGGGCATGAGCCTGTCCGGCGGCCAGCGGCAGCGGCTCGCGCTGGCCCGCGCGGTCGCCGGACGACCACGGTTCCTGATCCTCGACGACCCGCTCTCCGCCCTCGACGTCCACACCGAGGCGCTGGTCGAGGCGGCGCTGCGGCAGGTCCTGGCGACCACCACCGCGCTGATCGTCGCGCACCGCCCGTCCACGGTCCTGCTGGCCGACCGGGTGGCGCTGCTCTCCGGCGGCCGGATAGCCGCCGTCGGCACCCATCACCAACTGCTGCGTGACAACGCCGAGTACGCCGGGCTGATGTCCGGCACCGACCCCGTCGCGGCGGGGCCGGCGCCCCGGCCCCGCGACGCCTCCGGAGGCACCCGATGACGACCGCCCCCGCACCCGGCGCCGTACCCGCCGGTCCGCCCGCGCCCGGGCCGCCGGCCGGGGACGGCGACGCCTTCACCCGGGACGTCCTCCCGGCGCCGCCCGGGGCGTCGCGTCGGCTGCTGCGGTCGCTGCTGGCCCCGCACACCCGGTGGGTGACGGTCTCGGCGGTGATGCTGCTGCTCCAGCAGGCGGCGGTGCAGGCCGGGCCGCTGCTCGTGGCGTTCGCGCTGGACCGCGCGGTGCCCGCGCTGCGCGCCGGGGACCACGGCCCGCTGATCACCGTGGCGGTCGGGGCCGCGCTGTGCGCCGTGGTGTCGGGCGGGCTGAAGTACCTCTTCATCCGGCGCTCGGCCCGGATCAGCCAGGACGTCCTGCTGGATCTGCGCGGCCGCATCTTCCGGCATGCGCAGGCGCTCAGCCTCGACTTCCACGAGCGGTACACCTCGGGCCGGCTGATCTCGCGGGCCACCACGGACGTCGAGGCGCTGCGCGAACTCCTCGACGAGGGCCTGGAGGAGTTGATCTCCTTCGTCCTCTCCTCCGTCTCGATCACCGTGATGCTCCTCTACCTGGACTGGCGCACCGGCATCGCGGCGCTGGCCTCCACCGGGCCGCTGGCGCTGCTGATCCGCTCCTACCAGCGGCGTTCGATCCGGGTGTTCAGCAGCAAGTCGTCGGCGGTCGCCGCCGTCATCGTGAAGTTCACCGAGACGGTCAACGGCATCCGCCCGGTGCAGGCGTTCCGCCGTGAGCGGCCCAACGACGCCGCGTTCGCCGCGCTGAACCGCACTCACGAGGCCGTCAACGGCGACACCCTGCTGGAGATGGCCCGGTATGTCGTCGGCTCGCGGCTGGTGGCCAACTTCGCGGTCGCCGCGATCGTGCTGTGGAGCGCCTACCGCGTGGCGACCGGCACGCTGGAGCTGGGCGTGCTGGCCGCCGCGGTGCTGTACCTGCGGCGGCTGTACGACCCGATCGACCGGCTCGGCATGTTCCTCAACTCCTACCAGGGCGCGGCCGCCTCGCTGGAGAAGATCGCCGGGCTGCTGGCGCAGCGCCCGTCGGTCCCCGAGCCGTCCGCCCCGGCGGCGCTGCCGGCGGCCCCCGAGGGGCGGCCCGGCCGGGAGGTCGTCTTCGAGGAGGTGCGGTTCGCGTACCGGACCGGCGGCGAGGTGCTGCCCCGCTTCGGGCTGCGGCTGGCCGCGGGCGAGACGGTCGCCGTGGTCGGCTCGACCGGCGCCGGCAAGTCGACGCTGGCCAAGCTGCTGGCCCGCTTCTACGACCCGACCGCGGGCCGGGTCCTGCTGGACGGCGTGGACCTGCGGGAACTGCCCTCGGCCGAGCTGCGCCGGAGCGTGGTGATGGTCACCCAGGAGGCGTTCCTGTTCTCCGGGACGGTCGCCGAGAACATCGCGCTGGGGCGGCCCGACGCCACTCGCGCCGAGATCGAGGACGCCGCCCGGGCGATCGGTGCGCACGACTTCATCGCCGCGCTGCCGGACGGGTACGACACCGACGTCCGCAAGCGCGGCGGCCGGATCTCCGCGGGCCAGCGGCAGTTGGTCGGCTTCGCGCGGGCGCTGCTCGCCGACCCCGCCGTGCTGATCCTGGACGAGGCGACCAGTTCGCTGGACATACCGGGCGAGCGGGCGGTGCAGCGGGCCATGGACACCGTGCTGCGCGGCCGGACGGCGGTGGTGATCGCGCACCGCCTGTCGACGGTGGAGATCGCCGACCGGGTGCTGGTCATGGCCGGTGGCCGGATCGTGGAGGACGGCACCCCCGCCGAGCTGATATCCGACCGCGGCCGCTTCGCCGAGCTGCACCAGGCGTGGCGGGAGAGCGTGGGGTGAGCCGGGGTGGATCCGGAGCTGCCGGGGCGGGTCCGGATCCGCGGCGACGGCGGTCGCCGCCACTGCCGGCTGCGGGCGGAAGCCGCCGCCGTCCGCTGCGTGCGGAAGCCACCGGGCCGGCGGGAACGGCTGCGCCCGGATGCACCGGGCCCGGCGCGTGCCCGGGGGCCACGAGGCCAGCGGGGACGCCGCGACGTCGGCGCCCCCCGGCTCCCGATCCGTCCGCCCCCTGCCTCGGCTAGCCTGAGTCCACGATGAACCGTTTCACGACGTCATGGGGTGCGTTCGGCCTCAGCCGCTTCCCCGAGGACCCCCGCGACCCGCTCCGTGCCTGGGACGCCGCCGACGCCTATCTGCTGGACCACCTCGCGGAGGGCGGGGCCGAAGACGCCGGGGCCGCCGAGGCGCCCCCGGGCCCGTCCCCCGCCGGCACCACCGTCGTCCTCGGCGACCGCTGGGGTGCCCTCGCCACCGCGCTGGCCACGGCCCACGCCGCAGCCGAGCCCGGCGCCCCCCGCCTCGTCCAGATCACCGACTCCTACCTCACCCAGCGCGCCACCGAGGCGAACCTGCGGCGCAACGGTGTCGCCGAGGGCGCCGTACGGCTGCGGACGGTGCTGGACGCGCCGCCGGAGCGGATCGATCTGCTGCTGGTCCGGGTGCCGAAGAGCCTGGCGCTGCTGGAGGAGCAGCTGCGGCGGCTGGCGCCCGCGGTGCACGCCGGGACCCGGATCGTCGGCACCGGCATGGTCTCCGAGATCCACACCTCGACGCTGAAGCTGTTCGAGCAGATCCTCGGTCCGACCCGGACCTCCCTCGCCGTCCGCAAGGCGCGGCTGATCTTCTGCACCCCGGATCCGGCCCTCACCCCCGCCGCGCCGTCCTGGCCGCGCAGCTACGCGCTGCCCGGGGACGTCGGCGTGATGTCCGGGCGGACGGTCACCAACCACGCCGGGATCTTCTGCGCCGACCGGCTGGACATCGGGACCCGCTTCCTCCTCGGCCACCTCCCCCGGCGGCAGGGCGCCGAACGCGTCGTCGACCTGGGCTGCGGCAACGGCGTCGTCGGCACCGCGCTGGCGCTGGCCAACCCGGCGGCCGAGACCGTCTTCGTCGACGAGTCGTTCTCCGCCGTGGCCGCCGCGCGCGCCACCTTCGCGGCGAACGCGCCGGAGGGCGCGCGGGCGGAGTTCACCGTCGGCGACGCGCTGACGGGTCTGGAGCCCGGCTCGGTGGACCTCGTGGTGAACAACCCGCCGTTCCACACCCACCGGGCGACGTCCGACGCGACCGCCCGGCGGATGTTCGGCGGGGCGCGCGCCGTGCTGCGGCCCGGCGGTGAGCTGTGGGTCGTCGGCAACCGCCATCTCGGCTACCACGTACGGCTGAAGCGGCTCTTCGGCACCTGCGAAGTCGTCGCCTCCGACCCGAAGTTCGTACTGCTGCGGGCGGTCCGCCGCTGACCCCTCGGGGCCGTCCCCATAGGGTGCGGCCATGGGGAGACCAGGCCGCAGCGCGGCGCGTCCGGGGCGTGAGACGCCCGACCACCGCAGCTCCGCGCGGTATCTGCTCTGGTTGACGCGCTGTCAGCTGCCCCGGGTGGCGGCGGGCGCCACCTTCGGCACGCTGTGGATGACGGGGCTGATGATGCCGCCGTACCTGCTCTCCCGCGCCGTCGACGACGGGCTGGTGCCGGGCCACCGGGGGCCGCTGCTCGGCTGGACGGCGGCGCTGCTGGCGATGGGCGCGCTCAACGCCGCCCTCGCCATCGCCCGGCACCGCACCATGACCAAGGTCCGGATGGACGCCACGTTCCGTACGGTGCGGGTCGTCGTCGACCAGACGCTGCGGCTGGGCGCGTCGTTGCCGCGCCGGGTGACGGCGGGCGAGGTGGTCACCATCGGCATCGGGGACGCCGGGGTGATCAGCCAGACGCTGACGCTGACCGGCCCGGGGGTGGGCGCGGTCCTCGCGTACGGGGTGGTGGCGGCGCTGCTGCTGGCGGTGGATCCGGTGCTCGCCGCGCTGGTGCTGCTGGGGGTTCCGGCGCTGGCGGTGCTGGTGGGGCCGTTGCTGCGGCGGTTGGAGGGCGCCGAGGCGCGCTACCGGGAGCGGCAGAGCGGGCTGACCGACCGGCTGGCGGATCTGGTCGGCGGGGTGCGGGTGCTCGGCGGGCTGGGCGGCAAGGAGGTGTTCGCGGCGCGGTACCGGCGGGAGTCGGCGGCGCTGTGCGCCGAGGGGTACCGGGTCGGCGCGCACGCCAGCTGGATCCAGGCGCTGGGCGTGGGGCTGCCGGCGCTGTTCCTCGCCGCGGTCGTCTGGCTCGCGGCCCGGATGGCCGCCGACGGGGCCATCTCCGTGGGCGAGTTGGTCGCGGTGTACGGCTACACGGCGGCGCTGGCGGGGCCGGTGTCGTTCCTCATCGAGGCGGGGTACGACGTGACGCGGGGGCTGGTCGCGGCCCGCCGGGTGGTGCGGTTCCTGGCGCTGGTGCCCGACGCACGGGGCGGCGGGGACGAGGGGCCCGCGGTGCCGTCGGTGCTGCGGGACCCGGTCTCCGGCGTCGAGGTGGTGCCCGGGACGCTGACCGCGCTGGCCGGGGCGCGGCCGGAGGAGTCGGCGGCGGTGGTCGACCGGCTCGGGGGCATCGCCGAATCCGCCGCGACGTGGGGCGCGGTGCGACTGGACGCGGTGGACGCGGCGCGGCTGCGGGAGCGGATCCTGGTCGCGGACAACGAGGCGGCGCTGTTCGCGGGCACGGTGCGCGAGGCGGTCGAGGGGCGGCGGGCGCGCCCGGCGGACGCGGTGGCCCGGGCGCTGCACACCGCGGTGGCGGAGGACATCGTGCGGGCGCTGCCCGGTGGCCTGGACGCGCGGCTGGACGCGGACGGCCGCAATCTCTCCGGTGGGCAGCGGCAGCGGCTGCGCCTGGTGCGGGCGCTGCTGGCCGACCCGGAGGTGCTGCTCGCCGTCGAGCCGACGTCGGCGGTGGACGCGCACACCGAGGCGGCCGTCGCGGCGCGGCTGCACACCGCCCGGGCGGGCCGGACGACCGTCGTCGCCACCACCTCACCGCTGGTGCTGGACCGGGCGGACGTGGTGTACCTGCTGTCCGGCGGCCGGGTGGCGGCGGTCGGCACCCATCGCGAACTGCTCGCCGCACAACCGGAGTACCGCGCCCTGGTGGCACGGGGCGCGGATGGTGCGGAGGACGGACCGGCGGCGGAGGGCGGACCGGCGACGGGCGGCGTCCTGGACACCCCCGGGCTCCCGGAAGCCCTAGACCCCCCGACCACCGCGGCTACCCCGGATGCCCCGCCCGCTCCCGCGGGCGAGGTCCCCGCGCGCCGCGGCCCCGTGGACGACGTAGCCGGACGGACCGCCCCCGTGGCCGAGGAGACCCCATGACGACCGCCGCCGCGCCCTCCGCACCCGACGGTGCCCTGCCGGTCGCCTCCGCCCGGGAGACCCGGCGCGCGGCCGGCCGGCTGATCCGGCGCGACGGCCGGGCCTTCGCGCTGATGCTCGCGCTCAACGCGCTCGCCGCGGGCGCCGGGCTGGCCGGTCCGTGGCTGCTGGGCCGGATCGTCGACACCGTGCGCGACGGCGGTGGCGCCGCCGCGGTGGACCGGCTGACGCTGCTCATCGTGGTCGGCACGGTCCTCCAGCTGCTGCTGGGCCGCTTCGCGCGCTACGTCGGGCACCGCTTCGGCGAGCGGGCGCTGGCCCGGGTCCGGGAGGGGTTCGTCGACCGGGCGCTGGCGCTGCCCCCGGCGGTCGTGGAGCGGGCCGGTACCGGCGATCTGACGGCGCGGGGCACAACGGATGTGGCATCGGTCGCCGGGACGCTGCGCGATGCGACGCCCGAGGTGTCGGTCGCGGTGGTCCAGGCGCTGTTCCTGCTGGGCGCCGTGACGGTGCTCCATCCGCTGCTCGGGGCGTGCGCGCTGGGGCTGGTGGGGTGCGGGTTCGCGGTGCGCTGGTATCTGCGGCGGGCGCGGCGCGCGTATCTCGACGAGGGCGCGGCCGTGTCGGAGCTGGCCGGGCTGCTCGCGGCGACCGCCGCCGGCGCCCGGACCGTCGATCTGCTCGGCCTGGCGGAGCGCCGCGCGTCGGCCGCCCGGCAGGCGATCGAGCGGTGCCGCCGCGCCCGGCTGCGCACGCTGTTCCTGCGCAGCGTGCTCTTCCCGGTGGTCGACTTCTCGTACACGGTGCCGGTGGCCGCCGCGCTGACGGCGGGCGGGGCGTTGCACCAGGCGGGCGTGGTGAGCCTGGGCGCGGTGGTGTCGGCGGCGGTGCTGCTGGGCCAGTTGTCGGCGCCGCTGGACACCCTGCTGTTCCGGACGGAACAACTCCAGGCCGGTGCCGCCGCGTTCGCGCGGGTGACGGGCGTGGGAACGGAGCCGGACGGCAGCGGCCCGCAGCCCACCGCCCCGCAGGCGGACGGAGTTCCGGCGCCCGCCGCGGCTGTGCCCGCGGACGGTACGGAACCGGCCGCCGCCGGGGCGCCCGCGCCGCGCGGCCGGATCGAGGCGCGCGGGGTGCGGTACGCGTACCCGGGCGGGGCGGGTGACGAGGTGCTGCGCGGGGTGGAGCTGACGGTGCGGCCCGGGGAGCGGCTGGCGCTCGTCGGGCCGTCCGGGGCCGGGAAGTCGACGCTGGGCCGGCTGCTGGCCGGGATCGAGGCGCCGCGCGCGGGGACGGTGACGGTCGGCGGGCTGCCGGTGGCCGCGCTGCCGCCGCGGGCGCTGCGCCGTCAGGTGGCGCTGGTCACCCAGGAACATCATGTCTTCCTGGGGACGGTCCGCGACAATCTGCGGATCGCCGCGCCCGGCGCCGCCGACACAGCGCTGCACGCCGCGCTCGCCGCGGTCGGCGCGGACTGGGCGGCGGCGCTGCCGTCCGGGCTCGCCACCGAGCTGGGACCCGGCGGATTCCGCCCGGACGGGGCGCAGAGCCAGCAGCTCTCCCTGGCCCGGGTGGTGCTGGCCGATCCCGGCATCCTGATCCTCGACGAGGCGACGGCGCTGCTGGACCCACGGACCGCACGGCGCACCGAACGGGCGCTCGCCGCCGTGCTGGAGGGCCGTACGGTCATCGCCGTCGCGCACCGGCTGCACACCGCGCACGACGCGGACCGGGTGGCCGTCATGGAGGCGGGCCGGATCACCGAACTCGGCACCCACGACGCCCTCGTGGCGGCCGGTGGCGCGTATGCGGCCCTGTGGCGCACCTGGCACGGGGACGCGCCGGAGCCGGAGCGGCCTACGGAGGTCTGACCGGCCGGGTCCGCCGGCGATGCGGGGGCGGGCACCGGCGGGCGGCCAGGGGCCCGGTCCCGCCGGGCGCCGCCGACGCGCCCCGAGCCCCCGTCAGGCCCCTTCATCCCGCAGCCGTTTCGGTCCCGCACCGGCGTCGGCGAGGCGTGCGAGGCCCGGTCTCACGGTGGGCAGCGTTCTCAAACCTGCGACTTCCGGCCCCGCCTTTCCTCTCCTGGCACCGTGTGGACCTGCGCCGTTCCATCGCCTGCAACCCTCCGTCCGCATTCCGGACCCGCATTCCGGGCTACGGACGGTTTCCGGCCAATTAGTTGAAGGGACCCTGACAAGCGGCGCGCGGCGGTGGCACTCTTCCCGGCAGCCGCCACACGGACCCCCACAGTCCCACCGTGCGGCAGTCGGCACCGTCTCCCCCCACACGTTCCAAAGTGTTCTGCCTCTCTGCCCGGACGGCTTCCCGCCGCCCGGTCCCCCTCGGCCGCGGCCCCACGCCGCCGCCCCGCAGAAGGAGTCAGCGTGAGACGTACCCCCCCTCGTCGCGCCGTCGCAACCGGAGCCGTCGTCGCCGCCGCTGCCATGCTCGCCGTCGGCGTGCAGGCCGGCACCGGCACCGCGGCCACCCCCCAGCCGGCCGCGCCCCACGCGGCCCCGGCCGCGGGCGCCCTGCCCGCGAAGCTCTCCCCCGCCCAGCGCGACCGGCTGCTGCGCAGCGCCGACGCCGCCACCAAGGCGACGGCCAAGGAGCTGAAGCTCGGTGCGCAGGAGAAGCTGGTCGTCAAGGACGTCTCCCAGGACGCCGACGGCACCACCCACACCCGCTACGCGCGGACCCTGGACGGCCTGCCGGTCCTCGGCGGCGATCTGATCGTCCACGAGGCGAAGGGCGGCGCCGTCAAGGGCGTCACCAAGGCGCAGGCCAAGCAGCTGAAGGTCGCCACGACCACCGCGAAGGTCGCGCCGTCCGCCGCGTCCGCGAAGGCGCTCTCGTCCGCCCGTTCGCTGGGCGCGTCGAAGGCCGCCGCCGACAAGGCGCCGCGCAAGGTGGTCTGGGCCGCCGACGGCACCCCGCGGCTGGCCTACGAGACCGTGGTCGGCGGTCTCCAGAAGGATGGCACCCCCAACCAGCTCCACGTCATCACGGACGCCACGACCGGCGAGAAGATCTTCCAGTACCAGGGGATCGAGAACGGCGTCGGCAACACCGAGTACAGCGGCAAGGTCACCCTGGGCACCACCGCCTCCGGGTCGTCCTACACGCTGACCGACGGCGGCCGCGGCGGGCACAAGACGTACAACCTCAACCACGGCTCGTCCGGCAAGGGCACCCTCTTCACCAACTCCACCGACGTCTGGGGCAACGGCACCCCGCAGAACGCGGAGACCGCCGCCGCGGACGCCGCCTACGGCGCGGCCGAGACCTGGGACTACTACAAGAACGTGCACGGCCGCACCGGCATCAAGGGTGACGGCGTCGCCGCGTACTCCCGCGTCCACTACGGGAACAGCTACGTCAACGCGTTCTGGGACGACAGCTGCTTCTGCATGACGTACGGCGACGGCTACGGCAACGCCGCGCCGCTGACCGCGCTGGACGTCGCCGGGCACGAGATGTCCCACGGCGTCACCGCCGCGACCGCCGGCCTCATCTACAGCGGTGAGTCCGGTGGCCTGAACGAGGCGACGTCCGACATCTTCGGCACCGCGGTGGAGTGGTACTCCAACACCGCCGCCGACCCGGGTGACTACCTCATCGGCGAGAAGATCGACATCAACGGCGACGGCACCCCGCTGCGCTACATGGACAAGCCCTCCAAGGACGGCGCGTCCGCCGACTACTGGTCGAGCACGGTCGGCAACAAGGACGTGCACTACTCGTCCGGCGTCGCCAACCACTTCTTCTACCTGCTGTCCGAGGGCAGCGGCTCGAAGGTGGTCAACGGCGTGCAGTACAACAGCCCGACGTACGACGGGAAGTCCGTGCCGGGCATCGGCCGGGCCAACGCCGAGAAGGTCTGGTTCAAGGCGCTCAGCCAGTACATGACCTCGTCCACCAACTACGCCGCCGCGCGCACCGCGACCCTCAAGGCCGCGGCCGACCTCTTCGGTCAGGGCAGCGCGACGTACAACACGGTCGCCAACACGTGGGCCGCGGTGAACGTCGGCGCCCGGGTGTCGGCCGGAAAGTGACATCTTGACCGGGTGACGGCACCCACCGGTCATCTCGGTGTGGCACGGCCGGGCGGCCGGCCGGGGTAACTGAACCCACCAGCGAAAACGGCGAATTGGGCGCCGCTTCCGGACCTCCGGGGGCGGCGCCCTTTTCCGTTGCGTGGGGTTCGCACAAGGTCCTACCGACGAGTTTCGGCCAACCTGGCCCCAGCGTCCTGACATGAACGCGTTCGGAATGGCAGTGTTCCCGACGCACGTCACACCCACATCGCTTTGCACCCCCACCACTTGGCAAAGTTGAAGGAGCACGCGTGACCCCCCGCATATCCCGTAAGGCCCGCATCACCGGTACCGCCGTCGCCGCCGCCGCGGCCCTCGTCGCCGGCGTCGCCGCCACGGCGGGCGCCTCGACCGCCCCGGCCTTCACCAGCGCCTCGCCGGTCGCCCTCACCACCTCGCACCGTGCCGAGATGATCCGCGACGCGAGCGCCGCCAAGGCGCAGACGGCCAAGGAGCTGGGCCTGGGTTCCCAGGAGCAGCTGGTCGTCAAGGACGTCATCAAGGACGCCGACGGCACCGTCCACACCCGCTACGACCGCACCTTCGCCGGTCTGCCGGTGCTCGGTGGCGACATGGTCGTGCACCGCGCCAAGGACGGCTCCATCAAGAGCACCACCAAGTCCACCCAGAAGACCATCAAGGTCGCCTCCCTCACGCCGAAGATCTCCGCTGCCGCCGCCGCGCAGAACGCGCACGGCACCGCCGCGAAGTCGATCAGCGCCAAGCAGACCGGCGCGCAGGCCGCGAAGAAGGTCGTCTGGGCCGCCTCCGGCACGCCCGTCCTGGCGTACGACACCGTCGTCAAGGGCGTGAAGAAGGACGGCACCCCGAGCCGGATGCACGTCATCACCGACGCCAACACCGGCAAGAAGCTCTTCCAGTACGACGACATCCGTACCGGCAAGGGCGAGAGCGAGTTCAGCGGCACCGTCGACCTGACCACCACCAAGGACGGCAGCAACTACACGCTGACCGACGGCGAGCGCGGCGGTCACAAGACCACCAACCTCGAGAACGCCGAGGACGGTGACGGCAAGCTCTTCACCAACTCCACCGACACCTGGGGCAACGGCAAGCCGGACAACCCGGAGACCGCCGCCGTCGACGCGCACTACGGTGCCGCCGAGACCTGGGACTACTACAAGGAGGTGCACGGCCGCTCCGGTATCAAGGGTGACGGCAAGGGCGCCTTCTCCCGCGTCCACTACGGCGACAACTACGTCAACGCCTTCTGGGACGACAGCTGCTTCTGCATGACGTACGGCGACGGCGAGGGCAACAAGGCTCCGCTGACCGCCATCGACGTCGCGGCCCACGAGATGTCGCACGGCGTCACCTCCGCCACCGCCAACCTCACCTACAGCGGTGAGTCCGGCGGCCTGAACGAGGGCACCTCCGACATCTTCGGCACCTCGGTCGAGTTCTACGCGAAGAACGCCGAGGACCCGGGCGACTACCTCATCGGCGAGAAGATCGACATCAACGGCGACGGCACCCCGCTGCGCTACATGGACAAGCCGTCCAAGGACGGTCAGTCGCAGGACAACTGGGACTCCAGCACCGGTGGCCTGGACCCGCACTACTCGTCGGGTGTCGCCAACCACTTCTTCTACCTGCTGTCCGAGGGCAGCGGCGCCAAGGAGATCGGTGGCGTCAAGTACGACAGCCCGACCGCCGACGGCTCCAAGGTCGAGGGCATCGGCCGGGACAAGGCCGAGAAGATCTGGTTCAAGGCCCTGACCGAGTACATGACCTCGAACACCGACTACAAGGCGGCCCGTGAGGCCACCGTCAAGGCCGCGACCGACCTGTACAAGGCCGACAGCGCCGAGGTCAAGGGTGTCGAGGCCGCCTGGAACGGCGTCGCCGTCAAGTAACGCACCCCGCCGGGCGCCGTACGACACGGCGCCCGGCACCGCACCGATCCGCCCGGGACCCCTGTGACGTGTCCCCGGGCGCGGCCGGCGCCCACGAACGGCGGAACGGCCGGGGAATCCCTCCCCGGCCGTTCCGCCGTTCCGTCATGTTCCGGCCCGCGGAGCCGGGAAGTGCCGAGCCGGGAAGTGAGGAGTACCGGGATTCGGAGAAGTATCAACTGCGGCCCTGTGGACGGGAGTCCGCACCCCGTAACGGAAAGAATCTCGCCCCGCTGATCATCGTCCTCGACCGGGCCCGCCGCCGCCCTCTCGCCCTTCGGCAACTGCGGCGGCCGCATTTCCACGACACCGGCAGCGAGGTGATCCTCGCCCATTCCCCATGCACGGGCCGTGTGGACGCACCCCCGATACCGTCCTGACCGTGGTGAACCTTGATCCACACCACACCCAGGAGGCCACGTTCTCGTTGGACATGCCGGAACTCGGCCTCGGCCGGGACGATTCCTTCCCGGTGCGCGACGAGCTCACCGGCGACACCTACCACTGGGGCAGGGACAACTATGTACGGCTCGATCCGGGCCAGTCGCCCGCGCCCGCGCACGTACCGTCCCTGCGACCGTCCTCACCGATCGGAGGGTCACCCAATTGATCGTCAACGAGCCCGTGCATGACACGTTCGAGGACACTCCGGAAAAGGACCGCGATCCGGACTGGTTCAAACGCGCCGTCTTCTACGAGGTCCTGGTCCGCTCCTTCCAGGACAGCAACGGAGACGGCGTCGGCGACCTCAAGGGCCTCACCTCGCGGCTCGATTATCTGCAATGGCTGGGCGTGGACTGCCTCTGGCTCCCGCCCTTCTTCAAGTCCCCCCTGCGGGACGGCGGTTACGACGTCGCCGACTACACCGCGGTCCTCGACGAATTCGGGGACCTCGCCGATTTCGTGGAATTCGTCGACGCCGCCCATCAGCGCGGGATGCGGGTCATCATCGACATGGTGATGAACCACACCAGCGACCAGCACCCGTGGTTCCAGTCCTCCCGCACCGACCCCGAAGGGCCGTACGGCGACTACTACGTCTGGGCGGACGACGACAAGCAGTACGCCGACGCCCGGATCATCTTCGTCGACACCGAGACGTCCAACTGGACCTTCGACCCGGTGCGCAAGCAGTACTACTGGCACCGCTTCTTCTCCCACCAGCCGGACCTCAACTACGAGAACCCGCAGGTCCAGGAGGAGATGATCTCCGCGCTGCGGTTCTGGCTCGACCTGGGCATCGACGGCTTCCGGCTGGACGCGGTGCCGTACCTCTACGCCGAGGAGGGCACCAACTGCGAGAACCTGCCGCGCTCGCACGCCTTCCTGCGGCGGGTCCGCGCCGAGATCGACGCGCACTACCCGGACACCGTGCTGCTGGCGGAGGCCAATCAGTGGCCCGAGGACGTCGTCGACTACTTCGGTGACTACGCGAGCGGCGGCGACGAATGCCACATGGCGTTCCACTTCCCCGTCATGCCGCGCATCTTCATGGCGGTGCGCCGCGAATCGCGCCATCCGGTATCGGAAATCCTCGCCAAGACCCCGGCGATTCCGTCCGGCTGCCAATGGGGCATCTTCCTGCGGAACCACGACGAGCTGACCCTCGAAATGGTCACCGACGAAGAGCGCGACTACATGTACGCGGAGTACGCCAAGGACCCGCGTATGCGAGCCAATATCGGTATCCGCCGCCGCCTCGCCCCGCTCCTCGACAACGACCGCAACCAGATCGAACTCTTCACCGCCCTGCTCCTCTCCCTGCCGGGCTCACCGATTCTCTATTACGGCGACGAGATCGGCATGGGGGACAACATCTGGCTCGGCGACCGCGACGCGGTGCGCACCCCGATGCAGTGGACCCCGGACCGCAATGCCGGATTCTCCTCCTGTGACCCCGGGCGGCTCACCCTGCCGACCATCATGGACCCGGTCCACGGATATCAGGTCACCAATGTCGAGGCGGCGATGAGTTCCCCGTCCTCCCTGCTGCACTGGACCCGCCGGATGATCGAGATCCGTAAACAGAATCCGGCATTCGGGCTCGGCAGTTACACCGAACTCCCCTCCAGCAACCCGGCGGTCCTCGCCTTTTTGCGGGCCGCACCGGGCGAGGGCGGCGCGGACGACGATCTCGTCCTGTGCGTCCACAATTTCTCCCGCTTCGCCCAGCCGACCGAGCTGGATCTGACGGAATTCGACGGCCGCCGTCCGGTGGAACTGATCGGCGGTGTGCATTTCCCGCCGATCGGCCGGCAGCCGTATCCGCTGACGCTGGCGAGCCACGGCTTCTACTGGTTCCGCCTGCGCCGCAACGCGCCCTGACCGGGGCCCCGCCGCGCCCGACCGGCGGCGGGCCACCACGCCGCCCGCCGCCCGCCACCCGTCTTTCGCGGACCGTCCTCCGCCCGTACGCCCTCCGCCGCGTACGGGCGGAGCCGCGTACGGGGGCACCTGCGGGCGCGGGCTCCGTCGCCCGGCGCGAGGCAAGGGGCGGCCGCGGCGCCGCCCCTCCCGCCGGCTCCGCTCCCCTCAGAGCCGCTCGGCACAGGGCCCGAGCGCGGCCCGCAGCCCGGCGACCGAGGCGCGCCACTGCGGCCCGGAGTCCGACTCGTCCCACAGCTCGGCCAGTTCGGAATCGGGGGCGAGCACCCGGTCCAGGGCGCGCACGGCCAGGCCGGTCAGCTCGGGCGGCGGCTGCGGTATGACACAGCGCGGCGAGGACACCGCCGCGCCGCCGCACCCGACGGGCCCGGACGCGCCGGCCGTCCCCGCACCGGCCGGGCCCTCACCGCCCGGCTCCGCACCGGACTCCACTCCGCCCGCCCCGCCCGGCCGGGCCGCCGCCAGCAGGGCGGCCGCGGCCACCGCCGTCTCGCCCTCCGGCGCGTCCAGATACCAGCGCTCCTCGACGGCGTCGGCCAGCGCCGTGCGCACCGCGAAGAGGCGGCGGTCCTCCGGCAGCGCGCCCAGTCGCACCATGAGGTCCGCCGCGGCGTCGCCACCGAACGGACCCGTCCCCCATGTGCCCATGCCCCGCTCCTCGTTCGCCGGCGGCCGGTCCACCACCGGCCGCTGTCATCCCGTCCCCTGCATGGTGCCGCACACCACTGACAACGGGCGCCCGGCGACGGCGGGCAGCGGCCGACGGAGCAGCGTTTGCGCAGGTGGGGCGCGGAAAGCGGAAAGGGCGGGCACCCGGAGGTGCCCGCCCTTTCGGCGGTCGGAGGCGGCGCGGACGCCCCGGAGGGGGCCGCCGTCGCGCGCGGGGGTCAGACCCCGGCGGGCTCCTTCGCCCCGTCCGCCCGCGGCGCGTCGCCGGCCGGTGCGGGGGCGCCGTGGTCGTCGCTCAGCGTCGCCTCGTCGAACGGCACCCGGCCGGCGAGGACCTCGCCCACCCGGGTCTTGTCGATCTCCTTCGTCCAGGTGCCGATGAGGACCGTGGCGACGGCGTTGCCGGCGAAGTTGGTCAGCGCCCGCGCCTCGCTCATGAAGCGGTCGATGCCGACGATCAGGCCGACGCCGTCGACCAGTTCGGGGCGGTGCGACTGGAGGCCGCCGGCGAGGGTGGCCAGGCCCGCGCCGGTGACGCCGGCGGCGCCCTTCGACGCGATGATCATGAAGACCAGGAGGGAGATCTGCTGGCCCAGGGCGAGCGGCTGCCCCATCGCCTCGGCGACGAACAGGGCGGACATCGTCAGGTAGATGGCGGTGCCGTCGAGGTTGAAGCTGTAGCCGGTCGGGACGGTGATGCCGACCACGGGCTTGCTGACGCCCAGGTGCTCCATCTTGGCGATCAGCCGCGGCAGCGCCGACTCCGAGGAGGAGGTCGACAGGATCAGCAGGAACTCCCGCGCCAGGTACTTCAGCAGCAGGAAGATGTTCACCCCGGCGAAGAGCCGCAGCAGCGTACCCAGGACGACGATCACGAAGAGCAGGCACGTGATGTAGAAGCCGACCATGATGACGGCGAGGGACTTCAGCGCGTCCACGCCGGTCTCGCCGACCACCGCGGCGATGGCGCCGAAGGCACCGACCGGCGCCACCCACATGATCATCGACAGCACGCGGAAGACCAGCTTCTGCAGATGCCCGACGCCGCGCAGCACCGGCTCGCCCGCCTTGCCGAGCGACTGGAGCCCGAAGCCGACCAGCAGCGCGACCAGCAGCGTCTGGAGCACCTCGCCCCCGGTGAAGGCGGAGACCAGCGTCGTCGGGATCATGCCGAGCAGGAAGTCGGCGGTGGACTCGCCGCCGCCCTCGGTCTGCGCCTGGCCCGCGTGGCGGACCGTCTCGGTCAGGTGCAGGCCCGAGCCGGGCTCCAGGATGTTGCCGACGACCAGACCGATGGCGAGGGCGACGGTGGACATCACCATGAAGTAGCCGAGGGCGAGCCCGCCGACCGCGCCGACCTTGGCCGCCTTGCGGACCGATCCGACCCCCAGCACGATCGTGCAGAAGATGACCGGCGAGATCATCATCTTGATGAGGTTCACGAACCCGGTGCCGAGCGGCTTCAGTTCGACGGCGACGCCGGGCGCGACGAAGCCCACGGCGATGCCGAGCAGCACCGCGGCGATCACGGCGATGTAGAGGAAATGCGTCCGGTCCCGCTTCTTCGGCGCGCTCTCCTCGGTGGTACCGCCGGACGGCGGCGTCTTTGCAGCCACGGCTGCCTCCTCGCTCTACGGTTGCGCGCGGATCTGCGGCTCGGGCGCAACGAGTCCCGGAGACTATGCACCTGGCCTGTGGCGTGCGTCACCCTTACGTGCATTTCGTTCATATAAAAGTGACCGGGCAGACTGTTTGCATGCACCTTGCCCTTCCGCGGACGCCGTTGCGTCTGCGACGTCCCCGCAGCCTGGCCGGACAGCTCTTCGCGATGCAGGTCCTGCTGGTCACCGTGGTCGTCGCAGGCTGTGCGGTCTTCGCGTACGCAAGCGCCGGGCGGCAGGCGAAGGAGACCGCGCGGCGGCAGACGACGGCGGTGACGACGGCGGTCGCCGACTCGCCCGCGGTGGTCGCCGCCGTCCGCGGCGCCGATCCCACGGCGGCGCTCCAGCCGTACACCGAGCGGCTGCGGCGCGATGCGGGCGTCGACTTCGTCGTCGTCATGGCGCCGGACGGCACCCGCTGGACGCACCCCGAGCCGGACGCGATCGGCCGGACCTACCTCGGACACACCGGGCGGGCGCTGCGCGGCGAGACGTTCGAGGAGACCCATCTGGGCGTGCTGGGGCCGTCGGTGCGGGTCATCGCGCCGGTCCGCGACCGGGCGCACGGCAACCGCGTCGTCGCGCTGGTCAGCTCCGGCATCACCATCGCCACCATCAGCGAGCAGCTGCGCCGTCAGGTGCTGGCGCTGCTCGGGGTGGCCGCGGCGGCGCTGGTGCTGGGCGGGGCCGGGACGTACGTCATCAACGCCCGGCTGCGGCGCCACACCCACGGGATGAACGCCGCCGAGCTGAGCCGGATGCACGACTACCACCAGGCGGCGCTGCACGCGGTACGGGAGGGGCTGCTGATGCTCGACGGGCGGCGGCGGGTGTCGCTGATCAACGACGGCGCCCGGGAACTGCTCGGGGTGTCCGGTGACGCGGTCGGCCGCCCGGTGGCGGAGCTGGGGCTGCCCGCGCCGCTGGCGAAGGCGCTGACCGCGCCCGGTCCGCTCCGCGACGAACTGCAGCTGACCGATGAGCGGGTGCTGGTGGTCAACTCCGCGCCGGTCTCCGGCGGGGAGCACCGCGGCAGCGTCATCACCCTGCGCGACCACACCGAACTCCAGGCGCTCTCCGGCGAGTTGGACTCGGTACGCGGGTTCACCGAGGCGCTGCGGTCGCAGGCGCACGAGGCCGCCAACCGGCTGCACACGGTGGTGTCGCTGATCGAACTGGGCCGCGCCGACGAGGCGGTGGAGTTCGCCACCGCCGAGCTGGAGCTGGCGCAGGCGCTGACCGATCAGGTCGTCGGCGCGGTCGCCGAACCGGTTCTCGCCGCCCTGCTGCTGGGCAAGGCGGCGCAGGCCAACGAGCACGGCGCGGAGCTGGTGCTGACCGCCGACAGCCGGATCGACGACGGGCTGCTGCCGCCCGCGCTGCCCGCCCGCGATCTGGTGACGGTGCTGGGCAACCTCATCGACAACGCCCTGGACGCGGCGGCACCGGACGCCACCTCGGGCGCCGCGCCCCCGGAAACCGGCGATCCGGCCGATCCGCCGAAGGTCACCGTCACCGCCCGCTCCGACGGCGGCGAACTGCTGCTGTGCGTGGCGGACAACGGCCCCGGCGTGCCCGAGGAGAGCGCGGCGGAGATCTTCCGGCGCGGCTGGAGCAGCAAGCAGCCGGCGGCGGGCGCCCCGGGACGCGGCCGGGGCCTGGGCCTGGCCCTCGTCCAGCAGGCGGTCCGGCGCAACGGCGGCACCCTCGCGCTGGACCGCGCACCGGACGGCGGCGCACGCTTCACGGTCCGGCTGCCGCTGCGGGAGAAGGACGGAGGCACCGCATGACGACCGTCCCCGACATCAGCGTCCTCGTCGTCGAGGACGATCCGGTGGCCGCCGCCGCGCACACGCTGTACGTGGGGCGGGTGCCCGGTTTCACGGTCTCGGGCACCGTGCACTCGGGCGCGGACGCCCGCCGCCATCTCGACCACCACGCCGTCGACCTGCTGCTGCTCGACCTCTATCTGCCGGACGGGCACGGGCTCCAGCTGATGCGGACGCTGCGCGGCGCCGGGCACGGTGCGGACGTCATCGCGGTCACCTCGGCGCGCGATCTGGCGATGGTGCGCGAGGGCGTGTCGCTGGGCGTGGTGCAGTACCTGCTCAAGCCGTTCACCTTCGCGACGCTGCGCGACCGGCTCCAGCGGTACGCCGCGTTCCGCTGCACCGCGGGCGAGGCCAGCGGGCAGGACGAGGTGGACCGCGCCATCGCCGCGCTGCGCAATCCGCGCCCGGCGGCGCTGCCCAAGGGACTGACCTCCGCCACGCTGCGCGCGGTCACCGACGCGCTGCGCGGCGCCCCCGGCGGGCTCTCCGCCACCGAGGCGGGCACCGGCGTCGGCATCTCCCGGATCACCGCCCGCCGCTATCTGGAGTACCTGGTGGACACGGGCCGGGCGGCCCGCGCCCCGCAGTACGGTCAGGTGGGACGGCCGGAGCTGCGCTACCGCTGGTCGGAGCACTAGCCCGGCGGCGCGGGCGGACGGGCCGGGAGCGCGCTGCCCGGAAGGCCTGCCGCCAAGGGCACAGGACCTCAACTCCCGTGCCCTTACGGGGCGGTGGAACGCCCGGTACCTGACCGGCGTCGCTCCACGGGCTGACCGGGCATCCCCCTTGAGAGGGACGGCGGGCCCGGTGTCGGACTTCAGACCGGTGCCGCTTTCGGTCCCCTGGGGCGACGCCCCGGGCGGGGTCCGCGGCCGAGGATGGGAGCACATTCGCCCGTCCCGTTCCCAGGAGTTCCCGTGTCCCACGCGGCTGCCGTCCCCGCCCCCACCCTCGCGACGCCCGGTGTCGCCGCCCGCGCGGCGGGCCTCGGCAAGGTCTACGGCGAGGGCGAGACGAGGGTGGTGGCGCTGGACTCGGTCTCCGTCGACTTCGCCGCCGGCCAGTTCACCGCGATCATGGGGCCGTCCGGCTCCGGCAAGTCGACGCTGATGCACTGCATGGCGGGGCTCGACACCATCTCGTCCGGCTCGGTCCGCATCGGCGACGTGGAGCTGGCGGCGCTCGGCGAGAAGAAGCTGACCCGGCTGCGCCGCGACAAGATCGGCTTCATCTTCCAGGCGTTCAACCTGCTGCCGACGCTGACCGCCGCCGAGAACATCACGCTCCCGCTGGACATCGCGGGCCGTAAGCCCGATGCGGCGTGGATGAACGCGGTCATCGAGACGGTGGGCCTCTCCGGGCGCCTCGCCCACCGCCCGAGCCAGCTCTCCGGCGGGCAGCAGCAGCGCGTGGCGGTGGCCCGGGCGCTGGTCGCCCGGCCGGAGATCATCTTCGCGGACGAGCCGACCGGCAACCTCGACTCCCGCTCCGGCGCCGAGGTCCTGGGCTTCCTGCGGGAGTCGGTGCGCGCCATGGGCCAGACCGTCGTGATGGTCACCCACGACCCGGTCGCCGCGGCCTACGCCGACCGCGTCGTCTTCCTCGCCGACGGCCGCCTCGTCGAGGAGCTGCACCGGCCCACCGCGGACACGGTGCTGGACCGGATGCGGCGCTTCGACGGCCGCGGCCGCACCCAGTGACCCCGGCCCCGCGCCGCACCGCCCCGCCACCCCATCCGCGCCCCAGGCCCCAGGACTGACACCCCATGCTGCGAACAGCCGTGCGCAACCTCTTCGCGCACAAAGCCCGGCTGATGATGACCGTGCTCGCGGTCCTCCTCGGCGTCGCCTTCGTCTCCGGCACCCTCGTCTTCAGCGACACCGTCGGCAACGCCCTCAAGAACGCCTCCGCCAAGAACCTCGACGACGTCGCCGTCTCCGTCGTGGCGGAGCCGGGGCCCCCGAAGCCCGACGGGCTGCGCACCACCACCCTCACCGACAAGGTGGCCGAGCGGGTCCGCGCGGTGCCCGGCGTCCGGACCGTACGGGCCGACATCGACGGCGACGCGGTCCTCGCCGCCAAGGACGGCAAGCCGGTCGGCGACGCCTGGCAGAACCGCGCCGCCAACTACCAGCCCGGCCCGGACGGCAAGGACAGCCGCTACCCGCTGGTCGCGGGCCGCGGTCCGGCCGGCGCGGGCGAGCTGGCGATGGCCGAGGCCACCGCGCGCAAGGCCGGCTACCGCATCGGCGACACCGTGCGGTTCGCCACCAACGGCCCGGTGCTGACGAAGAAGCTGGTCGGCCTGGTCGCCACGGACGACCCGAAGGTGACCGCGGGCGGTTCGCTGGTGCTGCTCGACACCGCCACCGCGCAGCGGCTCTACCTCCACCCCGGCCAGTACGACGAGCTGGTCGTGGCGTCGGCGCCCGGCACCGACGAGGCGGCGCTGACCCGCGAGATCCGGGCGGCCGTGCCCGGCGAGGGGGCGCAGGTCACCAGCGGCACCGCGCTCGCCGAGGAGCAGAGCCGGATGCTCGCCGACCAGAACACGGCGCTGACCTCCACGCTGCTGACCTTCGCCGGGATCGCGCTGTTCGTCGGCGTCTTCATCATCGCCAACACCTTCACCATGCTGATCTCCCAGCGCCGCCGCGAGATCGCCCTGCTCCGCGCGGTCGGCGCCTCGCGCCGTCAGGTGGTGCGCTCGGTGCTCGTCGAGGCGACGCTGCTGGGCGTGGTGGCCTCCGCCGTCGGGCTGGGCCTGGGCGTCGGCATCGCCCTGGGCATCCGCGCGGTGCTCAACGCCAACGACGCCGGGCTGCCGGACGGCCCGCTCGTCATCAGCCCCACCGCCGTCCTCGCCTCGCTGGCCACCGGCACCGTCGTGACGGTCCTGGCCGCGTGGCTGCCGTCCCGCCGGGCCGCGAAGATCGCGCCGGTGGAGGCGCTGAGCACCGTCGACACCCAGCCGGCGCCGCGCAGCCTGGTGGTCCGCAACGTCTTCGGCGCGGTCATCGGCGGCATCGGCGTGGCCGTGATGTTCTGGGCCTCGACGCTGAAGTCCACCGACGACCTGCCGATCGCGATGCTCGGCTCCGCGCTCACCATGATCGGCGTGATCGTGCTGGCGCCGCTCCTCTCCCGTCCGCTGGTCCTCCTCACCGGCGCGGTCACCGGCCGGCTCTTCGGCACGGTCGGCAAGATCGCCAAGGAGAACGCGCTGCGCAACCCGCGCCGGACCGCCGCGACCGGCTCGGCGCTGATGATCGGCCTCACCCTGATCACCGGCATGGCCGTCGTCGGCAACTCCGCGGAGTCCGCCATCGACCGGATGACCGCGACCCAGCTGACCGCCGAGTACCAGATCAGCACGTCCAACTTCTCCGGCCTGGACCCGAAGCTGTCCGCGAAGGCGGCGCAGGTCCCGGGCGTGACGGCGGTGGCGCCGATCCGCAACTCCAGCTTTCTCCTGGGCCACGAGGGGGTGACCTTCAACGGCACCGACCCCCGCACCATCGGCAAGGTCACCGCGCTCAAGGTGACCGAGGGCTCGCTCGGCGCGGTGCACGGTGAGGCCATCGCACTGTCGAGGACCACCGCCGACAAGGCGGGCCTGACCGCCGGCCGGACCGTCGAGGTCGACCTCCCCGACCAGAAGAAGCACCGGCTGACGATCGCCGCGGTCTACGAGGACAACCAGATCGCCGGCGACTCCCTCGCCGACCTGCCGCTGGTCGCCACCGACGACCCGGTGTTCGTCAAGGACGACGCGCTGCTGGTCAAGACCGCGCACGGCACCTCCGAGGCGACGGCCGCGAAGCTGCGTGCCGCCTTCGGCGACAACCCGCTGGTCAAGGTACAGAACCACGAGGAGATGCGCCGGGAGACCGCGGGCCCGATCGGGATGATGGTCAACATGGTCTACGGGCTGCTGGGCATGGCCGTGATCATCGCGGTGGTCGGCGTGATCAACACCCTGGCGATGTCGGTCTTCGAGCGGACCCGCGAGATCGGGATGCTGCGCGCCATCGGCCTGGCGCGGGCCGGGATCAAGCAGATGGTCCGGCTGGAGTCGGTCGTCATCTCGCTCTTCGGCGCGGTGCTCGGCATCGGCGTGGGCCTGTTCCTCTCCTGGGCCGGCGGCTCGATGCTCTCCTCGTCCTGGAGCCTGTACGAGACGCAGCTGCCCTGGGGCCGGCTGGCGCTGTTCGTGGCGATCGCGCTGGCGGTGGGCCTGCTGGCCGCCGCCTGGCCGGCCCGCCGCGCGGCGAAGCTGAACATGCTGGAGGCCATCGGCTCCCAGTGACCGCATGCAACGCGGCGGCGCGCCTTCCCGGCCGGGGAAGGCGCGCCGCCGTTCGTATACGCAGGAGCCGCAGGTCAGAAGACCGACTCGGCCTCCCGCATCCGGTCGGCCGGCACCCGCTTCAGCTCGGTGACGGCATCGGCGAGCGGCACCATCGTCACCTCGGTGCCGCGCAGCGCCGTCATCTTCCCGAACTCCCCGCGGTGCGCCGCCTCGACGGCGTGCCAGCCGAAGCGGGTGGCGAGGACGCGGTCGTAGGCGGTGGGGGTGCCACCGCGCTGGACGTGGCCGAGGATGACCGGCCGGGCCTCCTTGCCCAGGCGCCGCTCCAGCTCGACGGCGAGGGCGTTGCCGATGCCGGAGAACCGCTCGTGGCCGTACTGGTCGATGGCGCCCTTCTTGTAGTCCATCGTGCCGGGCGCCGGGTGGGCGCCCTCGGCGACGCAGATCACCGCGAACTTCTTGCCGCGCGAGAACCGCTCCTCGACCATCCGGACCAGGTCGTTCACATCGAATTCGCGCTCCGGCAGGCAGATGCCGTGGGCGCCGCCGGCCATCCCGGACTCCAGGGCGATCCAGCCGGCGTGGCGCCCCATGACCTCGACGACCATCACCCGCTGATGCGATTCGGCGGTGGTCTTGAGGCGGTCGATGGCCTCGGTGGCGACGCCGACGGCGGTGTCGAAGCCGAAGGTGCGGTCGGTGGCGGAGATGTCGTTGTCGATCGTCTTGGGCACGCCGACGACCGGCAGTCCGGCGTCCGACAGCATCCGGGCGGCGGTCAGGGTGCCCTCGCCGCCGATCGGGATGAGGACGTCGATGCCGTGCTCGCGGGAGAAGTCCTTGGCGTTCTCGCACGCCTCGCGCAGCCGGGCCCGCTCCAGGCGGGCGGAGCCGAGGATGGTGCCGCCGCGGGCGAGGATGCCGCTGACGGCGTCCAGGTCGAGCTTGCGGTAGCGCCCGTCGAGCAGCCCCTTGAAACCGTCCTCGAAGCCGATGACCTCGTCGTCGTGGCCGGTCAGGGCGCGGTGGACGACGGACCTGATCACAGCGTTCAGCCCGGGGCAGTCGCCGCCTGCGGTGAGGACTCCGATACGCATCGTGCTGTGTCTCCTGTGCTCGCTGTCCAACGCGCGTCCGGTCCGATTCTTCCACGGGGCACCCGGAGCCGCCCTCACCCGCCCGGCGCCCCGGCCCTCTCCCGGCCCGCTCCCCCGGGGGAAGTCGGCCGCGCGGCCCGTCCGGCGCCGCGGGTATGGTCAAGAGGGCGAGCCCGCCATAACGGCTGTTTCCGACCCTACTCTGACTGCCCCGGCTGATCTTGACGACAACGGATGGACGGAGAGCACGCGTGACACGCAGCGTGTACGTGACCGGTACCGACCGCGGCGACGGCCGTCAGGTCGTCGAGCTGGGAGTGATGGAGCTCCTGACCCGCCACGTCGACCGGGTGGGCGTCTTCCGCCCGCTGGTCCACGACGGACCGGACCGCCTCTTCGACCTGCTGCGGGCCCGCTACCGCCTCAGCCAGCCCGCCGAGTCCGTCTTCGGCCTCGGCTACGACGAGGCCGCCGCCCTCCAGGCCGAGCACGGCACCGACGAGCTGGTCTCCCGGCTGGTCGAGCGGTTCCACGCGGTGGCCAGGGAGTACGAGTACGTCCTGGTCCTCGGCTCGGACTACGCGGCCACCAACCTGCCGGACGACCTGAGCCTCAACGCCCGCCTCGCCAACGAGTTCGGCGCCGCGGTCATCCCGGTGGTCGGCGGCCAGGGCCAGGACGCCGAGTCGGTGCGCGCGGAGGCGCGGAACGCCTACCGCGCCTACGATGCGCTCGGCTGCGACGTCGTCGCCCTCGTCGTCAACCGCGTCGATCCGGGGCAGCTGAAGGCCGTCGCCGAGCGGCTGGCGGCGCGGCTGCCGGTGCCGTGCTACGCCCTGCCGGAGGACGGCGCGCTCTCCGCGCCGACCGTCGGGCAGCTGGTGCACAGCCTGGGCGCCGAGGTGCTGCTGGGCGACGACTCCGGGCTCGCCCGCGACGCCCGCGACTTCGTCTTCGGCGGCGCGATGCTGCCGACGTTCCTGGGGGCGCTGACGCCGGGCTGCCTGGTGGTGACGCCCGGGGACCGCGCCGACCTCGTCATCGGCTCGCTCGCCGCCCACAGCGCGGGCGCCCCGCCGATCGCCGGGGTGCTGCTCACGCTGGACGAGCGGCCCGGCCCGGACATCATGGCGCTGGCGGACCGGCTGGCGCCCGGCACCCCGGTCATCTCGGTGCCCGGCGGCTCCTTCCCGACGGCCGCGGAGCTGTTCGCCGTCGAGGGCAAGCTCAACGCCGCGGCGCCGCGCAAGGCGGAGACCGCGCTCGGCCTGTTCGAACGGCATGTGGACACCGCCGAGCTGACGAATCGTATCTCCGTGGCCCGCTCCGGCCGGGTCACGCCGATGATGTTCGAACACGAGCTGATCGAGCGCTCCCGCTCCGGGCGGCGCCGGGTGGTGCTGCCCGAGGGCGGCGAGGAGCGGGTGCTGCGCGCCGCCGACGTCCTGCTGCGCCGCGACGTCTGCGCGCTGACGCTGCTCGGCGAGGAGGAGGCGATCCGCAAGCGCGCCGCCGACCTCGCCATCGATCTGGCCGACGCCCAGATCATCGACCCGCAGTCGTCGCCGCTGCGCGAGCGCTTCGCCGAGCGGTACGCGGAGCTGCGCGCCCACAAGGGCGTCGGCTACGAGCTGGCGTACGACGTCGTCGCGGACGTCTCGTACTTCGGCACCCTGATGGTGCAGGAGGGCCTGGCCGACGGCATGGTCTCCGGCGCGGTGCACTCCACGGCGGCGACGATCCGCCCCGCCTTCGAGATCATCAAGACCAAGCCGGATGCGCAGATCGTCTCGTCCGTCTTCTTCATGTGCCTGGCCGACCGGGTCCTGGTCTACGGCGACTGCGCGGTCAACCCGGATCCGGACGCCGAGCAGCTCGCCGACATCGCCATCCAGTCGGCGGCCACCGCCGCGCAGTTCGGGGTGGAGCCGCGGATCGCGATGCTGTCGTACTCCACCGGCACCTCCGGCTCCGGCGCCGACGTCGACAAGGTCCGCCGCGCCACCGAACTGGTCCGCAAGCTCCGCCCGGATCTGCTGGTGGAGGGCCCGATCCAGTACGACGCGGCGGTCGACGCCTCCGTGGCGCGCACCAAGCTGCCCGGCTCCGAGGTCGCCGGCCGCGCGACGGTGCTGATCTTCCCGGACCTCAATACCGGCAACAACACCTACAAGGCGGTGCAGCGCTCGGCGGGCGCCATCGCCGTCGGACCGGTCCTCCAGGGGCTGCGCAAGCCGGTCAACGACCTCTCGCGCGGCGCGCTGGTGCAGGACATCGTCAACACCGTCGCCATCACCGCGATCCAGGCGCAGGGCGCCCCGCCCGGCGCCGGCGCCGTCTGACCCGCGCCCGCCCGTCCGCAACCACCGGAAAGCGCTCCATGACTGCCAACGCCACCCGCGTCCTCGTCCTCAACTCCGGCTCCTCGTCGCTCAAGTACCAGCTGCTCGACATGGCGCAGACGCGCCGGCTGGCCGTCGGGCTCGTCGAGCGGATCGGTGAGGAGACCTCGCGGCTGGTGCACACCCCGCTGGCCACCGGCGGCGAACGGCGGGTGCACGAGGGGCCGATGGCCGACCACGACGCGGCGCTCAAGGCCCTCGCCGCGGAACTGGCCGCCGACGGACTGGGCCTCGACTCCCCGCAACTGGCCGCGATCGGCCACCGGGTGGTCCACGGCGGCCTGAAGTTCACCGCGCCGACCGTCATCGACGAGGCGGTGCTCAAGGAGATCGAGCGGCTGGTGCCGGTCGCGCCGCTGCACAACCCGGCGAACATCACCGGCATCCGCACCGCGCAGGCGCTCCGCCCCGACCTGCCGCAGATAGCCGTCTTCGACACCGCGTTCCACACCACGATGCCGGAGCACGCGGCCCGCTACGCCATCGACGTGGCCACCGCCGACGCCCACCGCATCCGCCGCTACGGCTTCCACGGCACCTCGCACGCGTATGTCTCGCGCCGCACCGCCCAGCTGCTGGGCAAGGACCCGTCCGAGGTGAACGTCATCGTGCTGCACCTGGGCAACGGCGCCTCGGCGTCGGCGGTGGCGGGCGGCCGGTGCGTCGACACGTCGATGGGGCTGACGCCGCTGGAGGGCCTGGTGATGGGCACCCGCTCCGGCGACATCGACCCGGCGGTGACGTTCCATCTCAGGCGGGTCGCCGGGATGTCCACCGACGAGATCGACGAGCTGCTCAACAAGCGCAGCGGGCTGGTCGGGCTCTGCGGCGACAACGACATGCGGGAGATCCGCCGCCGCATCGACGAGGGCGACGAGGCCGCCGCCCTCGCCTTCGACATCTACGTCCACCGGCTGAAGAAGTACCTCGGCGCCTACACCGCGGTGCTCGGCCGGGTCGACGCGGTGGCGTTCACCGCCGGTGTCGGCGAGAACGCCGCCCCGGTGCGCGCCGCGGCGATGGCCGGTCTGGAGGGTCTGGGCATGGCCGTGGACGCCGACCGCAACGCCGTGCGGTCGAACGAACCGCGGCTGATCTCGCCCGAGGGCTCCCCCGTCGCGGTCGCCGTGGTCCCGACAGATGAGGAGCTGGAGATCGCCCAGCAGACATACGCGCTGGTCACCGCCTGATGCGCGCCCCGGCTCCGCGCCCGCCTTCGGGGGAATATTCCGCTCCGAAACAAAACCGATAGGATTCAGCCCATGCGCCGTTCGAAAATCGTCTGCACCCTGGGCCCCGCCGTCGACTCCTACGACCAGCTGAAGACGCTGATCGAGGCCGGTATGAACGTGGCCCGTTTCAACATGAGCCACGGAACCCACTCGGAGCACGAGGAGCGGTACCACCGCGTCCGCAAGGCGTCCGAGGAGACCGGCCGCGCGGTGGGCGTGCTGGCCGACCTCCAGGGTCCCAAGATCCGCCTGGAGACGTTCGCCGACGGCCCCGTGGAGCTGGTGCGCGGCGACGAGTTCGTCATCACCACCGAGGACGTCGCCGGCGACAAGCACATCTGCGGCACGACGTACAAGGGCCTGCCCGGTGACGTCTCCAAGGGCGACCCGGTCCTGATCAACGACGGCAACGTCGCGCTCCAGGTCGTCGACGTCGACGGCCCGCGGGTGCGCACCATCGTCATCGAGGGCGGCGTCATCTCCGACCACAAGGGCATCAACCTGCCCGGCGCGGCGGTCAACGTCCCCGCGCTGTCGGAGAAGGACATCGAGGACCTGAAGTTCGCGCTGGCGATGGGGTGCGACATGGTCGCGCTCTCCTTCGTCCGCGACGCCAAGGACGTCCAGGACGTGCACCGCGTGATGGACGAGGTCGGGCGCCGCGTCCCGGTCATCGCCAAGGTCGAGAAGCCGCAGGCGGTCGCCAACATGCAGGAGGTCGTGATGGCCTTCGACGCGGTGATGGTGGCCCGTGGTGACCTCGCGGTGGAGTACCCGCTGGAGAAGGTCCCGATGGTGCAGAAGCGCCTGGTGGAGATGTGCCGGCGGAACGCCAAGCCGGTGATCGTGGCGACCCAGATGATGGAGTCGATGATCACCAACTCCCGGCCGACCCGCGCCGAGGCCTCCGACGTCGCCAACGCGATCCTGGACGGCGCGGACGCGGTCATGCTCTCCGCGGAGTCGTCGGTCGGCGCGTACCCGATCGAGACCGTCAAGACGATGTCGAAGATCGTCGAGGCGGCCGAGGAGGAGCTGCTGTCGAAGGGCCTGCAGCCGCTGGTCCCGGGCAAGAAGCCGCGGACGCAGGGCGGTGCGGTGGCCCGCGCGGCGTGCGAGATGGCCGACTTCCTCAACGGCAAGGCGCTGGTGGCGTTCACCAAGTCCGGTGACACCGCCCGCCGCCTGTCCCGCTACCGCGCGGCCCAGCCGATCCTGGCCTTCACCACCGACCCGGCCACCCGCAACCAGCTCGCGCTGAGCTGGGGCGTGGAGACGTTCGTGGTGCCGCACGTCGACAACACCGACGCGATGGTCGACCTGGTCGACGCGGAGCTGCTCAAGCTCCAGCGGTACAACGAGGGCGACACCATGATCATCACGGCCGGTTCGCCCCCCGGCATCCCCGGCACCACCAACATGGTGCGCGTCCACCGGCTGGGCGGCGAGAGCTGATCCGGCGCCGGTGTAAGCAGAGCGGCGGTGGCCGCCCCCGTACGAAGGGGGCGGCCACCGCCGTTCTTGCGCCGGCTCAGCTGTTCTCGATGGTCTCGTGGAGCCCGGGGACGTGCAGGGTGCCGCCGAACTGTCCCGCCTGGTCGAGCTTCACCTTGGTGAAGAACGCGAACGGGACGTTGATGGGCGGCGGGTGCTCCGGGTCGAAGACGATCGGGATCAGCCCGAAGAGATTGCCCTGGAGCCGCTCGGTGTAGAGCGTGACCTGCCCGTCGCGGATGGTCGACGTGGAGCCCGGCGTGGACCGCACGTGGTACTTCAGCCCGTTCGGCCCGTCCACGATCTGGTGCAGATCGCCGATGTCGATACCGCCGGCGGTGAACTTCAGCGCCTGCTTGGTCCGCCCGCTCGGCGTCCGAAGGTTGACCACGCCCTTGTAGTCGAGGTCCTTCAGCGTCAGCGACGTGGCTTCCAGGTGCCAGGGGCCCTCCGGCACGGCGGCCGGCGGCTGTTCGTCCGTCCCCTGCGACTTCTTCTCGACGACGCACGGGAACGGCTTCTTCCCGTCCGCGTCCGGCGCACCGGGGTCGGCCGTCGGACCGGCGGTCGGACCGGCGGTGTCGTCCTTCCCGCCGGTGGCCTCGTCCGCCGGGTCCGGCGCCGGGTCCGTGGCCTTGTCGGCCGCGTCCCGTACGGGATCGGTGGACTTCTCCGGCGACGGATCCGGCTTCTTCGACGGCTCCGATGTCGCGGACGGACTCGGGCCCGGCGAGGCGGCGTCCTCGCCGCCCTGAGTGCCGGAGTCCTTCGCGCCGCCGGGCGTGAAGGCGTCCTCGATCTTCTTGCCCCAGCCCAGCGGGTCGTACCAGGGGTTTCCTTCGTCGTCCGTGGGGGACGGCGACGGGGTGGCGGACGGGGACGGCGCGGTGCCGCCGTCCTTGCCCCCGGACGCGGAGCCGGACGGCGACGGCGAGGCGTCGGGCGTCGGCGTGCCCGCGTCCGGCGCCTTCCCCTTCTCCCCGGCCTCGGCGTCCTCGGCGGCCTTCTTCTCCGCCGCCTTCTCCTTCGCGGCCTTCTCCTTGGCGGCCTTCTCCTTGGCCTGCGCCTCCTGCTCCTGCTGGTCCGGAGCGGTGACGCACGGGCCGTCCTTGAAGGGGCTCTTGGGCGCCGGCTTGGCCACCGCCAGCTGGGGCGTGAACCCCATGCCCATGAGCACGGCGGACGGCATCGCGGCGATGGCTATCGCCTTGCCCGCGGGCACATGGAACCGCGTCAGCAGCGGCTTCTTCGGTGCCGCGTGCCTCGGTCCGGATCTCGCCCCGGCGGCTGCGTTCTCGTGCAGCTCGTCACCCGGCACGGTGCCTCCCGTTCGTTCCGTTGGTCGGGCTCGTTCCTGACAGGTCGTCCAGTCCGTCGCCCGGGCCCGGAGCCGCGCCGGCCACCGCCGGCTGCCCGCCGACCGCCGCCGCGGTCCGTGCGCCCTGCGGCCCGTCGCCCGCCGTCGCCCGGCCCGGCGCCCAGGAGACGCCGAGCGCCCCGCCGAAGAGTCCCAGCAGGAAGCCGACGAGGAAGGCGCCGAAGTTCGAGACGACCAGCGAGACGAGGGAGAGCAGGATGGCCGCCACCCCCGCGAAGACCCGCGAGGCCGGCTGGAACCACAGGGTCAGACCGAGGACGACCAGCAGCACGCCGATGATCAGCGATCCGGCGCCGGCAGTGGTCGCCATGCGCACGGTCAGCGAACCGATCGTGAGATTGGCATAGGGGAAGTACATGATCGGCAAACCGGCCAGCAGGGTCAGGAGACCGGCCCAGAACGGGCGTTGCCCGCGCCACTGCCGGAACACGAGACGCTTCCGTCCGAGGTTCTCGTTCAGTCGTGGTCGCGTATCGGCGCTCATGCCATACCTTCGCTTCGCTCGGCCCCGCATCCACGCGGCGCGCACGGTGGTTCTGGGCTGGACTACGTGACTGCTGACGCCATCGCGGACAGGCGCGGGGTCACCACGGCGCGGCCACCGGCCCCGCCCCCCGCGCCCGTACGCTCAGCGCGTCAGTAGCACTCGCTCTTGCCCTTGGTGACCTTCATCTGCAGGCCACTCAGCTTGAACGTGCCGGCCGTGGTCGCCCACGCCGTCTGCTTGACGCCGGTCAACGTGGCCGTGTCGGCTTCCTGGGCGAACGAACCGGGGTCGGCCTTGTCGCCCTTCTTCATGCCGGGGCCCTTGGACGTCGAGCCCGCCGCCACGCCGATGTTGATGTTCTTGAAGGTCGCATCGGCGTTGAGCTGATCGAGGTCGATGTAGAGGTTCTTCGCCACGACCGGCGTGCTGCCGCCGCCGGCCATGAGCTTCATCGACACATCGCCGAAGACCGGCACCGGCACGACGACCGACTGGCACAGGTTCTTGATCTTGGCGTCGGAGAACGCCGAGACCGCGACCGGTACCTGCTTGCCGTCCTTCTGGGCGTCGACCGCTCCGTACTGAACGAAGCCGGTGCCGTCCAGCCGGTCGGTGCTGACCTTGAACTGCTGGCCGGACACGCTGAACGATGCCGCGAGGGCGCCCTGCGACAGGGCGACGCCTATCGCGGCGGTCGCCGCGACGCTGGGCACCATGACGACGGCGAACCGCTTCCATCTGGTCCCGCCACGAGCCAGGGACTCCATGACTTTCCTCCTTCTCGGACGTACATCTCCGGCACCGGCGGACCCGTTCGAGTTCCGCGGTACCCGGGATGGGAGAAGTGCTACGTCCTCGGGAAGGAGAGCGCCCGTGCTCGAAAGGCGCATGGCGTTCCGAATACCGGCGATCACCCCCGAGCGACAACCACTGGCCACGCTCTCGCGCAACCTCCTGGACAGGCCCTGCCGTTGGTGGCCGGGACCCCCCTGCCCACGGTCGGCAACAGGGGCCGCCGACCCACTCGGTGGGGACCCATCTGCCCGTGGTGGCGGCTGGCTGCCGGACTACGGAGACGGACCGAGCGTGGCCGATCGTGGTGCATTCCACGCCGCCGCACAAGGGGTTCGTTACTTGCGGGTAACGGCCAGATCACCGGGGTGCGACCGAGCGATATCACGCGGGCACGCAGCGTCGCCGCTCCCGACCCGGAAATACGGGGCAACCCCGGCCATACGCCGATAGATCACCCCGCAGGACTTACTGCGAGTAACAGCGGCCACGATTACCAAGATTTGGTAAAGCGTGGCCGCTGATCGTTTCACCCGTCCGGTGTACGCCCCGGTCGGCGGGCGGGCCCTTCCAGGCCGTCAGAAAAGGACCCGGGCCAGCGCGGTACGCGCCGAGACGACCCGCGGGTCGTCCCCGCCGATCACCTCGAACAGCTCAAGGAGGCGCACCCGCGCGGTCTCCCGGTCGTCACCGGCGGAGCGCTTGACCGTGTCGACGAGACGGCCGAAGGCGTCCTCGACATGACCGCCGACGAGGTCGAGGTCGGCGGCGCGGATCTGCGCCTGCACATCGGCCGGGTCCTCCGCGGCGGCCTTGCGGACGTCGGCGGGGACGAGGTCCTGCACCCGGCGCAGCAGTTCGGCCTGGGCGAGACCGAGCTTCGCCTCGGGGTTGGCGGGGTCATCGGAGAGGACGTTCTTGTACGCCTGCACCGCACCGCCCAGATCACCGGCGTCCAGCGCGGCACCGGCGGCGGCCAGCGCCGCGTCGTACGGACCGGCCGGGACCTCGGCGGGCGCCGGCGCGTCCGCGTCCTGCGGGCCCACGGGGGCGCCGACGATGCCGAACTGCTGCTCGGCGGCCTGGATCAGCTGGTCGAGCACCTGGCGGATCTGCGCCTCGGGAGCCGCGCCCTGGAACAGCGGGATGGGCTGCCCGGCGACGACGGCGAACACGGCGGGAATGCCCTGCACGCCGAACTGCTGGAAGAGCATCTGGTTGGCGTCGACGTCGACCTTGGCGAGCACGAACTTTCCGGCGTACTCACCGGCCAGCCGCTCCAGCAGCGGGCCCAGCTGCTTGCACGGCTCGCACCATTCGGCCCAGAAGTCGAGGACGACCGGCACTTCGGTGGAGCGCTGCAGGACGTCCTGCTGGAATCCCGCCTCGTCGACGTTGATCACCAAGGGGGTGCCGGCGGCGGGCGTCGCGCCCGTGCGCGCCGCCTCGGCGCGCGCCTGCTCTGCCTTCTGCTTCGCCTCCCCGGCGGCCTTCACCGCTGCGAGGTCGACGACTCCGCTCATGGACATGTTGCGTGGCTGCATGGGTCCATCCTCCCCCCTGAACGGCCCGTTCCGGAAAGCGATGCCGAAAATCCGGCCCGAGGGCCGCACCGGATCCTCTTCCCGGGTGCTCCGGCCGTCCGTACACTCCGCCGGGATGCGGTGCACGGCCGGGCCTGGCGCCCGATTCCGGCCCCTCGCGAGGCCCCTGCGTGGCCGCGGGTCCCCACCCGGGCCGATGTGATCGTCGCTCTTACGCTACGACCCGTAGCGTAACTACTGGTGCTCCCGCGGCGACACCCCCACCGGAGAGCCGCCGTCGTGATCTGCCTCACGAGAGGCAGCGGAAACGGAGCTACTGGCCGGTATGGTCGCCCGCATGCCGCACTCCTGCCCCCGGAAACGCCGCACGGGCCGCCCGCGCAGCGTCGAGACCGACCGCGCGATCCTCGACGCGGCACGGGCCGCCCTGGTCGATCTGGGCTGGGGCCGGTTCACGATGGGAGACGTCGCCGCCCGCGCCGGGGTCGCCAAGACCACGCTCTACCGCCGCTGGGCCAACAAGAACGAACTGGTCGTCGACGCCGTCGCGGTCCTCTTCGACGAGCTGGAACTCCCCGACCGCGGCAGCCTCCAGGCCGACATCGAGGACGTGGTCCTGCAGTTCGGCCGGTTGCTGGAGCGGCCGGAGACGAAGACGGCGCTGATGGCGGTGGTCGCCGAGTCGACGGCCGACGCGGCGCTGCGCGAGCGCATCCGCACCGCCATCGTCGACCGGCAGATACAGCTGGTGGTCCTGGGCCGCGCACGCGCCCAAGACCGCGGCGAACTCCCCGCGGACCCGCCCGACCACGACGGCGCCCGGGCCGCCGCGGAGACGGTGGGCCTGATCTTCGACGTCATCGCCGGCACGGTCGTCCACCGCACCCTCGTGTCCGCGGAACCGGTCGACACCGTCTGGGCCCGCCGCCTCGCCACCGTCCTGCTGACGGGGCTGGCGGGGTTGGGGTGAGCGGTGGGGCGGACCCCGTACGGCGGCTGGCCAGGGGTGGAGGCCGTTGAGGCGGGGGCCGGGCGGCGGGGGCCCTAGGGCGGATCCCGTAGGGGTTCGACGCCCCCCTTAGGGGCCCAACTACCCGCCCGACCAGCGGACTTAACGCTTCCACCCGACGCCCTACAGCGCTCCCTCCCCTTACTTCTTCTCCCGCCAAGCGCAACTGCCCAGCGTGGCGCGCCCCTCGGCGAGCAGTCGGCGGGCGTCCGCGGCCGGGGCCATCGCGCTGTGGCCGCGGTGGCAGACGACCGTGCGGTCGCCGTGGCCCGCGAGGTCGACGAGGATCTGGTCCCAGTGGCGGTACTGCACGTCGTGCCCGGTGTCCGCGTACGAGCGCACCACCGGCGCGGCCGGCAGGTGGTGCCGCCAGGCGGCGAGGGTGGCGGGCGGCACGGTGGTGTCCTTCTTGCCGCTGTAGAGGTACACCGGCGCGGTCAGCCTCGACAGGTCCGGGCCGGGCCGCTCGCAGTAGAGCCGCTGCTCATGGACCTGGGGCGCCGGATCGGCCTGCTGCCCGCGCTGATGGTAGGTGCGGGCGCCCTCCTCGTACGCGGTGTCGGCGAAGCCGGGGATCTGCCGCACCGGGCTGTCGTCGGGGAACGCCCACCAGACGCGCGGGTCGGTGATCTGTTTCCTGACGGCGGCGGTCAACTGCTCGTCCGGCAGGGCGCAGTAGGCGGGCCGGGCCCCGTACGGCGGCAGTGCGGCGGCCAGGTGCAGCGCCTGGATGCGCCGCGGGGCCCGCGCGGCCAGTTCGGCAGCGTACGGTCCGCCGCCGGAGATGGCGATCACGGAGACCTTGCGGACGCCGAGGCGGTCGAGGACCGCGAGGGCGTCCTCGGCGAAGTCGGCCTTGCCCAGCTCCGGGCCGTAGGCGGTGTCGCCGAAGCCGTTGCGTTCGACGGATATCAGCCGCAGCCCCAGCGATTCACGGGTGGAGCGGAAGAAGTCCGTCATACGGGCGGCGCGGGCGCTGGTGCCCGTACCGCCGATGAAGAGCACCGGGCGGCCCTCGCGCGGGCCGTCGTCGATGTAGTGCGCGGTCCGCCCGGAGGCGAGGCGGGCGGCGTGGACGTCGGGCCCGAGCGGGTCGAAGTCGTCCTGGACGCGGGCCGGCCGCCCGCCCGCGCCCGCCGGCTCCGACGGCGCGGCGCTCGCCACGGCGGACCCGCCCAGCAACACCGCGGCGAGCACGGCGGCGGAGGCGGCACACACGGTACGGACTGTTCTCTTCACGCGTTCTCCCGGTACGACGAAGGGCACACAACTGCCTGCACCTACCCCGAAGTTCCGGGAGAACGCCTGGTCATGGGCGGGAGGCCGTCCGCTGCGACGGGCCGCGCGCGGGCGGTGGCGGGGCGCTGCCGAGGCGCCGCGCTCCGCCGGGCACCCGTAACAGGGGGAGGCCCGGCAGGGACGCAGCGGTGGCGGCGCACCCCAGCGCCGCCACCGGCCCGCCGTGTCCCGGGGTCAGAAGCCCGCGGGCTCCGTGTAGACGCCCCACTCGTCCCGCAGGGCGTTGCAGATCTCGCCGAGGGTGGCCTCGGCGCGGACCGCCTCCAGCATCGGTTCGATCATGTTGCCGCCGTTGCGGGCGGCGGTGAGCATCGCGTCGAGGGAGGCGGTGACGCGGGCGTCGTCGCGGGCGGCCTTGCGGTCGGTGAGGGTGCGGACCTGTTCGCGTTCGACCTCGTGGCTGACGCGGAGGATCTCCAGGTCGCCGGTGACCGAGCCGTGGTGGCAGTTGACGCCGACGACCTTCTTGTCGCCCTTCTCCAGGGACTGCTGGTAGCGGAAAGCGGATTCGGCGATCTCGCCGGTGAACCAGCCGTCCTCGATGCCGCGCAGGATGCCGGAGGTGACGGGGCCGATGGCGTGCTGTCCGTCCGGGACCGCGCGGGCGCCGCGTTCCTTGATCCGTTCGAAGATCTTCTCGGCGTCGGCCTCGATCCGGTCGGTGAGCTGCTCGACGAACCACGAACCGCCCAGCGGGTCGGCGACGTTGGCGACGCCGGTCTCCTCCATCAGCACCTGCTGGGTGCGCAGCGCGATCTCGGCGGCCTGCTCGCTGGGGAGCGCGAGGGTCTCGTCGAGGGCGTTGGTGTGCAGGGAGTTGGTGCCGCCGAGGACGGCCGCCAGCGCCTCCACCGCGGTGCGCACCACGTTGTTGTACGGCTGCTGGGCGGTGAGCGAGACTCCGGCGGTCTGGGTGTGGAACCGCAGCCACTGGGCCTTCTCGCTGGTCGCGCCGTAGACGTCGCGCATCCAGCGGGCCCAGATGCGGCGGGCGGCGCGGAACTTGGCGATCTCCTCGAAGAAGTCGAGGTGCGCGTCGAAGAAGAAGGAGAGGCCCGGCGCGAAGGTGTTGACGTCCAGGCCGCGGCTGAGGCCCAGCTCGACGTAGCCGAAGCCGTCGGCGAGGGTGTACGCCAGCTCCTGCGCGGCCGTCGCCCCGGCCTCGCGGATGTGGTAGCCGGAGACGGAGAGCGGCTTGTACGCGGGGATCTTCGCCGCGCAGTGCTCCATGAGGTCGCCGATCAGCCGCAGATGCGGCTCGGGCGGGAAGAGCCACTCCTTCTGGGCGATGTACTCCTTGAAGATGTCCGTCTGGAGGGTGCCGTTGAGGACGGCGGGGTCGACGCCCTGGCGTTCGGCGGCGACGAGGTACATGCAGAAGACGGGGACGGCGGGGCCGCTGATCGTCATCGAGGTCGTGACGTCGCCGAGCGGGATGTCCTTGAAGAGGACCTCCATGTCGGCGGCGGAGTCGATGGCGACGCCGCAGTGGCCGACCTCGCCGAGCGAGCGCGGGTCGTCGGAGTCGCGGCCCATCAGCGTCGGCATGTCGAAGGCGACGGAGAGGCCGCCGCCGCCCGCCTCCAGGATCATCTTGTACCGCTCGTTGGTCTGCTCGGCGTTGCCGAAGCCGGCGAACTGGCGGATGGTCCAGGTGCGGCCGCGGTAGCCGGTGGGGTACAGCCCGCGGGTGAAGGGGTACTCGCCGGGCCAGCCGATCCGCTCGAAGCCGTCGACGGTGTCGCCGGGGCGCGGGCCGTAGACGGGCTCCACGGGATCGCCCGAGAGCGTGGAGAAGTCCGCATCGCGCTTACGGGCGGAGTCGTACCGGGCCTGCCAGCGGCGGCGGCCCTCTTCGATCGCGTCGGCGTCCATGCCTTCGAATTTACTAGGACGTCCTACTACTTGTCGATGGCAAGCGCCCCCGATGTCCCCCTGATCACTCCCCTACGGGTGTCCCGTACCGCCCCGGACAGCGCGAACGCGCCCGTCCCCGGGCGGGGAGGGCGCGTGGCGGCGGTCGGGAGGCGGCGCGGTCAGACCTTGACCGGCTGCGGTGTGCCGTCCTGGAGCTGCGGGCGGATCTCGGCGACGACCTGGCGCTCGACGAAGAACGCGGCGGTCGGGATGGTGCCGGCGACCAGCACCCACAGCAGCTTGCCGAACTTCCACTTCGCCTTGGAGCCCAGATCGAAGGCGAAGACGAGGTAGATGATGAACAGCACGCCGTGGATCTGGGAGACGACGAGGGTGAGGTCCTTGCCCGCACCGAAGCCGTACTTGGCCACCATGCAGGCGCACAGGACGAGGAGCATGACGGCGGTGGCGTAGGCCATCACCCGGTAACGGGTCAGGACGCTGGGCTTCATGCCTCCGAGCGTAACCGGACCTCCTGGGGCGATCTTCGCCGCCCCCGTGGCGTGGCGGCGACCGGTCCGGTGCGCGGCGCGGCGGCCGGGCGGGGGCCCGGCGGGCGGCCCGGTCAGTCCTCGGCGAAGTCGCCCGCGGCGACCCGCAGCGGGCGGAGCATCGCGAAGATCTCCGCGCACTCCTCGGCGTCGTAGGCGCCCAGACCGAAGTCCATGCCCATCAGGTCGCGGGTGGCGGCGTCGCACACCTCGCGGCCCTTGCCGGTGATGGTGGCGAGGGTGCCGCGGCCGTCGTTGGGGTTGGGCCGCTTGGCGACCAGACCCGACTTGACCAGCCGGTCGACGGTGTTGGTGACCGAGGTCGGGTGCACCATCAGCCGCTCGCCGATCTTCGACATCGGCAGCTCCCCCTCCTTCGAGAAGGTGAGCAGCACCAGCGCCTCGTAGCGCGCGAAGGTCAGGCCGTACGGCTTGACGACCGCGTCCACCTCGGAGAGCAGGATCTGGTGGGCCCGCATGATCGAGGTGATCGCGGACATCGACGGCACGGCTCCCCAGCGCTGCTGCCAGAGTTCATCGGCGCGCGCGATGGGATCGAAAGCAAGACGGAGCGGCTTCGGCACGCCCTTGACCCTATCGGGCGGTCATATAGCGGTCGGGGGCGTCTCGGGATACGGGCGACCCGCCGGTGTGCCCCGGACGGCGGACGGACGGCGGAGGCCACGCGAACGGCCCGCCCGGCCGCCGTTCCGTCCCGTGAGGGCGAGGTGGCGGCCGGACGGGCCGTTGGGCGGGCGTCGCGGGCGGGGCGGGCCCGGGGCCGTGCGGGGTCAGGCCGGGGTGGCGCCGTCCGCCGGGGCGGCGCCGGCCGCGAGGTGGCGCTCGACGGTGGCGACCTTCGAGGTCAGGCCGTCGGTGACGCCCGGCCGGATGTCGGCCTTGAGGACCAGGGAGACCCGGCCCGCGCGGGCCTCGACGGCGGCGACGGCGCGCTTGACGACGTCCATCACCTCGTCCCACTCGCCCTCGATCGAGGTGAACATGGCATCGGTGCGGTTCGGCAGGCCGGACTCGCGGACGACGCGGACGGCGTCGGCGACGTACTCGCCGACGTCCTCGCCCACGCCCAGCGGGCTGACCGAGAAGGCGACGATCATGCGTTGACCGTGCCTTCCCGGCGGGCGCGGGCGGCGATGACGGAGCTCTCGGCCTCGCGCTTGAGCTTGCGCTCGGCGAAGAACCCGCCGGTCGGCAGCACCGAGAGGACGAAGTAGAGGGCCGCGGTCTTCAGGTCCCACTTGGTGCGGTTCCAGGCGTCCAGCCAGAAGACGACGTACAGGATGAACAGCACGCCGTGGACCATGCCCATGACCATGACGCCGTCGAAGCTGGTGGTGCGCTTGAGGACCGAGCAGCACAGCAGCAGGAGGAAGGAGATCGCCTCGGGGGCGGAGATCAGTCGGAGCCGGTGGAGTGCGGCGGCGGTCTTGATGTCCACGGGAACCTCGTTCGGGTGGCAGGGGGGCAGGCGGAGGGGGAACAGTGCTTGTGCAAGGGTTCACAAGCACCGCCGTCCATTGTTACAGCCGCGCCCGGAACCGCCGCGCCGGGGGCCGGGCGGCGGTCCCGTAGGGGACGGAAGGCCCCGGGCATCCGGGAGGAGTGGGGGCGATCCCCGAGCGGATCAGGGGTCGGTGGGCCTCCCGCGGCGGGTGACCCTGCGGCTACCGTCTGGGACGTGGCTCAGTTTCGGCTCCACGGGAGCAAGGTGCTCGCCGTCGACATGTCGGGCGACGCCGTCAAGGCGAAGAACGGCGCGATGGTCGCGTACGAAGGGCAGATGTCGTTCAAGAAGAAGACCGGAGGGGGTGAGGGACTGCGCGGGATGGTCACCCGGCGGCTGACCGGCGAACAGATGGCGGTCATGGAGGTGAAGGGGCAGGGCACCTGCTATTTCGCCGACCGCGCGAGCGAGATCAATCTGGTGCAGCTGCACGGCGAGAAGCTGTTCGTCGAGGCGAGCAATCTGCTGTGCACGGATGCCGCGCTGCGCACCGGCACCACCTTCACCGGGCTGCGCGGCGCCTCGCAGGGCAACGGCCTGTTCACCACCACCGTGGAGGGCACCGGCCAGGCGGCGCTGCTCTCTGACGGCCAGGCGGTGGTGCTGCGGGTCACCCGGGAGTACCCGCTCCAGGTCGACCCGGGCGCGTACATCGCGCACACCGGCGATCTCAAGCAGCACTTCCAGTCCGGGGTGAACTTCCGCACGTTCCTGGGCGAGGGGTCCGGCGAGGCGTTCCAGATCCGCTTCGAGGGCGAGGGCCTGGTGTACGTCCAGCCCAGCGAGCGCAACACCGTCGGCGGTGAGGTCTGATGGCGTTCACGGTTCTCAACTCCCGCATGGTCGAGGCGCGCGTCACGCCGGGGGCGCGGCTGTTCAGCCAGCGCGGCGCGATGCTCGCCTACCGCGGCGAGGTCTCCTTCACCCCGAACATCCAGGGCGGTCAGGGCGGCATCGGCTCGATGATCGGGCGCCGGCTGGCGGGCGAGGCCACCCCGCTGATGACGGTGGAGGGCGACGGCACGGTGATGTTCGGCCACGGCGGCCACCACGTCGAGGTGATAGACCTCACCGGCGAGACGCTGTACGTCGAGGCCGACCGGCTGCTGGCGTTCGACGGCTCGTTGCGCCAGGGCACGATGTTCATGGGCTCCCAGGGCGGCGTGATGGGCATGGTGCGCGGCCAGGTCACCGGCCAGGGTCTCTTCACCACCACGCTGGAGGGCCACGGCTCGGCGGCGGTGATGGCCCACGGCGGCGTCATCGAGCTGCCGATCACCCCGCAGCGGCCGGTCCACGTCGACCCGCAGGCGTACGTCGCCCACCGCGGCGAGGTGCGCAACAAGCTCTCCGCCGCGCTGGGCTGGCGCGAGATGGTGGGCCGCGGCTCCGGCGAGGCGTTCCAGCTGGAGCTGACGGGCCAGGGCACGGTCTACGTTCAGGCGTCGGAGGAGAAGCTGTGAGCACACCCGTCATCCACGACGTCCACACCCTGCCGCGGAACGACAACGTCAACCCGTACGCGTTCTCGGTGGAGTTGCAGGGGCAGTGGTTCCTGCAGAAGGGGAAGATGATCGCGTACTACGGCGCGATCGACTTCCACGGCATCGGGCACGGTCCGCTGGAGCGGCTGATCTCGACGAGTTTCCACTCCCCGCTGCACGCGGCGGACTGGGTGGTGGCCGAGGGCCACGGCAAAATGGTCCTCGCCGACCGGGCGTTCGACGTCAACTCCTACGACCTCGACGACGGCAACCTCACCATTCGCTCCGGCAATCTGCTCGCGTTTCAGCCATCTCTGTCGCTGAAGCAGTCGATCATTCCGGGCTTTCTGACGCTGCTGGGCACCGGCACCTTCGTCGCCGCGTCCAACGGCCCGGTGGTCTTCGCCGAGCCGCCGATCCGGGTGGACCCGCAGGCGCTCGTCGGCTGGGCGGACTGCCCGTCGCCGTGCCACCACTACGACCATCAGTACCTGCGGGGATTCCTCGGCGGCGTCCGGGCGCACACCGGTCTGGGCGGGGTCTCGGGCGAGGAGCACCAATTCGAGTTCGTGGGCGCGGGCACGGTCCTGCTGCAGTCGACGGAGCAGCTGATGGCCGAGCGGGCGACGGGCGAGGTGGCTCCGGAGGCGGGGGTGCCCGGGTCCGGGACTCCGGTCGGGGCGGGTGGCTCACAAGCGCCGCAGCTGCCGGGACCGCTCGGTGGCCTCCAGCAACGTTTCGGGCTGTGAACGGTAGTCTGCACAGGGTGAGCAGCTCGAACGTCTGAGCCACCACGTCCGGCCCGGGGAGCCGGCACCGGCGACCGCCGTGCGGTCCGCCTGATCGACCCGCATTTATTTCATCATTCAACTTTTACGGGTAGAATTCATCCATGACGACCGACAGCGACACCCCCTGGCTGACCGACCAGGAACAGCGCGCCTGGCGTACCCATCTGGACGTCAGCCGGCTGCTGATGCACCAACTGGAGCGCGATCTCCAGCCGTTCGGGCTGACCAACAACGACTACGAGATCCTCGTCAACCTCTCCGAGGCCGAGGGCCACCGGATGCGGATGAGCGATCTCGCGTCGAGCACCCTGCAGTCCAAGAGCCGTCTCTCGCACCAGATCACCCGCATGGAGAACGCCGGTCTGGTCCGCCGCGAGCACTGCGAATCGGACCGCCGCGGGCTCTACGCCGTCCTGACCGAGGAGGGCTGGGAGACCATGCGCCGGGTCGCGCCGCACCACGTGGCGTCGGTGCGCCGGCACTTCATCGACCTCTTCACCCCGGAGGGCCTGGCGCAGCTGTACTCCTCGCTGGGACCGGTCGCGGCCCGGCTGCGGGAGCACCGCGGCGCCCTCTGAGCCCGCCCGCCGCGGTCCGCGCCCCCGGACCGCGGCACCGGCCGCCCGGTGGCGCCCACCTGGGCCCCGGCGGCCCGGCGCGCGCCCCGCGCAGGCCCGCCCGCGCCCGCCGGTCCGACGATTCCGCAGGTCAGCGCGTGACCGGCAGCCGCAGCTCGAACACCGAGCCCTCGCGCACCCGCAGCGAGCCGCCGTGCCGTTCGGCCACATCCCGGGCGATGGCCAGCCCCAGACCGGCGCCGCCGTCGTCCCGCGCCCGCGCGTCGTCGAGCCGGACGAACCGCTCGAAGATCCGCTCACGGTCGCCGGGCGGCACCCCCGGCCCGTCGTCGTCGACCCGCAGCACCACCTCGGCGCCCTCGCGCACCACCGCCACCCGCACCGCCGCGGCGGCGTGGCGCTGCGCGTTGTCCAGCAGATTGCCGAGCACCCGGCCCAACTGGCTCCGCGACCCGGTCACCTCGGCCTCGTCCAACCGTCCGACCGTGACCGCTATCCGGTCGGCCGGCCGCTGCGAGGTCTCCTCCCGCACCAGCGCGGCCAGCGCGATCGGGGCGCCGGCGGGCCGCTCCCCCGCGTCCAGCCGGGCCAGCAGCAGCAGATCGGCGGCGAGTTGCTGGAGCCGTACGGTGTCCTCGACCGCGCCCGGCACGTCCAGCAGTTCGGGGTGGGCGGCGCCCACCTCCAGCTGGGTGCGGAGGCTGGCGATCGGGCTGCGCAGCTCGTGGGAGGCGTCGGCGACGAAGCGGCGCTGCCGCTCGACGGACGCCTCCAGCGCCGCCAGCGTCTCGTTGGTGGTCCGCGCCAGCCGCCCGATCTCGTCCCGCGCCGCGGGCACCGGCACCCGGCGGCTGAGGTCCGTACTCGCGGTGATCGCGGCCATCTCGCCCCGGATGCCCTCGACGGGCCGCAGCGCCCGCCGGGTGACCAGCCAGGTCACCCCCGCCACGACCAGCAGCAGCACGGGCAGGCCGATCAGCATCGCGGTGCGCAGCGAGTTCACCGCCTGCTGCGCGGTCGCCAGCGGCGCCCCGGCGCGCACCACCGCCTTGCGGCCCGCGGTGTCCTCCGCCTCGACGGTCGCGAAGCGGTAGTCGGCGCGGTGCCCGTCGACGGTCGCGGTGCCGTCGGCCACCTTCACGTCGTCGTCGACCTCGCCGCGGTGGTCGGCGCGCGCGTCGTCCCCGCCGCCGGAGCGGTCGGGCACGCCGGCGGTCCGCCGCCCGTCGACCTCCTCCACGTCCTCGCCCACGGCCAGCAGCGCGCCGTCGTCGTCGGTGACCACCACCGGGCGCTCGTCGCCGTCCGGCAGATGCAGATCGCCGTGGACGGAGCCGGTCGCGATCCGCACGGCGACGGCGCGGGCGGCGACCTCGGCCTGGAGGTCGGTCTGGGCGCGGAGGTTGCCGCGCAGCACCAGCAGCAGCGCCGTCCCGGCCAGCACCAGGGCCAGCGCCACCACCAGCGTCGCCCCGGCCGTCGCCCGGGCGCGGACCGAACCGAAGGCGTTACGCATCGGCCACCAGCCGGTATCCGGCGCCGCGCACGGTGCGGATGCGGTCCGCGCCCAGCTTGCGGCGGAGCGCGCTGACGTAGACCTCGATGATGTTGAGGTCGCCCTCGTACGCGAAGTCCCAGACGTGGTCGAGGATCTCGGCCTTGGAGACCACCTCACCGGCGCGGAGCGCGAGCTGCTCCAGGACGGCGAACTCCTTGGCGGTCAACACCACCTCCGCGCCGTCGCGCAGCACGGTGTGCGCGCCCTGGTCGACGGTGAGCGAGCCGACCCGCAGCACCGGCGCGGCGCTCCGCCCGTGGCGCCGCAGCAGGGCCTTCACCCGGGCGACGAGGACCACGTACGAGAACGGTTTGGTGAGGTAGTCGTCGGCGCCGGTGTCGAGCCCCTCGGCCTCGTCGTACTCGCCGTCCTTGGCGGTCAGCATCAGCACCGGCACCTCGCTGCCGGCGGCCCGCAGCGCGGCGCAGACGCGGTAGCCGTTGAGACCCGGCAGCATGATGTCCAGCACGATCAGGTCGTGGACGCCCTCGCCCGCGCGGCGCAGGCCCTCGGCACCGTCGTGGACCACGTCGACGGTGTAGCCCTCGGCGCGCAGCCCGGCGGCGAGCGCGCGGGCCAGCCGTTTCTCGTCCTCGACGATCAGCAGGCGGAAGGGGCGCGCGGGCGTGGGATCAGGCATGCGTTCAGCTTCGCACCCCGTTCCTGAAGTGTTCTTCAGGGTCCTTCAGCTCCCCTTCAGCTTGGTTTTGCCACGGTGGGGTCATCGCCGATCACAGGGGAGCAATCATCATGAAGCGCCGTTTCGTCCTCGCCGCCACCGCCGCCGCCGTGCTCATCGCCGGGGGCGCCACGACCGCCGTCGCCGTCAACACCGGCGGCCCCGGCAGCCCGCAGTCCGACGCCCGGACCTCCGCGCAGCTCGCGGCGACCGCCGGCGCGCAGGGCGCCGCGGCGGACGGCGGACGGGAGGACCGCGAGGCCGGGGAGAGCGGGGACGCCGGGCGGGTCGCCGGGGCGAAGAGCGACGCCGCCCAGGCCGCGGTCGCCGCGCTGCGGGCGGTCCCCGGCACCGTCACCGAGATCGAGCTGGACGAGGAGCGCGGCGCGCTGGTCTGGGAGGCCGATGTGCTCGGCCGCGACGGCGCCTGGCACGACCTCACCCTCGACCCGCTCACCACCCGCGTCCTGCGCTCCCACACCGACCGCGACACCAGCGGCGCGCACGGCCAGGACCGGGTGCGGGCGGCGCTGCACGGCACCACGGTGGACGCGGCGTCCGCCGCCCGCGCCGTCGGCCAGGGCCGTGGCACGGTGACGTCCGTGGACTTCGAGGACGACCACGGCGCCAAGGCCGTCTGGGAGGTCGAGACCGTCACCCGGGACGGCAAGGAGCACACCTACCTCGTCGACCCGCGCACCGCCGCGGTGAGCACCGCCCCGGCGGACGACCGGGACGACCACGACGGGTCCGCGGACGACCACGACGGCGCGGACGACTGAGCCGCCGCGCCCCGGCCGCACGAAGGCCCCGGTCCCCGCACGCCGCGGGAGCCGGGGCCTTCGCCGTGCGGCCGGCTCAGCCGCCCGTGAGTCCTGCGATCAGCTCGTCCGCCGCCCGGTAGGGATCGCTCTCGCCGGCGACGATGCGGTCCGCGAGGGCCTCCAGACGCCGGTCGCCGTGGAGATCGCCGATCCGGGCGCGCAGCGCCGTGACCGCGATGGTCTCGACCTCCTGGGCGGCGCGGGCGTGGCGGCGCCGGGCCAGCACGCCGTGCTCCTCCATCCACGCCCGGTGCTTCTCCAGCGCCTCGACGACCTCGTCGACGCCCTCCGCGCGCGCCGCGACCGTCTTGACGATCGGCGGCCGCCAGTCCCCGGCGCCCCGCGCGGCGCCCAGCCCGAGCATGTGGTTCAGCTCCCGGGCGGTGGCGTCCGCGCCGTCCCGGTCGGCCTTGTTGACCACGTAGACGTCGCCGATCTCCAGGATTCCGGCCTTCGCCGCCTGGATGCCGTCGCCCATGCCCGGCGCCAGCAGCACCACGCTGGTGTCGGCCTGGGAGGCGATCTCCACCTCGGACTGGCCGACGCCGACCGTCTCGACGAGGATCACGTCGCACCCGGCCGCGTCCAGCACCCGGATCGCCTGCGGCGCCGCCCAGGCGAGGCCGCCCAGATGGCCGCGGGTGGCCATCGACCGGATGTAGACGCCGGGGTCGGAGGCGTGGTCACTCATCCGGATGCGGTCGCCGAGCAGCGCCCCGCCGGAGAACGGCGAGGACGGGTCGACGGCCAGCACCCCGACCCGCCTGCCCGCCCTGCGGTACGCGGTGACCAGCGCCGAGGTGGTGGTGGACTTGCCCACGCCGGGCGAGCCGGTCAGCCCGACGACGTAGGCGTTGCCGGTCAGCGGGGCGAGCTGGGCCATCACCTCCCGCAGATGCGGGGAGGCGCCCTCCACCAGGGAGATCAGCCGGGCCACCGCCCGGGGCCGGCCCTGCCGTGCCTGCTCCACCAGCTGCGGAACGTCCACCATCGCTGCTCGGCTCCTTCGGCTGTTACGGGATCTTCTGTGCGGTGCGGTTCACCGGCGCGGGCCGGCGGTGCTCACTTCCCCGGGACGCGGACGATCAGCGCGTCGCCCTGGCCGCCGCCGCCGCACAGGGCGGCCGCGCCGGTGCCGCCGCCGCGCCGCTTCAGCTCCAGCGCGAGGTGGAGGACGAGGCGGGCGCCGGACATGCCGATGGGGTGGCCCAGCGCGATGGCGCCGCCGTTCACGTTCACCTTTTCGTGGGACACCCCGAGGTCCTTCACGGACTGCACGGCGACCGCGGCGAACGCCTCGTTGATCTCGATCAGATCAAGATCTTCGACGGTCAGGCCCTCCTTGGCGAGGGCGTGGTTGATCGCGTTGGACGGCTGCGACTGGAGGGAGTTGTCGGGGCCCGCGACGTTGCCGTGCGCGCCGATCTCGGCGATCCACGCAAGGCCCAGCTCCTCGGCCTTGGCCTTGCTCATCACCACGACCGCGGCGGCGCCGTCGGAGATCTGCGAGGCGGAGCCCGCGGTGATCGTGCCGTCCTTGGCGAACGCCGGGCGGAGCTTGCCGAGCGATTCGGCGGTGGTCTCCGGGCGGATGCCCTCGTCCTGGCTGAAAACGACCGGCTCGCCCTTCCGCTGCGGGATCTCCACCGGGGTGATCTCCGCCTCGAAGAGGCCGTTCTTCTGCGCGGCGGCGGCGCGCTGGTGGGAGCGGGCGGCGAACTCGTCCTGCTCGGGGCGGGCGAGGCCGAGGCGGGTGTTGTGCTTCTCGGTCGACTCCCCCATCGCGATGTTCTCGAACGCGTCGGTGAGGCCGTCGTGCGCCATCGCGTCGAGCATCTCGACGGCGCCGTACTTGTAGCCCTCGCGGGACTTCGGCAGCAGATGCGGGGCGTTGGTCATCGACTCCTGGCCACCGGCGACGATCACGTCGAACTCCCCGGCGCGGATCAGCTGGTCGGCCAGCGCCACGGCGTCCAGACCCGAGAGGCAGACCTTGTTGATCGTGAGCGCCGGGACGTTCATCGGGATCCCGCCCTTGACGGCGGCCTGGCGGGCGGGGATCTGGCCCGCGCCGGCCTGGAGCACCTGACCCATGATCACGTACTGCACCTGGTCGCCGCCGATGCCCGCGCGATCCAGTGCCGCCTTGATGGCCACCCCGCCGAGGTCGGCGCCGGAGAAGGAGCGCAGCGAGCCCAGGAGACGGCCCATGGGGGTGCGTGCCCCCGCCACGATCACGGAGGTGGTGCCGTTGGTTCCGTTCGTTGCAGACATGCGGTGCGGCCTTCCTTTGCAGGGAAGTTAACGAGGGTTCCCGTCAATGTACTGAGGGGTACGCGCAAGGTCACCGGCAAGTGGGTGTGACGGCGCGCACGTTGCGTAACCAGCTGTGCGAGCGGTGCACTGGAGCCATGCTGACGCGAATCGACCACATCGGGATCGCCTGTTTCGACCTGGACCGGACCGTCGAGTTCTACCGTGCCACCTACGGCTTCGAGGTGTTCCACTCCGAGGTCAACGAGGAGCAGGGGGTCCGCGAGGCGATGCTCAAGATCAACGAGACCTCGGACGGCGGCGCCTCCTACCTCCAGCTCCTGGAGCCCACCCGCGAGGACTCCGCGGTCGGCAAGTGGCTCGCCAAGAACGGCGAGGGCGTGCACCACATCGCCTTCGGCACCGCCGACGTCGACACCGACGCCGCGGACATCCGTGACAAGGGCGTCCGGGTGCTCTACGACGAGCCACGGAAGGGCTCCATGGGGTCACGGATCACCTTCCTGCACCCCAAGGACTGCCACGGCGTACTGACCGAACTGGTCACGGCGGCGCCTTCCGCCCCGGACGAGCACTGACCGATGTCCTCCCCGGCCGGTAGAGTGCAGCTTCGGCCGGGGTACGAGCTGCTCACGCACGGTGCGAGCGCTTCCTGGGGACGGGGCTCGGTCCATACTCCGCCGATGATCTGACACCATTTCTTCGGAAGGGTCGGCTCCGGGGGCGCAGCCTCGTACGACGTGACGTGTACGGGCCCGCGCCCGCAGCACCGGGGACGGCCGCCACCATGACCATGGGACGGATGGGACCGCGCAGTGCGGGGCAACGAGCGCCAGGAGCGTCAGCGGGCTGAGGCCGATCACCTCTCGCAGTTCGAGGCCGGGATGGAGCGGCTGAAGACCGAGCGGGACAAGGCCGTCCAGCACGCCGACGACCTCGGCTATCAGGTCGAGGTGCTGCGCGCCAAGCTGCACGAGGCGCGCCGCACGATCGCGAGCCGGCCCGCCTACGACAACGTCAGCCACCAGGCGGAACAGCTGCTGCGCAACGCGCAGATGCAGGCCGAGCAGCTGCGCGCCGACTCCGAGCGGGAGCTGCGCGAGGCCCGGGCGCAGACCCAGCGCCTCCTCCAGGAGCAGGCCGAGCGGCAGGCCCGTATGGAGGCCGAGCTGCACGCGGAGGCGGTCGAGCGCCGCCAGCGGCTCGACGAGGAGCTGAACGAGCGCCGCCAGACCGTCGAGTCGCACGTCAACGAAAACGTCGCGTGGGCCGAGCAGTTGCGCGCCCGTACGGAGTCCCAGGCCCGTCGGCTGATGGACGAGTCGCGGGCCGAGGCCGAGCAGACGCTCGCGGCCGCGCGGGCCGAGGCGCAGCGGCTGGCCGAGCAGGCCCGTGCGCGGCTGGGCACCGAGGCGGAGGAGGCCCGCGCCGAAGCCGAATCCATCCTGCGCCGGGCGAGGGCCGACGCCGAGCGGCTGCTGAGCGCCGCCTCCACCCAGGCCCAGGAGGCCACCGACCAGGCGGAGCAGCTGCGTTCGAACGCGGGCGCCGAGTCGGAGGAGGCGCGCCGCACGGCCGCCGAGCTGACCCGCGACGCCGAGGCGCGGCTCAAGGAGGCCGACACCGCGCTGCGCGAGGCGCGCGCCGAGGCCGAGAAGCTGGTCGACGAGGCGCAGCAGAACGCCACCAAGCGGCTGTCGGCCACCGAGTCGGAGAACGAACAGCGCACCCGTACGGCCAAGGCGGAGATCGCCCGGCTGGTCGGCGAGGCCACCAAGGAGGCCGAGGCGCTGCGGGCCGAGGCCGAGCAGCTGCGGGCGGACGCCGCGGCCCAGGCCGAGCGGCTGGTCGACGAGGCGCGCGAGGAGGCCCGCGCCAAGGCGGCGGAGGACTCCGCGGCGCAGCTGGCGAAGGCCGCGCGGACCGCCGAGGAGGTGCTGACCAAGGCGTCCGAGGACGCCAAGGCCACCACGAAGGCGGCGGCCGAGGAGGCCGAACGGCTGCGCAGCGAGGCCGAGTCGGAGGCCGACCGGCTGCGCGAGGAGGCGCACGACACCGCCGAGCAGCTCAAGGGCGCGGCGAAGGACGACACCAAGGAGTACCGCGCCAAGACCGCCGAACTCCAGGAGGAGGCACGGCGGCTGCGCGGCGAGGCGGAGCAACTGCGCGCCGACGCCGTCGCGGAGGGCGAGCGGATCCGCGGCGAGGCGCGCCGCGAGGCGGTCCAGCAGATCGAGGAGGCGGCCGGGTCCGCCGAGGAGCTGCTGACCAAGGCGAAGGCGGACGCCGAGGAGACCCGCACCAAGGCCGGTGCGGAGAGCGAGCGGGTCCGTACCGAGGCCATCGAGCGGGCCACCGCGCTGCGCCGCCAGGCCGAGCAGGCGCTGGAGCGGGCGCGCAGCGAGGCCGAGGAGCTGCTGTCCGAGGGCGCGCAGGCCGCGGAGCTGGTCGCGTCGGAGGCGGAGGAGTCCGCGGCGCGGCTGCGCGAGGAGACCGAGGCGGCCGTCGCGGAGCGGCGCGAGGAGGCGCAGGCCGAGCTGGACCGGCTCAGGGCGGACGCCGAGGAGAAGGTCGCCTCGGCCGAGGAGGCGCTGCGCGAGGCGCGCGCCGAGGCGGAGCGGCTGCGCCGCGAGACCCAGGAGGAGGCGGCCCGGCTCAAGGCGGAGGCCGCCGAGCGGCGCCGCACCCTCCAGCAGCAGGCCGAGGAGGAGGCCGAGCGGCTGCGCACCGAGGCCGCGCAGGACGCGTCGGCCGCCCGTACGGAGGGCGAGTCGGCCGCCGAGCGGCTGCGCACCGAGGCGGCGGCCGAGGCGGAGCGGCTCAAGAACCGGGCGCAGGAGAGCGCCGACCGGGTGCGGGCGGAGGCCGAGGCGGCCGCCGAGCGGGCCGGCACCGAGGCGGCCGAGGCGCTGTCCGCGGCGCAGGAGGAGGCCGCGCGGCGCCGCCGGGAGGCCGAGCAGCTGCTGGGCGAGGCCCGCGAGGAGGCCCACCAGGAGCGCACCGCGGCGCGCGAGCAGAGCGAGGAGCTGCTGACGTCGGCGCGGACCCGCGTCAGCGAGGCGCAGGCCGAGGCGGAGCGGCTGGTCGAGGAGGCCGAGCAGCGCTCCGAGGAGCTGGTGACGACCGCCGAGAGCGCGGCCCAGCAGGTGCGGGACGCGGTCGCCGGGCTGCACGGCGAGGCCGAGGAGGAGATCGCCCAGCTGCGGTCGGCGGCCGAGCAGGCGGCGGAGCGGACGCGGACGGAGGCCGGCGAGGAGGCCGAGCGGGTCCGCGCGGACGCCTACGCCGAGCGCGAGCGGGCCGCCGAGGACGCCACGCGGGTGCGGCAGGAGGCGCAGGAGTCGGCCCGGGCCGCGCAGGAGCTGGCGGAGCGGACGGTCGCGGAGGCGATCGAGGAGTCCGACCGGCTGCGCACCGAGACCACCGAGCAGACCGACCGGCTGCGCGCGGAGGCCGCCGAGGAGGCCGAGCGGCTGCGGACCGAGGCCGCCGAGGTGCTCGACGAGGCCCGCCGGGACGCGGGCACCGCCCGTACGGAGGCCGCGGAGCAGGCGGACCGGCTGGTCACCGAGGCGACCGCGCAGGCCGAGAAGCTGGTCGCGGACGCCACCGCCAAGGCGCAGCAGCTGCGGACCGACGCGTCGGACGCGCTGGCCGCCGGTGAGCAGGACGCGGCGCGGGCCCGCGCGGAGGCGCGCGGCGACGCCAACCGCATCCGGTCGGAGGCCGCGGAGCAGGCCGACCGGCTGGTCACCGAGGCCCGCGCGGAGGCCGAACGGATCGTCAACGAGGCGGCGGAGCTGACCTCTTCGGCGCAGGAGGACGCCGACCGCACCGTCAAGGAGGCCCAGGAGGCCGCCGAGCGGATCCGCGCCGAGGCCGAGGAGCAGGCGCGGGCGCGGCTGGCCGAGGCGACCGCGGAGGCGGAGCGGCTGCGCCAGGAGGCCGAGGAGGCGCTGGAGCAGGCCCGTACGGAGGCCGAGCGCCTCGGCGACGAGGCGCGCAAGGCCGCCAACAAGACCCGTTCGGACGCCGCGGTCCAGGCCGACGAGTTGCTGACGGAGGCGGGCGCCGAGGCCGAGAAGGTGCGGGCCGAGGCGGCCGAGACCGGCGCGCAGGCCGATCGGGACGCCGACCGTACGCGGGCGGACGCCCGGGAGCAGGCCGACCGGATGGTGGCCACCGCGACCGCCGAGTCGGACCGGCTGCGCGCCGAGGCGGCCGAGACCGTCACCTCGGCGCAGGAGCACGCCACCCGTACCCGTAAGGAATCGGCCAAGGTCAAGGCGGACGCCGAGGCCGAGGCGGAGCAGACGCGGACGACGGCCCAGGAGGAGGCCGACCGGCTGCTGGACGAGGCGCGCAAGGACGCCGCCAAGCGCCGCGCGGACGCCGCCGAGCAGGCCGATCAGCTGGTCGCGAAGGCCCAGGAGGAGGCCGTACGGGCGGCCGCCGCGGCCGAGGAGCAGGCCGACACGATGGTCGGCGCGGCCCGCAAGGAGGCGGCCCGCATCGTCCAGGAGGCGACGGCGGAGGGCAACGCACGGGTGGAGAAGGCCCGTACGGACGCCGATACGCTGCTGAGCGAGGCGCGCGGGGACGCGACGGCCATAAGGGAGCGCACCGAGGAGCTGCGGACCCGTATCGAGTCCGAGGTCGAGGAGTTGCACGACCGGGCGCGCCGGGAGTCGTCGGAGGCGATGAAGAACGCCGGTGAGCGGGTCGACAAGCTCATCGCGCAGGCCACGCAGCAGCAGAAGGAGGCCGAGGAGAAGGCCGAGAAGCTGGTGTCGGACGCGAACAGCGAGGCCAGCAAGGTCCGCATCGCGGCGGTGAAGAAGGCCGAGGGCCTGATCAAGGAGGCCGAGAACAAGCGGGCCGAGGCGGTGCGCAACGCGGACCGGATGCGCAGCGAGGCCGAGGCCGAGGCCGCCCGGATCATCGAGGAGGGCCGCCGGGAGCTGGAGGTCCTCTCCCGCCGCCGCAAGGACATCAACACCGAGATCTCTCGGGTGCAGGACGTGTTGGAGGCCCTGGAGTCGTTCGAGACGCCGGGGGCCGGGGACGGTAAGGCCGGTGGCGCGAAAACCGCTGCGGGAGCATCGTCAACTCGTTCGAGTGGCAAGCCCTCTGAAGGGTAGCCACTCAAATGAGGGGTCATTCTCCTCTTCAAACGGACATGGGCTCGATGACACGCCGGTCGGGCCCCTAGGATTCTCCTTATCACCTCACCGGTCTCTTTCGACAGGAACCCCATGAGCGACACTTCCTCCCCCTTCGGCTTCGAGCTCGTGCGGCGTGGGTACGACCGCGGTCAGGTGGATGACCGCATTACGAAGCTTGTCGCGGACCGCGACAGCGCGCTGGCCCGTATCACCTCGCTGGAAAAGCGGATCGAGGAGCTGCACCTCGAAACGCAGAACGCCCAGGCCCAGGTCACCGACGCCGAGCCGTCGTACGCGGGACTCGGGGCCCGCGTCGAGAAGATCCTCCGTCTCGCCGAGGAGGAGGCCCAGGAGCTGCGCGAGGACGCCCGTCGCTCCGCCGAGCAGCACCGTGAGCTGGCCGAGTCCGCCGCCCAGCAGGTCCGCAGCGACGCCGAGCAGTTCGCCGTCGAGCGCAAGGCGAAGGCCGAGGACGAGGGGTCGCGGATCGTCGAGAAGGCGAAGGGCGAGGCGTCCACGCTCCGCGCCGAAGCCCAGAAGGACGCGCAGTCCAAGCGGGAGGAGGCGGACTCCCTCTTCGAGGAGACCCGCGCCAAGGCCGCCCAGGCCGCCGCGGACTTCGAGACCAACCTCGCCAAGCGCCGCGAGCAGTCCGAGCGGGATCTGGCCTCGCGTCAGGCCAAGGCCGAAAAGCGCCTCGCCGAGATCGAGCACCGCGCCGAGCAGCTGCGCCTGGAGGCCGAGAAGCTGCGCACCGACGCCGAGCGCCGCGCCCGCCAGACGGTGGAGACCGCGCAGCGCCAGGCCGAGGACATCGTGGCCGACGCCAACCAGAAGGCCGACCGCGTCCGCAGCGAGTCCGAGCGGGAGCTGGCGGCGCTCACCAACCGCCGCGACTCCATCAACGCCCAGCTCACCAACGTCCGCGAGATGCTGGCGACGCTGACCGGCGCGGCCGTCGCCGCCGCCGGCGCCCCGGACGACGACGCCACCACCCGCGGCATCCCGGCGCAGCAGTCCCACTGACGCCCGGTCCGTTCCCTGCGAGCGCCCCCGTTCCGCCGCCGAGGCGGTGCGGGGGCGCTCGGCCGTCCGGGCGGCGGCCGCCCGGTGGCGGGGGTTTCCGGGCGGCTTTAGCGTGCTTACATGATCGAGCTGGACGGGCTGACCAAGCACTACGGTGACACGGTCGCGGTGGACCACCTCACCTTCACGGTGCGGCCGGGCATCGTCACCGGTTTCCTCGGCCCGAACGGCGCGGGCAAGTCCACCACCATGCGCATGATGCTCGACCTGGACAACCCGACCGCCGGTTCGGTGCGGATCGACGGGGAGCACTACCGTCGGCTGACGGATCCGCTGCGCTCCATCGGCGCGCTGCTGGACGCCAAGGCGGTGCACGGCGGGCGCAGCGCGTACCACCATCTGCTCTGTCTGGCGCAGAGCAACGGCATTCCGCGGCGCCGGGTCGGCGAGGTGCTGGACACCGTCGGCCTCACCTCCGTCGCGCGGAAGCGGTCCAAGAGCTTCTCGCTCGGCATGGGCCAACGGCTGGGGATCGCGGCGGCGTTGCTGGGCGATCCGCGGGTGCTCCTCTTCGACGAGCCGGTCAACGGCCTCGACCCGGAGGGCATCCACTGGATCCGCAACCTGATGAAGAACCTCGCGGCCCAGGGCCGTACGGTCTTCGTCTCCTCGCATCTGATGAGCGAAATGGCGCTGACCGCCGACCACTTGGTGGTGATCGGGCGCGGCCGGCTGCTGGCGGACACGTCGATGGCCGAGTTCATCCGCGGCAACTCGCGCTCCTACGTCCGGCTGCGGTCGCCGCAGGCGGAGCGGCTGCGGGACGTGCTGCACGCCGAGCGGATCGCGGCGGCCGAGGCGGCGGACGGCGCCCTGGAGGTCGACGGGGTGCCGGCCGAGCGGCTGGGGGAGCTGGCGGCCCGGCACTCTCTGGTGCTGCACGAGCTGAGCCCGCAGCAGGCGTCGCTGGAGGAGGCGTTCATGCGGCTGACGGCTCAGTCGGTGGAGTACCACGCGCACGGCGGGGAGCCGGCCGGCGACGGGCCGGTGCCGGCCGCGCCGCCGGGTGTGGCGGCCGGGCCCGGCGGCTGGGGCGGCGACTGGCGGAAGAAGGGGAGCTGACGATGGCGGTGGTCGGGCAGGTGCTGCGCTCGGAGTGGACGAAGATCCGCTCGGTGCGGTCGACGGTGTGGGCGCTGGGCATCGCGGTGGTCGTCACCGTCGGGGTCGGCGTGCTGATCTGCGCGCTGGCGGCGAACGACTTCCGCACCATGCCGGCGCGCGACCGGATCACCTTCGACCCCACCAACGTCAGCTTCGCCGGGATGGGCCTGGGCCAGCTGGCGATGATCGTGTTCGGGGTGCTGGTGGTCTCCAACGAGTACAGCACCGGCATGATCCGCAGCTCGCTGGCGGCCGTGCCGCAGCGCGGCACCTTTCTCTTCTGCAAGCTGGCGGTGGCGACGGCGCTGGTCTTCCTCGTCGGGCTGGCCACCAGCTTTCTCGCGTTCTTCGCCGGGCAGGCGGTGCTCGGCGGCCACCGGGCGCACCTCGGCGATCCCGGGGTGCTGCGCGCGGTGTTCGGCGGCGGGCTGTACATGACGGTGATCGCGCTGTTCTCGATGGCGGTGGCCACGATGCTGCGCAGCCCGATGCTGTCGCTGGGCATCTTGATGCCGTTCTTCTTCCTCGTCTCCAACATCCTCGGCAACGTCTCCGCCACCCGGAAGATCGGCCGGTATCTGCCGGACCAGGCGGGCCAGAAGGTGATGCAGGTGGTCCCCCGCGACACCGATGTGCCGTACGGGCCGTGGGGCGGCTTCGGGATCATGGCGGTGTGGACGGCGGCGGCACTGATCTGCGGATATGTCCTGCTGAAGCGGCGCGACGCCTGAGCGGGGCGCCCGGGGGCGGCGCGCGGGGAGCGCGGCCGGGGCGCGAGCCGCGGGCGTGGCCGCCCGCGCCCCGTTTTGGCGAGAACCGTCAAGGGGCAGATAGCCTCCTAATCCTCACGGGGGCACGAGGGCGCCTCTGCCCCGACCATCTGCGAGGGGCGGAGAATGATCGAGGCAGTCGGCCTGACGAAGCGCTACGGCGCCAAGACGGCCGTGCACAACCTGTCGTTCCAGGTACGGCCGGGGACCGTCACGGGCTTCCTGGGGCCGAACGGTTCCGGCAAGTCCACGACGATGCGCATGATCCTGGGCCTGGACGCCCCGACGTCGGGCCACGCCACCATCGGCGGCCGCCCGTTCCGTCAGCTCCCCAACGCCCCGCGGCAGGTGGGCGCGTTGCTCGACGCCAAGGCGGTGCACGGCGGGCGCAGCGCACGGGCGCATCTGCTGTCGCTGGCGCAGCTGTCGGGCATCCCGGCCCGCCGGGTCGACGAGGTGCTCGGCGTGGTGGGCCTCCAGGAGGTCGCGGGGCGCCGCTCCAAGGGCTTCTCGCTCGGCATGGGGCAGCGGCTGGGCATCGCCGCCGCGCTGCTGGGCGATCCGCAGGTGCTCCTCTTCGACGAGCCGGTCAACGGCCTCGACCCGGAGGGCATCCTGTGGGTGCGCAACCTGATGAAGCAGCTGGCGGCCGAGGGCCGTACGGTCTTCGTCTCGTCGCACCTGATGAGCGAGATGGCGCTGACCGCCGAGCATCTGATCGTGATCGGCCGGGGCCAGCTGATGGCGGACATGCCGGTCAAGGACTTCATCTCGGCCAACTCGGCCGACTTCGCCCGGGTCCGGACGCCCGACACCGAGCCGGAGCAGCGCGAGAAACTGACCGCGGCGCTCGGTGAGGCCGGCGGCCAGATCGCGCCCGAGCCGGACGGCGCGCTGCGGGTGACGGGCCTGCCGCTCCCCCGCATCAGCGATCTCGCCCACGGGGCGGGCGTCCGGCTGTGGGAGCTGTCGCCGCATCAGGCGTCCCTGGAGGAGGCGTACATGCGCCTGACCCAGGGCGCGGTGGACTACCGCTCGACCGCCGACGCGCGCGCCGGCCTCCAGCAGGCGCCCGCCGGGCACCCGCAGCAGTTCGGCGCCCCGCACGGCTTCCCGCCCGCCCAGGGCGGCCCGGCGCCGCAGGGCGCGATGCCCGGCACGCAGCCGAACCCGTACGCCCCGCAGGGCCCGTACGCGCCGCCGGCCGCCCCGGGCCAGGGGTACCCGCCCGCCCAGGGCGCTCCGGTGCCCGGCGCGCAGCCGCACCCGTACGCCCCGCAGCAGCCCGCGGCCCCGATGCCGCCGGCCGCCTCCGCCGACCCGACCGCGCCGCACCACGAGGAAGCCCGATGACCAGCCCTCAGCAGCCGCAGCCCGAGCGCGGCCCGAACGACGCCGCCGCGGCGCAGGGACAGCCCGCGGCCCCGGCCCCCGCCGCTCCGGGTCAGCCCGCCCCGCAGCCGCCCGCCGCGCCGGCGCAGCCCGCGGCCCAGGGACAGCAGCAGGCCCCCGCCGCCCAGGGACAGCCGCCCGCGACCCCGCCGCAGGCCCCCGCGCAGCCCGCGCCCGCCGCCCCGGCGCAGCCCGCCCGGGAACAGGGCACCGTGGTGCTCGGCGCCGTGCCGCAGCCGCCCGCCCGGGAGGCCGGGACGATGATGCTCCAGGCCCAGCCGCTCCCCGCGCACCAGGGCGACGGTCCGCCGCCGCAGCCGCTGGCGGCCGGCGGCAGCCTGGCCAAGGAGCCGGGCACGATGATGCTCAAGGCGCCGGCCGCGCAGCCCGCGCCCGGCGCCCCGCAGCCCGGCGCCCCGGCACCGGCCGGTCAGCCGGCGCCGCACGCACAGGCCCCGCAGGCCGGCGTCCCGCAGCCGCCCGCCCCGGCGCAGCCCGGCCCCGCGTTCCCCCCGCAGGGGCAGCCGCACCCCGGCGCGCCCCAGGGCGCGCCGGTCACCTACACCTCGCCGATCCCGGTGCGCTCCACCCACCTCGGGCACGCGCTCGCCTCCGAGTGGACCAAGATCCGTTCGGTCCGCTCCACGCTCTGGACGCTGGGCGCGCTCTTCGTCCTGATCTTCGGCATCGGCACGCTGACCGCCCTCGCGCTGGGCACGCAGCGCTTCGTCGACCCCAAGCTCGGCATGTCGTTCTTCGGCGTCCTGCTCGGCACGCTCTGCATCATCCCGCTGGGCGTCCTGGTGATCTCGTCCGAGTACGGCACCGGCATGATCCGTACGACGATGACCGCCTGCCCCAGCCGCGCCCGGGTGCTCGGCGCCAAGGCGATCGTCTTCACCGCGCTGGCCTTCGTCATCACGACGATCACCACCACGCTCGTCGCCGTGCTCACCAACTCCATGGTGAGCGGCCCGGACCCGACCGGCGACGAATGGCTCCGGGTCACCGTCGGCTCCGGTCTGTACGTCTCGGTCCTCGGCCTGCTGGCGCTCGCCGTCGGCTCGCTGCTGCGGCACTCCGCGGGCGCCATCAGCGCGATGCTCGGGCTGGTGCTGCTGCCGATGCTGCTGGCGGTCTTCATGCTCGGTTCGGAGAGCCTGAAGTCGGTGAGCATGGCCCTGATCAAGTACTCGGTGCCCAACTCGCTGGCCTCGCTGTACGGCAACCCGTTCCTCGGCACGGACACCGGTCCGCAGGGCTGGGAGCCGCTCTGGATCCTCATGGGCGTCACCGCGGTCGTCCTGGGCGCCGCCTTCGCCGCCCAGTCGAAGCGCGACGTGTGACGCCGGGAGGGCTCCCCGCAGAACACCAGGGGCGTGCCCGCCCGTTCCGCCGCAGCGCGGGACCGGCGGGCACGCCCTTCGCCGTTCCGCCCCCGCGCCCCGCGGAAAACCCGGTGCCGTCCGGCGCCCGCGCCACTACCCTCGCGGGCATGATCCGCGACGAGGCACGGCTGCTGGCCCTGGAGGTCGACGCGATCCACGGCCTCGACCGCTCCCCGGGCGGCGCGCCCGCCCGGCTGCGGGACCCCTCCGTGCTGGCGCTCTGGGCCTGGTCACCCCGGGCCCGCCTGGCGGCGCTCGGCCCCGCCCTCGCCCCGCCGCACACCCTCGGTGACAGCGGCGGGCCGTACGCACCGGAGCTGCGCCCCGAGCCGCTCGTACGGCTCGCCGCCGCCCTGGGCGAGACGGCGGTGACGCTGGAGGGCGGCCCCTGCTTCGTCTTCCCCGCGCCGCTCCCCGATCCGGGCCCGGCGCCGCTGCCCGTCCTCGTCTCCACCGAGGCGGGGCGCACCGCGGCGCAGCGGCTGATCCGGCCGGAGAACTGGCAGCCCGGCGAGTGGGCCGAGCTGATCGGCGGCGGCGCGGGCCCGTGGGCGATGGCGGTGCACGACGGGCAGCCGGTGTCGATCTGCCACACCCCCGCCGAGGGCCCGACCACCGCGGAGGCGGGCATCTGGACCCGCGCCGACTTCCGCGGCAGGGGCCTCGCCCCCGCCGTCGTCGCGGCCTGGTCCCACCACGCCCGCCACGGCAAGGAGGCGCTCTTCTACAGCACCACCGCCGCCAACCGTGCCTCCCGCGCGGTCGCCCGCCGCCTGGGCCTCACCCCGCTGGGCTGGCTGTGGCGGCTGCGGGCGGCGGAGCCGGGGAACGGCTAGGGCGTGTCCGTGACGTCCCGTCGTCCGCCGGGCGGGACGTTGCCTAGTACCGCGGCGCGTTCCGCGACCGCTGGAGGCGGGCGCTGCGGCGGTCGCGCGCGTTCCAGCAGGCCTTGTGCCAGTGGCGGCGGTCGTCGACGTCGCCGAGCTGCGGCCAGGCGACGACGTGCGGGACGCCCGGCGGGATCTCCTGGTCGCAGCCGGGGCAGCGGTAGTGCTTGGCGGCGCCGCCCCCGCCGACGTGCCGGACGACCCACTCCTCCCCGCGCCACTCGGCGGTCTGTTCCAGGCCGTAGCGGTCGCCCGCTGCGCGTTCGGCGGGCTTCGCACCGCCGCGCTGGCGGTTTCGACGCGGAGACACAGGGCACCTCGGAAGATCTGCGGGGTCACGGGCCGTCACCAGCGTACGCGCCACGCGACCGGGCGCGGCGGGCCCGGTGCGTTCCTGCGATCATCGGCAAATCCCGACGCCGGACCGTGCCTTTGGCACGTGTCAGATCGTTGATGCCTGAGTGGGGGGAAGCCGCGTCGGCTGCGAGGAGGCAGAGAGCGATGCGCGTTGGGGCTTTCGTCCTGGCCGCTCAATTCCCGGGCCAGGGACAGGGGGAAGCACTGCACAGAGCGGTCCGCTGCGCGGAGGTCGCGGAGCGGGCGGGGCTCGATGACGTATGGCTGGCGGAACACCATTTCGTGCCGTACGGCGTCTGCCCGTCGGCGGTGACGCTCGCCGCCCTGCTGCTGGGCCGGACGGCGCGGATCGGCGTCGGCACCGCGGTCAGTGTGCTGCCGACCCAGCATCCGGTGGCCCTGGGTGAGCAGGCGGCGCTGCTGCACCTCACCTCCGGCGGCCGCTTCACGCTCGGCGTCGGCCGCGGCGGCCCCTGGGTCGATCTGGAGGTCTTCGGCGCCGGTCTCGCCGCGTTCGAGCGGGGTTTCCCGGAGTCGCTCGATCTGCTGCTGCGCTGGCTGCGCGAGCCGCGGGTGGGCGCGGCGGGCGAGCGATACGCGTTCCGGGAGGTGGCGGTGGTGCCGCGCCCCGCGCAGGCGCTGGCGCCGCCGGACGCCCCGGACGCGGCGGTGCCGGGCCCCGGGGTGCTGGTGGCGTGCACCTCCCCCGCGTCGGTGCGGCTGGCGGCCGCGCGCGGGCTGCCGATGCTGCTGGGCATGCACGCCACGGACGACGAGAAGGCCGAGATGGTGGCGTTGTGGCGGACCGCGGCGCGGGAAGCCGGGCGGGACGGCGACGAGATCGCGGCCGCCCGCCACGTCTCGGCCGGGGTGGTGCAGATCGCCGACGACCGGCGGGACGCGGTCGAGACGCTGACGAAGGCGATGCCCGGCTGGCTGCGTCAGGGCCTGGGCGCGCATGTCACCGTCGACGGCCGCACCCGCGCCATGCGGGACCCGGTCGGGTACACCGAGAAGCTGTGCGCGCTGCATCCCGTCGGGACGCCGCGCAGTTGCGCGGACCGGCTGGCGGCGACGGCGGAGCGTACGGGCATCACCACCCATGCGCTGCTCGTCGAGGGCTCGGGCGATCTGGCGGCCACCGAGGAGAACGTCCGCCGGCTCGGCGAGGACGTCGCACCGCGGTTGAGGTGAGCGCCGCGGCCCAGGTGAGCACCGCGGCCCGGGTGGCCGGCCCGGCCGTACGCCGGACGGGGCGTAGCGGGCCGTACCGCTGCCGCGCGCACCCGTGTGCAAGGCGCCCCGAGGGCGCGACGGAAGGGGTGCGCGGCGGCAGCGGCTGCGGTCAGCAGTCGCGCAGTACGGGTGACTGGTTCAGCAACTGGCCGCGGACCGAGGTGAAGCGGGCCAGGCGGTCGTCGACCGCCGGATCGAGGGGGAAAACCGCGACGCGATGGCAGTTCTGGAAGGCGAGACGCACCCCGAAGTGACGTTCCAGCGACCCGCGGATCGCATCGCTCGCCAGCGCACGCAGCAACTGACCGCGCGCCTGCTCGTCCGGCGGCGGCGTCAGATTGTCGGCGAACTCCCCGCCGTCCGTCTTCAGCCGATCCACCAGCGAGCTGATCATTCCCCATGCGTAGGGCAGGGAGGTCCGGACGCAGTCGACAAATGCGGCTTCGTCGACCTCGCCTCGCTCGGCCTGTTCGAGGAGGGCCGGTGAGACGTCGAGCGACATGAGGTTCTCCTCTCGTAGGCCCCGCCGGGACGGGGGGCCTAAAGGGACGGGACATGGGGCATCGCGACGGAGCGTATTCGCCTCACGACCCCCCGCATCAACGGTAGGCCGCGCAAGAGCCGGGCACCAGAAGATTGCACAGACAACCGGCCAAGGACGGCTGCCGGAGGTGCGGGGGTTTCCGCCGGAAACGTCCGCGGCCCCGGGGCGAATCGCGCGGGTGGCCCCCGGTCGAGTAGCGTGACGCCCCATGCGTCTCGTCATCGCCCGCTGCTCCGTGGACTACGCGGGCCGGCTCACCGCCCATCTGCCCTCCGCCCCCCGCCTCATCCTGGTGAAGGCGGACGGTTCGGTCTCCATCCACGCGGACGACCGGGCCTACAAACCCCTCAACTGGATGTCGCCGCCGTGCACCCTCAAGGAGGGCGACGGTCAGGTGTGGACGGTGGAGAACAAGGGCGGCGAGAAGCTCATCATCACCCTGGAGGAGGTCCTGCACGACTCCTCGCACGAGCTGGGCGTCGACCCCGGTCTGATCAAGGACGGTGTGGAGGCCCACCTCCAGGAACTGCTCGCCGACCGCATCGAAACCCTTGGCGAGGGCTATTCGCTGATTCGGCGCGAATACCCCACCGCCATCGGTCCGGTGGACATCCTGTGCCGCGACGCCGACGGTCAGACCGTGGCCGTGGAGATCAAGCGGCGCGGTGAGATCGACGGCGTGGAGCAGCTGACCCGCTACCTCGAACTCCTCAACCGCGACCCGCACCTGGCGCCGGTGAAGGGCATCTTCGCCGCCCAGGAGATCAAGCCGCAGGCGCGGGTCCTGGCCACCGACCGCAAGATCGGCTGCGTGGTGCTCGACTACGACGGTCTGCGCGGCATCGAGGACGACAAGCTCCGCCTCTTCTGACCCGGCGGCCTCACGGCCCCGATGCGACGGCCCGGTACGGGTCCGACCGCCCCCGTGGGGGTGGCCGGATCCGTACCGGGCCGTCGCGCGTGGTGCGAAGCCGCCGGACGGCCCGTACGGGATGCCCGTACGGGCCCCGCCGTCAGGCCGTCGGGCTGCCCGAGACGGTGGCGGTGCGGGCGGAGGCGCTGTGGGCCTCGGAGGCGGACGGGCTCTGGTCGGTCGGCTTGTCCGTCGGGTCGGTCGGGTCCGGGGTCGTCGGCTCGTCCGTCGGGTCGTCGGTGGGCGTCGGCTCGGTCGGCCGGTGCGTGGGCCGGGTCGGGCGGCTCGTCGGCTCGGTGGGCCGGTCGGTGGGCCGGGTCGGGGCGGTCGACGGGTCCGTCGGCGTCGGGGAGTCCGTGGGCGCGTCCGTGGTGGGCGCGTCCGTCGACGGCGACGGGCTCTCCTGCTCCCGCGACGGCGTGGCCGAGGCGGTGGTGGCGGGCGGCGGGGCCTCGGGGGACCAGGTGTCCGCGGGCGTCGTCGGCGCCTCGTCCGGTGCGGCGGGCTGCTCCAGGGTGGTGGTGCCGCCGGGGCGGCTGTCGTCGCCGCCGGAGGTCGCGCCGAGCGTGACGACGGTGCCGAGCACGGCGGCGAGCAGCACGCCCGCGCCCGCCGCGGTGAGATTGCGGCGGGTGGTGGCGGACTTCCGGGCCGCCAGGGCCGGCTGGACGGCGGTCTCGTCGGCCTTCCTCGCGCCGGACGCGGAGCGGGAGGTGACGACCGGCACCCCGGCCACCGGCGTCTTCGGGCCCGGCGCGGCATGGCGCGGCCCGGTGGCCGCCACCGCCGCCGCGGGCGGTACGGCGCCGGGCGCGGGCGGCGCCGGGGTCCCGGTGCCCTCGGCGCTCTGCCGCTCCCGGTCGGCGACGAGGGCGAGGGCGCGGCGGCCGGCCACCGCGCCGCTGCGGTCGGAGAGGACCCCGCGCAGCCCGATGGAGGCCTCCAGTTCGGCGCGCGCCCGGTCGAGGCCGTCGCCGCAGAGCGCGAGCACGCCCAACTCGTGGTGGAAATAGGCTTCCTCGGCGACCTCACCGGCCAGCCGGGCGGCCTCCTGGCCGTGGCGCAGCCCGCGCTCCCAGGCGCTCCAGTGCAACCCGGCGGCGAACGCCGGGGCGGCGGTGCGGGCCAGCAGCACTGCGGCGCTGGCGTGGCCGCCCTCCCGGCCCGCGGTGAGCGCGGCCATCGCGGCGAGCACGGCGTCCGCCTCGGCCGCGGCGCGCTCCGGGGTGACCGAGGGGTGCCCGGCCCACCAGGCGTAGTGCTGGGCCGCGGTGTGTGCCCGGGCGGTCGCGCCACCGGCGTACCCGGCGGCGGTCAGCTGGTCGCGGACGGTGGCGGCGAGCCGGTAGTGGCCGCCCGCCGGGGTGATCAGCCCACAGCCGAGGAGGTCGCCCAGGGCGGCGTCGGCGTGGGTGTCCTGGGTGAGGGCCGGCAGATGGGCCTGGTGCGGGAGTTCGCCGCCGAGCGCCACGGCGAACCGCAGCGTCTCCTGGGCGGCCGGGCCGAGGCTACCTGCGATCACCGGCGCGGGCGCCGCGGTGTCGGCGGCGGAGGGCAGCGGGGCGTGCGGCTGGCCGGGGACGCCCGCGGAGACGGGCGCGAAGAGGCCGGGGCCGTCGACGGGGGCGCCGCCGGGCCGGTCGCGCAGCCGCAGCAGCGCCGCCGCCTGCACGAAGCGCAGCGGCAGCCCCCCGGACTCCGCCCACAGCTCACCGGCCCAGGCGGTCTCCTCGTCGGTCAGCGGCCGCTGCACGGCGCGCTCCAGGAGCCGCAGGCAGGCGCCGCGGCCGATGCCGCCGAGGCGGACCTCCTCGACGGGGCAGCCGGGGCTGGGCGCCGCGACGTCGGGGGTGGCGGAGAAGAGGAAGGCGCACTCGGGCGTCGCGTCGAGCAGTTCGTCCAGGGCCCGGCCGCCGAACTCCAGGTCGTCGAGGACGACGATCGCGCCGATCCCGGCGAGCAGCCGCAGCAGTTCGTCGCGGTCGGGCCGGTACTGCGGGGTGCGGTGGACCGCGGCGAGGAGCGCGTGGAGCAGGTCGGTGGGGGTGCGGTGGTAGCCGGAGAGGCGGACGACGCCGTCGGGGGCGACCCCGGCGCAGGCGGTGGCGACGGCGTCGAGCAGGCGGGTGCGGCCGGCGCCGGACGGTCCGGTCAGCCGCACCGAGCGGCCGCGGGTCAGCAGCCGCACCAGCCGCTCGGTCTCCTCGCCGCGCTCCTCCAGCGCGGCGGTGCGCGAGGCGTGGACGGGCGCGCCGGGCGGCACCGGGGGCGCGGCGGCGCGGGCGGCCTCGGCGCGCTCCTCGGCGTCGCGCCGCTCGGGTTCGGCGGGGCGCTCCCCGGGCGGGCAGGGCTCCATCTCGCTGCCGTCGAGGGGGTTGACGGTGACGAGATAGCGTCCGGCGACGAGGCGGACGGTGCGGACGGGCTCGTCGGGGCCGGTCTGCATCCCGCCGAAGGCCGGTGCGCCGGGTTCGGCTCCGTCCGCCGGGGTGCCGCTCTCGTCGGGTCCCCGCCGGGTGTTCGGGTCCATGGTCACAGCCCCCAGATGCCCTTCTGTTCGCTCCGCCCGGCCGCGCGGGCCCGTCCTCGTGGGCCGGGTGCGCGCCGTGGTCGTGTGGTCCGGCCGTTCCCCCGGCCGCGCGGTGCGGGCGGGGCCGGGGTCGGCCGCCGCGGGTTCCGCCGACGCGGAGGTGACCCTAGCCCCGGGATGGTACGGGTCCGCCGCCGGGGCCCTGACATGTCCGGAACGACCCGTTCCGACGGTATGACCGCGGAGCCCGTGGACGCGAACGGCCCGGAACGGCCCGCGAAAGCGGCGTTCCGGGCCCGCCGGGACTCAGACCCGGGGCAGCGTCTCCGCCGCGATCCCGCCCTCGATGGCGAGGATGCGGTGCAGGCGGGTGGCGATCAGCAGCCGCTGCATCCGGTGCGGCACCCCGCGCAGCACGAGGCGGCGGCCCGCCCGGCCCGCCCGGCGGTGCGCCCCCATGATCACGCCGAGCCCCGTGGCGTCCCAGGAGTCCAGCTCGGTCAGATCCAGCACGAGATCGCCGCATCCGGAGTCGACGGCGGTGTGCAGGGCCGTACGGGCGTCCGCCGCGCTGCGGACGTCGAGGCGGCCCTCGACGATCAGCTCGGCGTGGTCGCCCTTGATGTGCATATGCGCTCCCCGAATGGTGTTGTGCGGTGCTGGAGGCCGCCCCGTCGTCCCGGCGGGCGGAGGACGGCGGCCACGGCGCCCCGCCGCCCGGCCGGAGCCCCCGGATACACCGGTATCCGGACGCCCGTCGCCGTGCGAAGCACCGCATCTGCCGCCGTGCCCGTGCCACCAGGGGCGACGGGACATCCTCCGGAGGTCTACCGGACTGACCGACTCTCCGGCGGCGAAGTTGCCGCCCGTGAGCGAACCGATACCGAATTCACCCGACGGGGTGACGACTTCGCCGCCCGAGATCTGACGTCACGTCAGTGTCCCTGGACGGGCCTCCTCCTGAGCCCTCCAGGATGCCAGGCCGCGCCGCCGGTCAGTGCGCGTAGAACCCGTGGCCGCTCTTGCGGCCGATGTCGCCGGCGTCGACCATCCGCCGCATGATCTCCGGCGGCGCGAACTTCTCGTCCTGCGACTCGGCGTAGATGTTGTCGGTGGCGTGCAGCAGGATGTCGACGCCGGTGAGGTCTGCGGTGGCCAGCGGGCCCATCGCGTGGCCGAAGCCCAGCTTGCACGCCAGGTCGATGTCCTCGGCGCTCGCCACGCCCGACTCGTAGAGCTTGGCCGCCTCGACGACCAGCGCGGAGATCAGCCGGGTGGTGACGAAACCGGCGACGTCGCGGTTGACGACGATGCAGGTCTTGCCGACGGACTCGGCGAACTCACGGGCGGCGGCGAGGGTTTCGTCGCTGGTCTTGTAGCCGCGCACCAGCTCGCACAGCTGCATCATCGGCACCGGCGAGAAGAAGTGCGTGCCGACGACCCGCTCCGGGCAGGAGGTGGCCGCGGCGATCTTCGTGATCGGGATCGCGGAGGTGTTGGAGGCGAGGACCGCGTCGTCCTTGGCGAGCTTGTCCAGCGCCTGGAAGATCTCCCGCTTGACCTCGATCTTCTCGAAGACCGCCTCGACGACGACGTCCGCGTCGCCGACCGCGTCCAGATCGGTCGTGGTCGTGATCCGGGCCAGCGCCGCCTCGGCGGCGTCCGCGTCCAGCTTCCCCTTGGCGACGAACTTCGCGTACGACGCCTCGATGCCGCCCTTGCCGCGGGCCAGCGCCCCGTCCGTCACATCGCGGAGCACCACGTCCCACCCCGCCTGGGCGGAGACCTGCGCAATACCGGATCCCATGAGTCCGGCACCGATGACGGCGAGCTTCTTTGCCACTGCTGTCCCCTCACACCCTGTGTGTTCCAGATTCGGTCAGGGTGACGTTATCCGTACTGAGCGATCGTTTGGTAGGTAAGAGACACGCGTCACGCCCGCCCCGCGCGCAACTGCGCCCGGCGGCCCGCCCGTCCGTGTCCCGCGTCACCCGGAAGGCCGTCAGACGGCCCCGTGCGCGGCGCAGTTCGGGCCCCGCGCCCCCGCTCCACCCGGCGGGGCGCCGCGTACGCTCGTGCCATGGTGAATCTCACGCGCATCTACACCCGCACCGGCGACAAGGGCACCACCGCCCTCGGCGACATGAGCCGCACCGCCAAGACCGACCGCCGGATCGCCGCCTACGCCGACACCAACGAGGCCAACGCGGCGCTCGGCGTCGCCCTCGCGCTCGGCAAGCTGCCCGAGGAGGTCCGGGCGGTGCTGCTGCGCGTGCAGAACGACCTCTTCGACGTCGGCGCCGACCTGTCCACCCCGGTCGTCGAGGACCCGAAGTACCCGCCGCTGCGCGTCGAGCAGAGCTACATCGACAAGCTGGAGGCGGACTGCGACCACTTCCTGGAGCGGCTGGAGAAGCTGCGCAGCTTCATCCTCCCCGGCGGCACCGCCGGCGCCGCCCTGCTCCACCAGGCGTGCACGGTCGTCCGCCGCGCCGAGCGCGCGACCTGGGCGGCGTTCGAGGAGCACGGCGAGACCATGAACCCGCTCACCGCCACCTACCTCAACCGCCTCTCCGACCTGCTGTTCATCCTGGCCCGTACGGCCAACAAGGAGGTCGGGGACGTGCTGTGGGTGCCGGGCGGCGAGCGGTAGCCGCAACCGGGCCGGGCCGGCCCCGCACCGGTCCGGACCCCCCCCGCAGCGGCCCGGACCGTGCTCAGCGCAGCACCTTCGGGGGCCGCGCCAGCTCCGCCTCCTTCGCCGGCGCCTTCTTCGGCCAGAGCAGGTACGACAGGGCGATCACGCCGTGGACGGCCACCAGCCGGGCCATGGTGAGCTGCCAGCCCCGCAGCGTCGCGGTGTCGCCGTCGCCGACGTACCAGACGGCGAGCTGCAGCAGCCCGGCCGCGACCGCGCCCATCACGACCGTCCGCAGCCACAGCTTCCCCTCGTGACGGGCGCGGGCCAGTCCGTGGCGGGGCGGCTTCGGCGGCCGCGGGGCGCCGCCGAAGCGGTGCGCGACGTGGCCGTCGGCCCAGCGAATCGTGTAGTGCCCGTAGGCGACGGTGTAGCCGATGTAGACGGCGGCCAGGCCGTGCTTCCAGTCCGCCGTGGCGCCGCCCCGCAGATCGATCGCGGTGACGATCAGCAGCGCCAGCTCCAGCAGCGGCTCCAGCAGCAGTACGGCGGCGCCGGTACGCGGCATCCGGCACACGTACCGCAGCGTCAGCCCGGCCGCGAGCAGCACCCAGAAACCGACCTCGCAGGCGACGATCAACGTGACGACCATGGTGTTCCTCCTCCGGGACCCCGTAAGCCTCCCTCCGCCGCCCACCCCCGGGCGTCGTCGCGGGCGACGATTCCGGCTGCATCTTTCGATGTACCGGCCGGGCCGCGGATCCGGCCGCGACGTGGAGGCGGGCGGCGCCCGGGCCGTGTTGGATGGACGGGTGCCCTCGCTCCCCCGCCCCGCCCGACCGCACCGCGACGACGTCCTCATCGCGGCCGCCGGGCTGCTCGGCGGGGCGCTCCTGTGGGCGCTGGGCCTGCGCGGGGCACCGCCGGCGGCCGGGCTGCCGCCCTGGCTGTCCCTGGTCGCGCTGGCCGGCGCCGCCGGCGCCGAACTGCTGCGCCGCACCGCGCCGCTGACGGGACTGGCCCTCGCCACCGCCGCCCTCCTGCTGGACCTCTGCGTCGGCACGCTGCTGGCCACCGTCGTGATGTTCACCGACCTCGTCTACGCGGCGGTCCTCCACGGCGGCCCCCGCGCGGCCCGCCGCATCCCGCCCGCCACGGCGCTGACGACCGTCCTCGGCACGCTGATCGCACTCGCCGTGACCCGCGATCCGCAGGCGCTCTTCGCCGGCGTCTTCCTCGGGCTGATCACCCTCACCCCCGCCTCGACGGGCCTGATCGTCCGCCACCACCGGGACGCGGCCCAGGCGGCCCGGCTGCGGGCCGAGCAGACCGCGCTGCTCGCCGAGATGGACCGGGCGCAGGCGGTCACCGCCGAACGCGCCCGGATGGCCCGGGAGCTGCACGACGTGGTCGCCGGCCATCTGTCCGCCATCGCCCTGCACACCACCGCCGCCCAGACCCTCGACGATCCGGCCGCGACCCGGGAGGCGCTGGGCGTCATCCGCGAGAACAGCGTGCAGGGACTGGCCGAGATGCGCCGCCTCATCGGGCTGCTGCGCGCCTCCGGCGGCGCCGAGGCGGACGGCGAATCCGCCGCCGTCCCCACCCTCGACGGCCTCCCCGCCCTCCTCGCCCGGGCCCGCGCGGCCGGCGCGGGCGACGGACTGGAATTCCGCCTGGACGACGCCCGCCCGCAGAACGGCGGGCCCGCCCGCCTGCCCGCCCCCGTGGAGCTGGCCGCCTACCGCATCGTCCAGGAATCCGTGACCAACGCCCTCAAGCACGCCGCGCCCGGCGAGGTCACCGTCCGCCTCGACCGGCCGCCGGGCGGTCCGCTCACCACCGTCGTGACCAGCCCGTACGGCGTCCGCCGCGGGCCGGACACGGCGCGGGTGCCGGGCTCCGGCGCCGGTCTGACCGGCATGCGCGAGCGCGCCGCCCTGCTCGGCGGCGACTGCTACGCGGGCCCGGCGGACGGCCCCGCCGGCCCCGTGTGGCGCGTACGTGCCACCCTTCCCACCACCGAGGAGACACCCCCGGCATGACCGGCACACCCCCGCGCCCGCTGCGCGTCGTCGTCGCCGAGGACCAGTCCGCCGTCCGCGCCGGGCTCGTCCTGATCCTCCGCTCCGACCCCGCGATCGAGGTCGCCGGGGAGGCGGCGGACGGCGAGGAGGCGATCCGCCTCGCCCGCGAGCTGCGCCCCGACCTCGTCCTCATGGACGTCCAGATGCCGCGGCTCGACGGCGTCTCGGCCACCCGCCGCATCGTCGCCGAGGGGCTGGCGGACGTCCTGGTGCTGACCACCTTCGACCTCGACGCCTACGTCTTCGGCGCGCTGCGTGCCGGGGCCGCCGGGTTCCTGCTCAAGGACATGGACGCGAAGGCGCTGCTGGCCGCGGTGCACACGGTGGCCGCCGGGGACGGCATCGTCGCGCCCGCGGTCACCCGCCGGCTGATCGCGGAGTTCGCCGGGACCTCCGCGCCCCGGGAGCGCCCGGACCCCGCGCCCGACCCGGCGGTGCTGGAGACGCTGACCCGGCGCGAGCGGGAGGTGCTGGGCGTCCTGGGCCGCGGCCTGTCGAACGCCGAGGCCGCGGTCCGCCTGGAGATGGCCGAGGCCACCGTGAAGACGCACGTCAGCCGGCTGCTGGCCAAACTGGGACTACGCAGCCGGGTACAGGCGGCCGTCCTGGCCCAGGAACTGGGCGTGGAACCGCCGCAGTAGCCGTACGGGGGTATACGAACGGCTCAGGCCACATTCACCCGCTGGCCGGGCGGTGCCGCCTCCAGCCACGCCAGGAAGCCGGTCAGGGCGTCCTCGCTCATCGCCAGTTCCAGGCGGGTGCCGCTGTGGCGGCAGACGAGGACGACGGAGTCGGAGAGCAGCGCCAGCTCCTCCTCGCCCTGCGGGGTGCGGCGCTCGACGACCTCGATGGCGGAGCGCTCCAGGATGCGGCGGGGCCGCGGTGCGTAGGAGAAGACGCGGAACCACTCGACGCGGTCACCGTTGTAGCGGGCGACGCCGTAGATCCAGCCCTTGCCGCTGGGCTCGCGCTCGTCCTCCGGTACGTCCCAGCGCAGGCTGCAGTCGAAGGTGCCGCCGGAGCGCTGGATGAGCCGCCGCCGCAGCCCGAAGACGAACAGCCCCAGCAGCACCAGCACCACGACCGCGCCGCTCACGAGCAGAGCGAGGACCATCTCGACCGACCTCCTCGCCTCTGTGGGGGATCCCCGCGCCGGGTCGGGCGCGAGGGAGGGAAACGCACCTGCATTGCCTCAGCCGCGGGCCGCTCCGGAAGTCTCCGGGCAGCCCGCGGCTGAGGATCGATCTCGTCGGTGACGGGGCTCAGTGAACGCCCGTCACCGCACGCAGCCGGACATCGGCGCGACGCTCGGCGGCCGCGTCAGCGTCCGACTTCGCTCGCTCCAGTGCCCGCTCCGCGCGCTGGACATCGATCTCGTCCGACAGCTCGGCGATCTCCGCGAGCAGAGACAGCTTGTTGTCGGCGAACGAGATGAAGCCGCCGTGCACCGCGGCGACGACAGTACCGTCCCCGCTCTCGCCGGTCGTACGGATCGTCACCGGGCCCGACTGCAGCACGCCGAGCAGCGGCTGGTGTCCGGGCATGACGCCGATGTCGCCCGACGAGGTGCGCGCGACGACCAGGCTGGCCTCACCGGACCAGACCTGCCGGTCCGCTGCGACCAACTCGACGTGCAGCTCAGCCACGATGGCTCCTCGGGTCTCCACCTGCCGGGTCCGGCAGATGTTGGGTCAAATACTAGTGGTCGTACGGTCCGGGGGCGGCCAGGGCCGCCCCCGGTGCCGGGGCCGGGGTCAGGAGACGCCCAGCTCCTTGGCGTTCCGCTCCAGGTCCTCGATGCCACCGCACATGAAGAAGGCCTGCTCGGGGAAGTGGTCGTACTCGCCGTCCGCGATGGCGTTGAAGGCGTGGATCGACTCGTCGAGCGAGACGTCCGAACCGTCGACGCCGGTGAACTGCTTCGCGACGTGGGTGTTCTGCGAGAGGAACCGCTCGATACGACGGGCGCGGTAGACGGTGAGCTTGTCTTCCTCACCCAGCTCGTCGATACCCAGAATCGCGATGATGTCCTGGAGGTCCTTGTACTTCTGCAGGATCGTCTTGACGCGCATCGCGCAGTCGTAGTGGTCCTGCGCGATGTAGCGCGGGTCCAGGATGCGGGACGTCGAGTCCAGCGGGTCGACCGCCGGGTAGATGCCCTTCTCCGAGATCGGACGGGACAGAACGGTCGTCGCGTCCAGGTGGGCGAAGGTGGTGGCCGGCGCCGGGTCGGTCAGGTCGTCCGCGGGGACGTAGATCGCCTGCATCGAGGTGATCGAGTGACCACGGGTCGAGGTGATGCGCTCCTGCAGGAGGCCCATCTCGTCCGCCAGGTTCGGCTGGTAACCCACCGCGGACGGCATACGGCCGAGCAGCGTGGAGACCTCGGAACCCGCCTGGGTGTACCGGAAGATGTTGTCGATGAAGAAGAGGACGTCCTGCTTCTGGACGTCACGGAAGTACTCCGCCATCGTCAGACCGGCCAGGGCGACGCGCAGACGGGTGCCCGGCGGCTCGTCCATCTGACCGAAGACCAGCGCGGTCTTGTCGATGACGCCGGAGTCCGTCATCTCCTCGATGAGGTCGTTGCCCTCACGGGTGCGCTCACCGACACCGGCGAACACCGACACACCGTCGTGGTTGTTGGCCACGCGGTAGATCATTTCCTGGATCAGAACGGTCTTGCCGACACCGGCACCACCGAACAGACCGATCTTGCCGCCCTTGACGTACGGGGTCAGCAGGTCGATGACCTTGACGCCGGTCTCGAACATCTCGGTCTTGGACTCGAGCTGGTCGAAGGAGGGCGCCTTGCGGTGGATCGGCCAGCGCTCGGAGACCTGGGCGGCCGCCTCGGGCTTGTTGAGGATCTCGCCGAGGGTGTTGAAGACCTTGCCCTTGGTGATGTCACCGACGGGCACGGTGATGCCCGCACCGGTGTCGGTCACCGCGGCCTGGCGGACCAGACCGTCGGTGGGCTGCATCGAGATCGCCCGGATGAGGCCGTCACCCAGGTGCTGGGCGACCTCGAGGGTCAGCGTCTTGGTCGTGCCCTTCTCGGCAGGGTCCTCGACGTCGACGTGCAGTGCGTTGTAGATGTCCGGCATCGCGTCGACGGGGAACTCCACGTCGACGACCGGGCCGATGACCCGCGCGACGCGGCCTGCGGCCACGCCCGACGCGGCGGTCGGCTCAACAGTGGTGGTCATAGTTGTCAGTCACTCCCCGCGGTCGCGTCGGCCAGGGCGCCTGCGCCACCGACGATCTCGCTGATTTCCTGGGTGATTTCGGCCTGGCGGGCCGCGTTGGCAAGCCGCGAGAGCGACTTGATGAGCTCTTCGGCGTTGTCGGTGGCCGACTTCATCGCGCGCCGCGTGGCGGCGTGCTTCGAAGCGGCGGCCTGGAGCAGCGCGTTGTAGATCCGCGACTCGACGTACCGCGGCAGCAGGGCGTCGAGGACGTCCTCCGCCGAGGGCTCGAACTCGAAGAGGGGGAGGATCTCCCCGCCCTTCGCCGGCTCCTCCTGCTCACCCGCGGCGGTGCCGAGGCTGAGCGGCAGCAGCCGGTCGTCGAGCGCCGTCTGCGTCATCATCGACACGAACTCCGTGAAGACGATGTGGAGTTCGTCCACACCACCCTCGGCGGTGTCCTTCTGCACGGCGGCGATCAGCGGTGCGGCGACCGCCTTCGCGTCGGCGTACGTCGGGCTGTCGGTGAAGCCGGTCCACGACTCCTGCACCGTCCGCTCGCGGAAGGCGTAGTACGACACGCCCTTGCGCCCGACGATGTAGGCGTCGACCTCCTTGCCCTCGGCCCGGAGCCGCTCGGTGAGCTGCTCCGCCGCCTTGATGACGTTGGAGGAGTAGCCGCCGGCCAGACCGCGGTCGCTCGTGATGAGCAGCAGCGCGGCGCGGGTCGGCCGCTCCGCCTCGGTCGTGAGCGGGTGCTGGGTGTTCGAGCCGGTGGCAACCGCCGTCACCGCGCGGGTCAGTTCACTCGCGTACGGCGTCGATGCCGCCACCTGACGCTGCGCCTTGACGACGCGCGAGGCGGCGATCATCTCCATCGCCTTGGTGATCTTCTTGGTCGCGGTGACGGAGCGGATGCGACGCTTGTAGACCCGGAGCGAGGCTCCCATGGATCAGGTCCCTTCCGTCGTCACTTGGCGGTGCTGACCGGAGCGTCCTCACCGAGAAGCTTGCCGTCCGAGGTCTCGAACTGCTGCTTGAAGGCGGCGACGGAATCGGTGAGCGCCTGGATGGTGTCGTCGGACATCTTGCCGCCCTCGACGATGCTGACCAGCAGGTCCTTCTTCTCCCGGCCCAGGTAGTCCAGGAGCTCCCGCTCGAAGCGGCGGATGTCCTCGACGGGGACGTCGTCCATCTTGCCGGTGGTACCGGCCCAGATGGAGACGACCTGCTCCTCGACGGGGTACGGGGCGTACTGACCCTGCTTGAGCAGCTCGGTCATGCGCTTACCGCGCTCCAGCTGGGCCTTGGAGGCGGCGTCCAGGTCGGAACCGAAGGCGGCGAACGCCTCCAGCTCGCGGAACTGGGCGAGGTCCACACGGAGACGGCCGGAGACCTGCTTCATGGCCTTGTGCTGGGCGGAGCCACCGACACGGGAGACGGAGATACCGACGTTCAGCGCCGGGCGCTGGCCCGCGTTGAACAGGTCGGACTCCAGGAAGCACTGGCCGTCGGTGATGGAGATGACGTTGGTCGGAATGAACGCCGACACGTCGTTCGCCTTGGTCTCGACGATCGGGAGGCCCGTCATCGAACCGGCACCCAGCTCGTCGGAGAGCTTCGCGCAGCGCTCCAGCAGACGCGAGTGCAGGTAGAAGACGTCACCCGGGTACGCCTCACGGCCCGGCGGGCGGCGCAGCAGCAGGGACACGGCGCGGTAGGCGTCGGCCTGCTTCGAGAGGTCGTCGAAGATGATCAGGACGTGCTTGCCCTGGTACATCCAGTGCTGGCCGATGGCCGAGCCGGTGTAGGGCGCCAGGTACTTGAAGCCCGCCGGGTCGGACGCCGGGGCGGCGACGATGGTCGTGTACTCCAGGGCGCCGGCCTCCTCCAGCGCACCGCGCACGGACGCGATGGTGGAGCCCTTCTGGCCGATGGCGACGTAGATGCAGCGGACCTGCTTCTTCGGGTCGCCCGAGCGCCAGTTGTCGCGCTGGTTGATGATCGTGTCGACGGCCAGGGCGGTCTTGCCGGTCTGGCGGTCGCCGATGATCAGCTGACGCTGGCCGCGGCCGATCGGGACCATCGAGTCGACGGCCTTGTAGCCGGTCTGCATCGGCTCGTGGACCGACTTACGGACCATGACGCCCGGAGCCTGCAGCTCCAGGGCGCGGCGGCCCTCGGACTCGATCTCGCCGAGGCCGTCGATCGGGTTGCCCAGCGGGTCGACGACGCGGCCGAGGTAGCCCTCGCCCACGGCGACCGAGAGCACCTCACCGGTGCGCTGCACCGGCTGGCCCTCCTCGATCCCGTTGAACTCGCCGAGGACAACCGCACCGATCTCGCGCTCCTCGAGGTTCAGCGCGAGACCGAGGGTGCCGTCCTCGAACTTCAGCAGTTCGTTCGCCATCGCCGAGGGAAGGCCCTCGACCTTCGCGATGCCGTCACCGGCCTCGCTGACCGTGCCGACCTCCTCGCGCGAGGCCGCGTCCGGCTTGTACGCCTGGACGAAGTTCTCCAGCGCGTCCCGGATCTCCTCCGGCCGGATCGTGAGCTCCGCCATCTGGGTTCCCTGCTCTCCTTGTTGGGCCCGAAGTTACTTGCGGGGGTCTGGGGGTTACGTCCCCAGGGGGTTTCCGCCTACGGCCCAACTCGGGCCGCCGTCGTGCTTGTGCTGTCTCCCGGCGCGGGCTCCCGGCCGCGGCCGGACCTCTCGGTCCGGCCCGTCGGTGCCGGCGCCCTGCCGCCGGTGGTGCAGCTCTTGAGTTGGTGGCTGGGTCAGCCGGCCATCCGCCGTGCCGCCTCGTCGAGGCGGTCCGCGATGCTCCCGTTGATGACCTCGTCGCCGATCCGGACCTGCACACCGCCGAGGACCTCGGGGTCCACGTCGACGTTCAGGTGGATCTGCCGTCCGTAGACCGTGGCCAGCGCGGCGGCGAGGCGCGTGCGCTGGGCTTCGGTCATCGGCACCGCCGTGGTGACCACCGCGACCATGCGGTCGCGCCGGTGCGCGGCCAGCTTGGAGAGGGCGTCGAGCCCTGCTTCCAGGCTACGGCCTCGCGGCTGTGCCACGAGCCGGCCCACGATGCGCGCGGTCACCGGGTTGGCCCGGCCGCCCAGCAGCGTGGTCACCAGCTCGGTCTTGGCGGCGACCGAAGCGTTGCGGTCGGTCAGTGCGCGGCGCAGCTCGCCGTTGGAGGTGAGGATCCGGCCGAACCGGAACAGCTCGTCCTCGACGTCGTCGAGCCGGCCGGACCGCTGTGCCGCGGCGAGGTCGGCGCTGTAGGACAGCTCCTCCATCGCGTCGGCGAGGTCACGCGAGCGCGACCAGCGGGACCGGACCATGCCGGACACCAGGGCGGCGGCCGGGCCGCCGATCTTGGTGCCGAGCAGCCGGTCGGCCAGCTCGGCCCGCGCCTCGCCGGACTGCGCCGGGTCGGTCAGGACCCGACGCAGCGAGACCTCGCGGTCGAGCAGAGCGGTGACGGCAGCCAGCTCCTCGGCGAGCTTCGCCGCGTCGACGGACGCGTTGTCCGTCTGCGCGTCGAGCTGCTCGCGTGCGGAGGCGAGTGCCTCGCGGCTCGCTCCGTTCATCGGCCGGCCTCAGCCTTCGTCGTGTCCGACGCCGCCTTGGCCTCGATCTCGTCGAGGAAGCGGTCGATGGTCCGGCTCTGCCGGGCGTGGTCCTCCAGGGACTCGCCGACGAGCTTGCCGGCCAGGTCGGTGGCGAGCTTGCCCACGTCCTGGCGCAGGGACTGCGCAGCCTGCTTGCGGTCGGCCTCGATCTGGGCGTGACCGGCAGCGATGATTTCCTCACGCTGCCGCTGGCCCTCGGCGCGCATCTCGGCGATGAGCGTCGCGCCCTGCTCCTGCGCCTCCTGGCGCAGGCGCGCGGCCTCGTGGCGGGCGTCGGCGAGCTGGGCCCGGTAGTCCTCCAGGACCTGCTGGGCCTCGGCCTGTGCGGCCTCCGCCTTCTCCATGCCGCCTTCGATCTTCTCGCGGCGCTCGTCCAGAACCTTGTTGATGTTCGGGAGGAGCTTCTTGGCGAGGATGCCGAAGACGATGAAGAAGGCGACCAGACCGATGACAAGCTCTGGGATCGGCGGGATGAGCGGGTTCTCGGGAACCTCGACCTCACTCGCCAGGCTGACCAGGGTCACGTCAATGCCTTCCGTCTAAGGGTCGTCTTGGGGCTTCGGTTTACTTGAAGACGAAGCCCATGACGATGCCGATGAGGGCGAGCGCCTCACAGAAGGCGAAACCCATGATCTGGTTGGTGCGGATCAGGCCGGCGGCCTCGGGCTGGCGAGCCAGGGCCTGGGTGCCGTTACCGAAGATGATGCCGACGCCGACGCCGGGGCCGATGGCGGCCAGGCCGTAACCGATCGCGCTGGCGCTGCCGGTGAACGCGTCTGCGGAGGCGAGGGTCTGGAGAGCGGACATGCCGGTTCTTCCTTCTCTTTCAAGTACCGGTGGGGGTTGGCCACCGGACGTCTGTGGGTTGAGGGAGGCGGGGTGCTCAGTGGTGCTCGGCGAGCGCGCCCTGCACGTAGTTGCAGGCCAGGAGGACGAAGACGTACGCCTGGACGGCCTGGATGAACAGCTCGAAGGCGGTCATCACGATGGTCATCACGAAGGAGGCGCCCGCGTAGACGAAGCCGACGCCGTTCGCCAGGTAGAAGCTGGCGATGGTGAACATGACGATCAGCATGTGGCCCGCGAACATGTTCGCGAAGAGTCGCACCGCGTGGGTGAAGGGCCGGATGATCAGGTTCGAGAGCAGCTCGATGATCATCAGCAGCGGGAGAACCCAGCCGAGCGACTTGTCGTAGCCGGTGAAGTTCTTGAGGGCGCCGACGAAGCCGTGCTTCTTGAAGGTCAGGCCCACCCACAGGAGCCAGACCAGGAGGGCCAGACCCGCGGGGAAGGCGATGACCGACGTCACCGGGAACTGGGCGACCGGAATGATCGACCACAGGTTCATGATCCACACGAAGAAGAACAGCGCGACCATGAAGGGGACGTACTTCTCGCCCTCCTTCTTGCCGAGCGCGTCGTACACGAGCCCGCGGCGCACGAAGTCGTAGCCCGCCTCAGCGACCATCTGGAGCTTGCCCGGCACGACCTTGGCGCGACCGAAGGCGGCCCAGAAGAACCACACCACGACGACCGTGCTCAGCAGAGCCAGCAGCATCGGCTTGTTGAAGTTGAAGCCGCCGATGGTGAAGAGCGGATCGAAGACGAACGAATGAAGGCCCGGGGCCTCGAAGCCACACCCCGGGATGAAGAGGTGGCACTCCGTGTCGAAGGCGAGCATCGTTTCAGCACTCACCGCGGGCTCCTTCAGCGTGGCGCATGGGTACGGCAACCTCGTTGTGTCGGCGCGGCATTGAGCCACGGAGCGGCACTGGACTGGTCTTGCGGATTAGGGGGCGGCTTCTCGGCGCTGGGCCGGGTCGGATCGCAGGCATCGGCCACGAGGCCCACCGGCTCCAGCTCGTGGAACTCGGGTGCTCAGCCGCCTGCGCCGACTGTGCCGTAGTTGGCACCGGACGATAGCAGGCCCGCGTACGGGCTTTTATTCCGGCCCTACGTGTCACGTCGGCGACCCCGCCGTCTCCGCCTTCTTCGCCTCTGCGGAGTCAGGGTCCACGTAGAGAATCTTCGCCTTCATGTGACCGCGGGTCTGTGCAGCGATCCACACGAGGGTGGCGCCGAGCAGCGTGAAGGCAAATGCCTTCGTGTCAAAGAGCGTTGTGTCCTTGAAAGCCAGCAGGAAGACCGCGACCGCCAGGATCTGCACGGAGTAGAGCAGAAGGCCCATCATCTGGAAGAGATCCGGGTACTTCTTCGCGGTCTGCTGCAGGATGACGAGCCCTGCTCCCATGACGAGAACCACCAGCAGGGTGCCGATCACGGCACCGACGGCCCCCGCGCCGCCCACGAGCGCGGCGCAGACCGCGACGGCGACGACGCCGGCGGCAAGCGTGGGCACGAGGGCATGGACGAGTAGTCGGGCGTCATTCGACTGCATGGCGGCGCTCCGGCAAGGGGTGGGGGTGTGTTCGTCAGGGACGAGCGTAGACCCGGCCGGCGGAAGAACCTGCTGAGCACAAAGGCCCCGCGCTGTGGGGACCTTCGGCTCTGTCGCCGAGTCTCGTGAACGGTATCACAAACTATTTGATGAGGTCTTTACCTCTAATGTGTGCCGCCTGTCACACGTGAGCGTGACCCTGCGCGTTGGTGCAGCGACAGGCGGCGCTTTGTCTGCTATAGCGGCAAGTCACCCGATTGAGCGACGCGGTTGACGGGCGTCCGTGACGTCGCACAAGGGTTTCAGTGGTGACTGTCCGCCCGGCGCCGGTCCACGAAGCGTGACCGCTCGCCGATCGCGGTGGCGCCGTGCAGCCCCGCGGCGACCGCCTCGCGCGCCGGGTCCCGCTCCTCCCGTACGCCCTCCGCGCGCTCCCCCGCGGCGGCCTCGGCGGGCTCGGGACGGACGACCCTGCGGTAGCGCGGCGGCACGATGCGCTGGGCCCACATCGGCGCCCGCGGCGTGAAGCGCGGCAGCAGGAGCAGCACCAGTCCGACGGCGCTCAGCAGCACGATGCCCAGGACGATCCACATGCTCGCGTTGTTGACGGAGTAGGCGACCGCGCCGAACGCGATCAGCGCCGACCAGAAGTACATGATCAGGACAGCGCGGCTGTGGGAATGACCGATTTCCAGCAGCCGGTGGTGGAGGTGACCGCGGTCCGCGGCGAACGGCGACTGGCCGTTCCAGGTGCGCCGGACGATCGCCAGGATCAGGTCGGCGACCGGCACCGCGATGACGGTCAGCGGCAGCAGCAGCGGGATGTAGACCGGCACCATCGAGTGCGTCGCCTCGCGGATACCGCCGGTCTTCAGGCTGAGCAGGTCCGGGTCGACCTGACCGGTCACCGACACCGCGCCGGCCGCCATCACCAGGCCGATCAGCATCGACCCCGAGTCGCCCATGAAGATCCGCGCGGGGTGCATGTTGTGCGGCAGGAAGCCCAGGCACATGCCCATCAGCACCACCGAGAACAGCGTCGCGGGCGCCGCCGCCTCGATGCCGTAGCCGAACCACATCCGGTACGCGTACATGAAGAACGCCGCGGCGGCGATGCACACCATGCCGGAGGCGAGGCCGTCGAGGCCGTCGACGAAGTTCACCGCGTTGATGGTGATGACGACGAGGGCGACGGTCAGCAGCGTGCCCTGCGTCGGCGACGGCAGGTACGTGCCGACGCCGGGGATCGGGATGTAGAGGATCGTCAGGCCCTGGAGGACCATCACGCCCGCGGCGACCATCTGGCCGCCGAGCTTGACCAGCGCGTCCACGCCCCACTTGTCGTCCAGGACGCCCAGCAGCCAGATCAGCGCGGCGCCGGAGAGCAGGGCCCGCGGTTCGTTGGAGTCCGCGAAGACGCTCTTGAGATTGGTCAGATGGGAGGCCACCAGCAGGCCCGCGCACAACCCGCCGAACATCGCGATGCCGCCGAGCCGGGGCGTCGGCTCGCGGTGGACGTCACGGGCCCGGATCTCCGGCATCGCCCCGGCCGCGATGGCGAACTTGCGCACCGGGCCGGTCAGCAGATAGGTCACCGCGGCCGTGACGCACAGCGTCAGCAGGTATTCACGCACGGGCTGCCCCACAGATATAGCTGGCCATCACAGCCCCACACCCTATGCGGGTCCACGACCACGCCGTACACACAGGTGGCGGGCTGCCGGGTGACGGACGCCGGACGCCGCCCCTGCGGTCTGTGACGGACGGGGGCCGCGGGCGGTTCCCGTTCAGTTCCGGCCGGGATACGGCGGAAAACCGCCGACCAGTGCCGCGGTGCGCGCACGGACCGCGCTCTCGCCGCGCAGCGCCGCCCCGATCAGCTCCCCGATCCGCACCATCTCCGCCTCGCCCATGCCCTGCGTCGTCACCGCCGCGCTGCCCAGGCGGATGCCGGTACGCCGGGCCGGGCCGTCCGGGCAGGCCAACGCGCAGGTGTCGAGGACGATCCCGGCGGCGGCGAGCCGGGCCCGGGCCGCCTGGGCGTCGAGGCCCAGCGGGGCGGTGTCGGCGACGATCAGATGGGTGTCGGTGCCGCCGGTGGCGAGCGTCAGGCCCTGATCGGCGAGGGCGGCGGCGAGCGCGCGGGCGTTGGCGACGGTCTGCCGGGCGTAGCCGCGGAACGCCTCGGTGGCCGCCTCGCGGAAGGCGACGGCCTTCGCGGCGACGGAGTTCATCTGCGCGCCGCCCTGCGAGAAGGGGAAGACCGCGCGGTCGATGCGCTCGGCGAGCCGTGCGCCGCACAGGATCATGCCGCCGCGCGGCCCGCGCAGCACCTTGTGCGTGGTGGCGCAGACGACATCGGCGTACGGCACCGGGCTGGGCGCCGCTCCCCCGGCGATCAGTCCGGCCGGATGGGCGACGTCGGCGATGAGGTAGGCGCCGGTCTCGTCGGCGATGTCGCGGAAGGCGGCGTAGTCGATGTGGCGCGGGTAGGCGATCGAGCCGCAGACCAGGGCCTTGGGACGGCGCTCGCGGGCCAGGGCGCGGACCGCGTCGAGGTCGAGGAGGCCGGTGTCCGCGTCGACGCCGTACCCGGCGAAGTCGAACCAGCGGCCGGAGAAGTTGGCGGGCGAGCCGTGCGTGAGGTGGCCGCCGTGCGGCAGGGACAGGGCCAGCACGGTGTCACCGGGGCGCAGCAGGGCGGCGTAGGCGGCCAGCACGGCGGAGGAGCCGGAGTGGGGCTGGACGTTGGCGTGCTCGGCGCCGAAGAGGGCCCGGGCGCGTTCCACGGCGATCCGCTCGGCGAGGTCGACGATCTCGCAGCCACCGTGGTGGCGGGCGCCCGGATAGCCCTCCGCGTACTTGTTGGTGAGCGGGGAGCCGAGGGCGGCGAGGACCGCGGGCGAGGTGAAGTTCTCCGCGGCGATGAGCTGGAGCGTCCCGCTCTGCCGGGCGCTCTCGCCGATCAGCACCCCGGCGATCTCCGGGTCGGCGGCGGCCAGCGCCGCGAAATCCGCCGGGCAGGCCTCGGCGGCGGCGGCCGCGGCCTCCGAAGAGGTGCCCGGGCGCGCATCGGCCGGTGACGTGCTGCGGGGTGACGCGGTGGTGGCGGACATGGCGCGCTCCGGGCCTCGTGCGGGGACTCACGTCCAATGTAGGCGCGGCAGGGCGATCGGGCGCGGCGGCCGGGCACCGGACGTACCCGTACGGCCACGGGGCCGGGAGAGGGGCGGCAGAGGGCCGGGAGGGGGGCTTACGGGGCGGGCCCGGGGTGCGGGCGGGCCCCGCAGGCGACGCCGTACGGCACCCGCCGGGTGTCCGGCCGCCGCCCGTGGGCGGCGGCTACGCGCGCGCCGGGACCCCGGTGAGGGCGGTGACGACCGGGTCGAGGGCCTGGTTGATCTCGTCGCCGATGGAGCGGAAGAAGGTGATGGGGGCGCCGTAGGGGTCGTGGACCTCGTCGGACTCCGGGTCGGGCGCCAGCAGCCAGCCGCGGAGCGCCGCGGCGGCGCCGACCAGGGCGCGGGCCCGCTCGACCAGGCCGTAGTCGGGCAGCTCCGGGTCGGGTTCCGGCAAGGTCGCCGGGTCTATCGCCCGGACCAGGCGGTTGAACTCCTTCAGCGTGAAGGTGCGCAGCCCCGCGGAGTGGCCCATCGAGATGACCTGGGCGCGGTGGTCGCGGGTGGCGGTCAGGACCAGGTCGGCGCGGATGACGTGCTCATCGAGCAGCTCGCGGCCCAGGAACCCGGCCGGGTCGGCGCCGTAGTCGGCGAGGACCGTCGCGGCGTGCGTCTCCATGGGTGCGCCCTCATGGCCCCAGGTGCCGGCGCTCTCCACCACCAGGCCGCTGCTGCCCGCACCGCCCAGCCGCAGGTCGAGGGCGTGGCGGTGCAGCCGCTCGGTGATCGGCGAGCGGCAGACGTTGCCGGTGCTGACGTGCAGGATCCGGAAGCGGGCGGGCGCGGCCGGTGCCGTGGCGCGGGCCTGGACGGCGGCGGCGTAGCCGGACGGCGGCACCGACGGGAAGGCGGTCTCGCCGGGCCCCGTTATGCCGCGCCCCAAAGGCGCCATCAATTGGCCACCTCGAGCTCGGGCACGACCTTCCGCAGCTCCTCGGCGCCGATGGACCCCTCGCGCAGCAGCACCGGGATGCGGCCGGTGACGTCGACGATGGAGGAGGGCACGGCGGCGGGCGTGGGGCCGCCGTCGAGGTAGACGGAGACGGAGTCGCCGAGCATCTCCTGGGCGGCGTCGCAGTCCTGCGGGGAGGGGTGTCCCGTGAGGTTGGCGCTGGAGACCGCCATCGGGCCGAACTCGGTGAGGAGTTCGATGGCGACGGGGTGCAGCGGCATGCGGACCGCGACGGTGCCGCGGGTCTCGCCGAGGTCCCAGGTCAGCGACGGCTGGTGGGTGGCGACGAGGGTCAGACCGCCGGGCCAGAACGCGTCGACCAGCTCCCACGCCTGCTCGGAGAAGTCGGTGACCAGGCCGTGCAGGGTGTTGGGCGAGCCGATGAGGACCGGTGAGGGCATACCGCGGCCGCGGCCCTTGGCCTCCAGCAGGTCGCCGACGGCGTCGGCGCTGAACGCGTCGGCGCCGATGCCGTAGACGGTGTCGGTCGGCAGGACGACCAGCTCGCCGCGGCGGACGGCCGACGCGGCCTCACGCAGACCGGTTGCGCGGTCCGTCGCGTCGCTGCAGTCGTATCGCCGTGCCATTTAACGGTCCTCCTCGTGCGGAACGGATACATCGGGCGTCGGGGTGGCCGTCATGGCGACACCCGGCGCGCGGTGGCGAAACGGGGCCGGTTGTTGAGGTCCGGGTGGTCGGCCGCGTCGGCCCAGCCCCGTTCCTCGGCGAAGATCCACGGCACCTGGCCGCCCTGGGTGTCGGCGTGTTCGATGACAACGAGCCCGCCGGGCCGCAGCAGCCGGTGCGCGGTCCGCTCGATGCCCCGGATGGTGTCCAGCCCGTCCTCCCCGGAGAACAGCGCCAGCTCGGGGTCGTGGTCGCGGGCCTCGGGGGCGACGTACTCCCACTCGGTGAGCGGGATGTACGGCGGGTTGGAGACGACCAGGTCGACCTGGCCGTCCAGCTCCGGCAGCGCGGTCAGCGCATCGCCGTGGTGGAGGTTGACCCGCGAGCCCTCGACGTTGCGCCGGGCGTAGGTCAGGGCCTGCTCCGACAGCTCCACGGCGTGCACCGTGGAGCGCGGCACCTCCTGCGCCAGCGCGAGGGCGATGGCGCCGGAGCCGGTGCACAGATCGACGATGACCGGCTCGACGACGTCCATCGCGCGCACCGCGTCTATGGCCCAGCCGACCACCGACTCGGTCTCCGGCCGGGGCACGAACACGCCCGGCCCGACGTGGAGTTCGAGGTAGCGGAAGAAGGCGCGGCCGGTGATGTGCTGGAGCGGTTCGCGGGCCTCGCGGCGGGCGATCGCCTCCCAGTACCGGGCGTCGAAGTCGGCGTCGGCGACCGTGTGCAGCTGGCTGCGCTTGACGCCGTGGACGTGCGCGGCCAGCTCCTCGGCGTCGAAGCGCGGTGAGGGCACGCCGGCGTCGGCCAGCCGCTGGGTGGCCTGGGCCACCTCGGCGAGCAGCAGGTTCACGGGTTCCTCCAGCCGGGTCGTGCGGGCGTACGGGTGGTGCGGGTCTACTGGGCGGCGGCGAGCTTGGCCGCCGAGTCGGCGTCCACGCACGCCTGGATGACCGGGTCCAGCTCGCCGTCGAGCACCTGGTCCAGGTTGTACGCCTTGAAGCCGACGCGGTGGTCGGAGATGCGGTTCTCCGGGAAGTTGTACGTCCGGATGCGCTCGGAGCGGTCGACGGTGCGGACCTGGCTGCGGCGGGCGTCGGACGCCTCGCGCTCGGCCTCCTCCTGGGCGGCGGCCAGCAGCCGCGAGCGCAGGATGCGCATGGCCTGCTCCTTGTTCTGGAGCTGGCTCTTCTCGTTCTGGCAGGAGACGACGATGCCGGTGGGCAGGTGGGTGATGCGCACCGCGGAGTCGGTGGTGTTGACCGACTGGCCGCCGGGGCCGGAGGAGCGGTAGACGTCGATCCGCAGGTCGTTGGGGCCGATCTCGACCTCGACCTCCTCGGCCTCGGGCGTGACGAGCACACCGGCGGCGGAGGTGTGGATGCGGCCCTGCGACTCGGTGGCGGGGACGCGCTGGACGCGGTGCACACCGCCCTCGTACTTCAGCCGGGCCCAGACGCCCTGGCCGGGCTCGGTGGCCCCGCCGCCGCCCTTGGTCTTCACGGCGACCTGGACGTCCTTGTAGCCGCCGAGGTCGGACTCGTTGGCCTCCAGGATCTCGGTCTTCCAGCCGGCCCGCTCCGCGTAGCGCAGGTACATCCGCAGCAGGTCACCGGCGAACAGCGCGGACTCCTCGCCGCCCTCACCGGCCTTGACCTCCAGGATGACGTCCTTGTCGTCGCTCGGGTCGCGGGGCACGAGCAGCAGCCGCAGCTTCTCGGTCAGCTCGTCGCGCCTGGCGTCGAGCTCCTTGACCTCGTCGGCGAAGTCCGGGTCGTCCGCGGCGAGTTCGCGCGCGGTCTCCATGTCCTCGCCGGTCTGCTTCCAGGAACGGTAGGTGGAGATGATCGGGGTGAGTTCGGCGTAGCGCTTGTTGAGCCGCATGGCCTCGCGCTGGTCGGCGTGGACCGCGGGGTCGGCCAGCTTCTTCTCCAGACCGGCGTGCTCGCCGATCAGTTCCTCGACCGCCTCGAACATCGTGGGGTTCCTTAGCTGACTGGTGTTTCCGGGTGCCGGTCACCTGGTGCGGCTGGCAGCCGCGGCGTTGCCGGACCCCCGGCCGGGTCCGTGGCCTGGACGACAAAACGCCGGTCCGGTCGCCCCTCGGAGGGGCGACCGGCAACCGGCGCCTTGCGGGTCGCTACTTCTTGGCCGAACCGGCGGTCTTGCCGAAGCGCGCCTCGAAGCGGGCCACGCGGCCACCGGTGTCCATGATCTTCTGCTTGCCCGTGTAGAACGGGTGGCACTCGGAGCAGACGTCGGCGCGGATGCTGCCGCCCTCGACGGTGCTACGGGTGGTGAAGGACGCGCCACAGGTGCAGCTGACCTGCGTCTCGACGTACTCCGGGTGGATGTCGCGCTTCAAGGGGATCTCCTAGGTTCGGGAGTGCTCCGGGTCGTGCCGCGGGTTTGCGTCACGTGAACCGGGGCCGACGGTCCAGTCTGCCAGGACTTGTCGCATCTCCCAAAACCGGGGTGGACCGACGGGTATTCCCCGCCCCGCAGCGGGGAAACCCCGGCGCCCGGCGGTTACCCGCCGTCCCCGCCCCTCCACGTCGCGTGGCGGCCGCGCGGGCGGCGACGGGCCCTACTTCACGTACGAGCCGGTGCCGCCCTTGTCGCCCGCGGAGTCCTTGAGTGCGGACTTCGGTATGGCGCGGTCGCGCCGCAGCGCCTCCCAGACCTGCGCGGTCTGCCGGGGCAGCGGGGAGACCCGCGCCGGGTCGAGCTTGTCGTACTCCACGGGCAGCGTGACCATGTGGATGCTCTCCGGGCCGATGCCGCCGAGGGTCTTGGCGAGACCGGTGAGCGCACCGATCGAGTTGAGGTCGGTGTCGGTGGTGACGGTCTTGGTCGCGGTGGACGCGATGTCGTAGAGCTTGGCCGGGCTGGTGAGCACGCCGACGTTCTTGACCTGCTGCATCAGCGCCTTGACGAAGGTCTGCTGGAGCTGGATGCGGCCCAGGTCGCTGCCGTCGCCGCCGGGCACGCCGTGCCGGGTGCGGACGAGCCCGAGGGACTGCTCACCGGTGAGGACGTGGTGCCCGGCGGGCAGGTGGAGGTGGCTGGAGTCGTCGTCGATCGGCTTGCTGGTGGTGAGTTCGACGCCGCCGAGCGCGTCGATGAGCTTCTTGAAGCCGGTGAAGTCGACCTCGACGAAGTGGTCCATCCGGATGCCACTGAGCGATTCGACGGTCTTGACGGCGCACGCGGGCCCGCCGACCTCGTAGGCGGTGTTGAACATCACCCGCCGCGCGCCGGCCACCTCCTTGCCGTCCTTCACGCAGGCGGGCCGGGTGATGAGGGTGTCGCGCGGGATGCTGACGACGCTCGCCTTCTTGTGGCCCTGGTAGACGTGCAGCACCATCGCGGTGTCGGAGCGCGCGCCGCCCTCGTCGGTGCCGTACTCGGCGTTGTTGCCGGCGCGGGAGTCGGAGCCGAGGACGAGGATGTCGAGGGAGCCGTTGTCGACGTTGTCGGGCCGGTCCTTGCCGAGGGCGGCGTTGATGTCGATGCCCTTGAGGTTGCCGTCGAGCTGGTAGTAGACGTAGCCGAGCCCGGCGCCGGTGAGCAGCAGGCAGCTGACCGCGGCGCAGAGCACGAGGGTCAGGGCGCGGCGGCGCCGGCTGGGCGCCTTGCGGCGGCGCCCGGTGGCGCGTATGCGGCTGCTGCGGCTCGCCGCGGCCCTCTGCGTCCCGTTGCTGTCGCCCATGTGCTCCTCGGTCCGTGTGCGCTGCCCCCGCCCGCCCCGTGCGGGCACGGCGCGTCATGTCGTGGGAGACGGGGAGCCGGACGGAAGGGTTGCACAGCGCCCTGAGCGCACCGGGCGGACGCGGACGGGCGCCCGCGGCGGGCCGTCCGGCCCGTAAGTCCGTCCCGACCTGGAGCGATGGCCGGTTTTCGGACACCGACAAGCGGCTGGTTCCGGGCATCTCCTGTGCGAAAGGTCTCAGCGGGACACCTCCGGACGGAGGTATACGGACCGGTCACCGCCGTTCACCCCGCGCATCGGGCCCGAGCGGCGCGAAGCCCCCGCACGCACGGTGCGGGGGCTTCGCGGTGGCGGCGCGCGGCCGGGGCGTCAGTCGTTGCCGTTGCCCGTGGTCGGCGTCGTCTTCTGGATCTGGAGCAGGAACTCCGCGTTGGACTTCGTCTGCTTCATCTTGTCCAGCAGCAGCTCGATCGCCTGCTGCTGGTCCAGGGCGTGCAGCACCCGGCGCAGCTTCCAGACGATGGCCAGCTCGTCGGCGCCCATCAGGATCTCCTCCTTACGGGTGGACGACGCGTCGACGTCCACCGCGGGGAAGATCCGCTTGTCGGAGAGCTTGCGGTCGAGCTTGAGCTCCAGGTTGCCGGTGCCCTTGAACTCCTCGAAGATCACCTCGTCCATTCGCGAACCGGTCTCGACCAGCGCGGTGGCCAGGATGGTCAGCGAACCGCCGTCCTCGATGTTCCGCGCGGCGCCGAAGAACCGCTTCGGCGGGTAGAGCGCGGTCGAGTCGACACCACCGGACAGGATGCGGCCGGAGGCGGGCGCGGCGAGGTTGTACGCACGGCCCAGACGGGTGATGGAGTCCAGCAGGACGACCACGTCGTGGCCCAGCTCGACGAGGCGCTTGGCGCGCTCGATGGCCAGCTCGGCGACGGTGGTGTGGTCCTCGGCGGGACGGTCGAAGGTCGAGGAGATGACCTCGCCCTTGACCGACCGCTGCATGTCGGTGACCTCTTCGGGCCGCTCGTCGACGAGGACGACCATCAGGTGGCACTCGGGGTTGTTGCGGGTGATCGAGTTGGCGATCGCCTGCATGATCATGGTCTTACCGGTCTTCGGCGGGGCCACGATCAGACCGCGCTGGCCCTTGCCGATCGGCGTCACCAGATCGATGATCCGGGTCGTCAGACCGCCCGACTCACCCTCCAGGCGCAGCCGCTCCTGCGGGTAAAGGGGCGTCAGCTTGCCGAACTCCGGCCGCTGGCGGCCCTGTTCGGGCGCCACGCTGTTGACGGTGTCGAGGCGGACCAGCGCGTTGAACTTCTCGCGCCGCTCACCGTCGCGCGGCTGACGCACCGCACCGGTGACGTGGTCACCCTTGCGCAGGCCGTTCTTGCGGACCTGGGCCAGCGACACGTACACGTCGTTCGGGCCGGGCAGGTAGCCGGAGGTCCGGATGAACGCGTAGTTGTCGAGGATGTCGAGGATGCCCGCGACGGGGATCAGGACGTCGTCCTCGGAGACCTGCGGCTCGTTGCCGAAGTCCTCACGGCCGCCGCGACGGCCCCGGCGGTCGCGGTAGCGGCCGCGGCGGCCACGGCGGCCGCCCTCGAAGTCGTCGCCGTCGTCGTGGCGGTTGTCCCGCTGACGGTCCTGACGGTCGCGGCGGTCGCCCTGACCACCGGAGTCGTTGCCGTCGTTCTTGTTGCGGCGGCCCTGCTGGCGGTCGCGGCGGTCGCCGCGGTCGCCCTTCGGGCCGCGGTCCTGACGGTCGCCGCGGTCCTGGCGGTCGCCGCCCTTGTGCTGCTGGTCGGCCTGCTCGCCCTTGGCGGGCCGCTCGTCGACCACGGTGTCGGCCTTGCCCTTCGGCTCGGCCTTGGTGTCGGCCGCGCCCTCGGGGCTGCCGGCGGCCGCGGTGGCCCGGCGGCGGCGGCGCTCGCCGGCCGGCTGCTCGTCGCTGGCCGGCTGACCGGGGATGTCGATCTGCTGCTGACCGGCCTGCTTGTCGGCGCTCTTGTCGGCCTTGGCCGGCTTCTCGGCGGCCTTGGTGTCGCCTTCACCCGTACGGGCCTTGGAGGTGGTGCGGCGCTTGGGCTTGGTGTCGGTCTCGGCGGGCGCGTCGGCCTTGGCGGAGCCGGAGGAGCCCGCGGCCTGCCTCTCCTTGATGACCTCGATCAGCTGGCTCTTGCGCATCCGCGCGGTGCCCTTGATGCCGAGGCCGGAGGCGACCTGCTGCAGCTCTGCCAGGACCATGCCGTCGAGGCCGGTACCGGAACGGCGGCGCCGCGTGGTGCCGGCAGCACCGGTGGCAGGCGCGGCGGGAGCGTCCGTGGCGGGCGCGGTGGCACTGCCATCGGTGCGCACGCCCATCAGATCGGTGGTGTCGCTCACGAAGGGTCCTTCCCTGGAGCGGGCGTCGGCCTGTCTGGCTCGGCGACCGGTTGTGCTGTCCGGCTGGTGGTCCCGCGGTGTTGCGAACCGGGCCGGGGCGGTGGTCCCGCCGGATACGGCGGAAAGATCAATTCATTGGTACGGCGCGAAGGGATGCTGTGTGACCCATGTCCGTCACGCCGATTCCGGAGCGTGCTCATTCCTGCTCGGGCCATTGCTTCGAGCAGTTTGGGGGGCTCCCGGAAGAAAGGTGGTCCCGATAGGGACACGAAGCATCGCGCCACTCAGGCGTCGAGTACTGACTTGAGGTTAACACTACCGGATCCAACAAACATTCCCCCTTCCCAAGACCGGCAATCGTCGATCACCCGCGGTGGTCACCCGGCGAGCGGCAGCACGCAGGCGCCTGCCGCATCGAGGGTCAGCCGGTTGGCCGCCCAGCCCTCTCCCGCCAGTGCGGCGACCTTGTCGGCCGAGTCCTCCTCGGCCAGGGCGAGCACCGTCGGGCCCGCACCGGAGATGACCGCGGGGACACCGTCCGCACGCAGTCGGTTCACCAGCGCCACGCTCTCCGGCATCGCGGGGGCGCGGTATTCCTGGTGAAGTCGGTCCTCGGTCGCGGCCAGCAGCAGCTCGGGGCGCCTGGTCAGCGCCTCGACGAGCAGTGCGGCACGACCGGCGTTGGCCGCGGCGTCCACGTGCGGGACGGTGCGCGGCAGCAGTCCGCGGGCGGTCTCGGTGAGCACCGGTTTCCCGGGGACGAAGACGACCGGGACGACGGAGCCGGCCGGCTCCATCCGGATGGCGCGGGCCGCCCCGGCGTCCGTCCAGGCCAGGGTGAAGCCGCCGAGCAGACAGGCGGCGACGTTGTCGGGATGGCCCTCGATCTCGGTGGCCAGCTCCAGGAGCGCGGTGTCGTCGAGCCGCTGCTCACCGCCGATGGTGACGGCGCGGGCGGCGACGATGCCGGCGCAGATGGCCGCCGACGACGAGCCGAGGCCGCGGCCGTGCGGAATGCGGTTGGCGCAGACGATTTCCAGCCCGCGCGGCTGCCCGCCGAGCAGGTCGAAGGCCGTGCGCAGCGAGCGTACGAGCAGATGGCTCTCGTCGCGCGGGAGGGTGTCACTGCCCTCACCTGCGATGTCTACGTGCAGACCGGAGTCGGCGACCCGCACCACGACATCGTCGTACAGCCCCAGCGACAGGCCGAGGGCGTCGAAGCCGGGGCCGAGATTGGCGCTGGTGGCGGGGGTGCGCACCCGGACGGCGGCGGCACGGAACGCGGGACCGGCCATCGCTCGATGACTCTCCTTGATTGATGCTGCGGTACTGCCCCGCGCCACCGGGGCGCCGAGGCGCCCGGCCGGCCGGCGGGGACTGTGTCTGACCTGCCCTGCACACCACTGCGTCATGCCGTGCGGAGGGGAGTTGGCTGCCAGCCTATCGAAGGAAGGTTCTGTGGCGACATAGGGCGCACGGGAGGCGCACGATGCGTGTCGCACGCCGAGCCGTGCCCCACTTCCGACTTTGCAGCCTTTGCACTCTTTGCTGCACGGCGGGTCACCTGCTCCGGGAGCCGGTGACCCGCCGTACGCCCGACGTGTGCGGTTGCGGGGTTACGCGAGACCGAGGCGCTGGGCCGCGGCGTCCGCGTCGATCGGGACGGTGACGGGCTGCGGCGCACCGGCCACGGCCCAGTCGGGGTCCTTGAGGCCGTTGCCGGTCACCGTGCAGACGATGCGCTGACCGGGGTCGACCCTGCCCTCGTCGGCGGCCTTGAGGAGACCGGCGACCGAGGCGGCCGAGGCGGGCTCCACGAAGACGCCCTCCTGCGCGGCCAACAGCCGGTAGGCGGCCAGGATCTGACGGTCCGTCACCTCATCGATGAGGCCGCCCGACTCGTCCCGCGCCTGCTCCGCGAACGCCCACGAGGCGGGGTTGCCGATGCGAATGGCGGTGGCGACGGTGTGCGGGTCCTTGACGACCTCGCCGCGCACGATCGGGGCGCTGCCGGACGCCTGGAAACCCCACATCCGCGGGGTGTGCGAGGCGATGCCGTCGGCGGCGTATTCGCGGTAGCCGCGCCAGTACGCCGTGATGTTGCCGGCGTTGCCGACGGGCAGCACATGGATGTCGGGCGCGTCGCCGAGCATGTCGACGATCTCGAACGCCGCGGTCTTCTGACCCTCGATACGCACAGGGTTGACGGAGTTCACAAGTGCGACCGGATATTTGTCCGAAAGTCCACGGGCGAGCGTCAGACAGTCGTCGAAATTTCCGTCGATCTGGAGGATCTTCGCGCCGTGCACCAGCGCCTGACCCATCTTGCCGAGGGCGATCTTGCCCTGCGGGACCAGCACCGCGCAGACCATCCCGGCGCGCACCGCGTACGCGGCGGCGGAGGCGGAGGTGTTGCCGGTGGAGGCGCAGATCACCGCCTTGGCGCCCTCCTCCTTGGCGCGGGTGATGGCCATCGTCATCCCGCGGTCCTTGAAGGACCCGGTGGGGTTGGCACCCTCGACCTTGAGGTGCACCTCGCAGCCGGTGCGCTCGGACAGCACCTGCGCGGGGACGAGCGGCGTGCCGCCCTCCCGCAGGGTGACCGCCTCGGTCGTGTCGCTGACCGGCAGCCGGTCACGGTATTCCTCGATGATTCCGCGCCACTGGCCGTTCGCGGCGGACGCGGTGGAATTGGCAGACATGGGTTCCTTTACTCCCCTTCGACCCGCATGATGCTGGCGACACCGCGGACGGTGTCCAGCCCCCGCAGGGCCTCGACGGTCGACGACAGGGCGGCGTCGGCCGCCCGGTGGGTGACGACGACGAGGGACGCCTCGCCGTCGGCGTCGGGCCGCCCTTGCTGACGGACGGTGTCGATCGACACCCCGTGCTCGGCGAAGACCGTGGCGACCTGCGCGAGGACGCCGGACTTGTCGGCCACGTCGAGACTGATGTGGTACCGCGTGACGACCTCACCCATGGGGCTCACGGGCAGCTGCGTGTACGCGGACTCCCCCGGGCCGGTGGTCCCCGCGACCTTGTTGCGGCAGACCGCGACGAGGTCGCCGAGCACCGCGGAGGCGGTCGGCGAGCCGCCGGCGCCCGGTCCGTAGAACATCAGCTGACCTGCGGCGTCGGACTCCACGAAGACCGCGTTGTACGCCTCGCGGACGGAGGCCAGCGGATGGCTGAGCGGGATCATCGCGGGGTGCACGCGGGCGGTGACGGACGCGCCGTCCGCGGCGCGCTCGCAGATGGCGAGCAGCTTGACGGTGCACCCCATCCGCTTGGCGGAGGCGATGTCGGACGCGGTGACCTCGGTCAGGCCCTCGCGGTGCACGTCGTCGATGGTCACCCGGGTGTGGAAGGCGATCCCGGCGAGGATCGCGGCCTTCGCGGCGGCGTCGAAGCCCTCGACGTCGGCGGTCGGGTCGGCCTCGGCGTACCCGAGGGCGGTGGCCTCGTCCAGCGCCTCGCTGTATCCGGCGCCGCTGGTGTCCATCTTGTCGAGGATGAAGTTGGTCGTGCCGTTGACGATGCCGAGGACGCGGTTGACCTTGTCGCCGGCGAGCGATTCGCGCAGCGGGCGGACCAGCGGGATCGCGCCGGCGACCGCTGCCTCGTAGTAGAGGTCCGCGCCGTGCCGCTCCGCCGCGGCGTGCAGGGCCGCGCCGTCGGCGGCGACCAGCGCCTTGTTGGCGGAGACGACGCTGGCGCCGTGCGCGAAGGCGGTGGTGATCAGCTCACGGGCCGGTTCGATGCCGCCGATGACCTCGATGACGACATCGACGTCGTCCCGTTTGACCAGCTCCATCGCGTCGGTGGTGACCAGCTCGGCCGGGACGCCCTCGCGCACGCGGTCGGGGCGGCGGACGGCGATCCCGGCGAGCTCCACGGGTGCACCGATGCGGGCCGCGAGGTCGTCGGCGTGCGTCGTCATGATGCGCGCCACCTCTGAGCCGACCACACCACAGCCCAGGAGCGCCACCTTCAGCGGACGCGTACGCATCATTCGACCTCTGCTTTTCATCGATACTGCCGTTTTTCTTCTTGGTGATTTCTTAAGTCTCACGCACCGGACGGCACTTTCCGCGCCTCGTCCGGATACCGAGACATTTATGTCGTCCGCGCCGGACACGCGAACGAGTTCGTCATCCGACATCCAACCGCAGGAGATCCTCCTCCGTCTCCCGGCGGACGATGACCCGGCCCGCGCCCCCCTCGACGGCCACCACCGGGGGCCGCAGCGCGTGGTTGTAGTTGCTGGCCATCGAGCGGCAGTACGCACCGGTCGCGGGCACCGCCAGCAGGTCACCGGGGGCCACGTCGGCCGGCAGGAAGGCGTCCCGGACGATGATGTCGCCGCTCTCGCAGTGCTTGCCGACGACACGCGAGAGCATCGGCTCGGCGTCCGAGGTCCGCGAGACCAGCGCGACGGTGTACTCCGCGTCGTACAGCGCGGTGCGGATGTTGTCCGACATCCCGCCGTCGACGGAGACGTACGTCCGCAGCCCCTCCAGCTCCTTGACGGTGCCGACCTCGTACAGCGTGAAGGCGGTGGGGCCGATGATCGCGCGGCCCGGCTCGACGGAGATCCGCGGCACGCTCAGCCCGGCCGCCTCGCACTCCTTGGTGACGATCTCGCCGAGCGCCTTCGCGATCTCGTGCGGCTCACGCGGGTCGTCGTCCGAGGTGTACGCGATGCCGAGGCCGCCGCCGAGGTCGATCTCCGGCAGCTCCACGCCGTGCTCGTCGCGCACCGCGGTCAGCAGCTGGACGACGCGCCGGGCGGAGACCTCGAAGCCGGCCATGTCGAAGATCTGCGAGCCGATGTGGCTGTGGATGCCGGTCAGCTCCAGACCGTCGAGGGTGAGCGCCCGCCGCACCGCCTCGGCCGCCTGCCCGCCGGCCAGCGCGATGCCGAACTTCTGGTCCTCGTGCGCGGTCGCGATGAACTCGTGGGTGTGCGCCTCGACGCCGACGGTGACGCGGATCTGCACCCGCTGCCGCTTGCCGAGCCGCTGCGCGATGTGGGCGACCCGCGCGATCTCCTGGAAGGAGTCGAGCACGATCCGCCCGACACCCGCCTCGACCGCGCGGGTGATCTCCTCGGTGCTCTTGTTGTTGCCGTGCAGCGCGATCCGCTCGGCGGGCATCCCCGCGCCCAGCGCGGTCGCCAGCTCGCCGCCGGAGCAGACGTCGAGGTTGAGGCCCTCCTCGGTCAGCCACCGCACCACCGCGCGGGACAGGAACGCCTTGCCCGCGTAGTACACGTCGGCGCCCGTCCCGAACGCCTCCCGCCAGGCCCGGCAGCGCGCCCGGAAGTCCTCCTCGTCGAGGAAGTAGGCGGGGGTGCCGAACTCCTCGGCGAGCGTCTTCACATCGATGCCGCCGACGGTCACCACGCCGTCGGCGTCGCGCCGGACGGTACGCGACCAGACCCGCGGGTCAAGGGAGTTGAGGTCGGCGGGCGGCCCGGCGTAGTGCCCCTCGGGCAGCACATCGGCGTGACGGGGCCCGGCGGGGTGGGCGGAACGGCTCATGGTGGTGGAGATCCCCTCGAATGTCGTTCAAAGTCGTACGGGTGCGGAGACGCCGAGCAGGCGGAGGCCGTTGGCGAGCACCGTTCCGGTGGCATCGGCGAGGGCCACCCGGGCGCGGTGCACGGCCGAGGGTTTCTCCTCGCCGACGGGCAGCGGACGACACGCGCCCTGCCACCGCAGATACGCCTCGGCCAGCGCCTCCAGATGACGCACCACCCGATCCGGCGCCCGGTACCGCGCCGCGGCCGCGACGACGTCCGGGAAACCGCCGAGGAGGAGGTGGAGGGCGTGGGCGGCGGGACGGCTCTCGGCCTCGGTCCCGGCGCCGGTCCCCGCGCCGCTCGTGGGGCCGGTGTGCGTCTCGGGGCCGGTGGGCGTCCCGGTGCCGTTCTCCGTGCCGGTTCCGGTGGGTGTCTCGGGGCCGGTGTCGCCCGGCGCGCCCGTGAATCCCAGCTCACGGGCGTTGCGCACCAGCGCCTGGGTCCGGGCGTACGCGTACTGCACCCGGAAGCGGGGGTTCTCCTCCCGCTGCGCGGGCCGCTCGGGGAGCCGCACCGGGTCGTGCGCGGCCGGCCGCAGCAGCGCCCACCGCGCCTCGTCACCGCCGAGGTGCGCGATGAGCCGCGCCAGCTCCGCCCGATCGCCGTCGGACGCCGCCGCGCCCTGCGGCACGGCACCGTCCGACCGCGTCGCGGGCCCGTCCACGGCCGCGTCGATCCGGGCCAGCGCCTCGGCGACGACGAGCCCGCGGGCGCCACCGGAGGGCGGGGCGGTCGCGGCGCCGGGGCGGCCCGGGCGGGCGCCGCCGGTGCCGTAGCGCGCGCCCTGCGCAAGAACGGTGCGGACCAGCTCGGCCGGTGCGTCGTCCCCCAGGGTGAAGTTCAGAAATCCGGGCCCGGCGACCTCGACCCGCGCGATGCCCGGGCAGCCGGCCAGCCGCCCCCGCAGCACCTCGGCGACCTCCCGGGCGGGCAGCCCCGCACCCGCGGCGAGCTGCAGCGCGACGTTGGACGCGTAGTCCCCGGAGTGCGGCGCGGGCCGCACCACCACCCGCTCCGGCACCGCCACGGAAAGCTCCCGCTCCGCCACGGCACCACGCACGGAGCGCAGGACGGTACGGGACAGCTCGGCGGGGGTCACAGGACAAGCGTATGGGAGAAGGGGGGCACCCATGCGACCAGGTTTCGCCTGGTGGACACCGGGGCGCGGGCGGGGCACCCGTCAGGCGGCCCCGGCGCTCCCGGCGGTCCGCCTCAGGAGCCGGCCGCCGTCAGGAGGCGATCCGCGTCAGGACGCGGTCCGGTACAGGAGGCGATCCGCCTCAGGACGAGGCCCGGCGGTCGCCGAGATCGCCCCGCCAGCTGTGGTACCGCTCGCCGCCGTGCGGCGCGAGGTGGTCCTGCCGGTCCAGATGGTCGCCGCATTCGAGATGCGCGGCGTGCTCGGCGAGCCCCGGCTGCTGCCGCACCAGCGCCATCCCGGCGGCCCGCTCCGCCGCCAGCCGGTCGGCCACGGCGGCGTCCTCGCCGGCCACCGGCCGCCGCCCCTCCCGGGCCAGCCGCGCCACCGTCTGCACCATCTCCGCCGGCTCGAACGGCTTGCCCAAGAACGCATCGACGCCCACGGACCGACCGCTGTCCGCCTCACCCTGGGTGCAGCCGCTGATGATCGCGATGGGGATGTCCCAGGTCCGCGGGTCGGCCCGCAGCCGCGCCGCCGTGTGCAGACCGTTCAGCCGCGGCATCACGACGTCGAGGGTCACCACATCGGGTCTCACGCGGTGCACGACATCCAGACACTCGGCACCATCAGCCGCGGTCACGACCTCGAAGCCCTCCAGCTCAAGGTTGACCCTGATCAACTGCCGGATCCCCTTGCTGTCATCCACAACAAGGATCCGACCGCACAAGCCAGGCACACGACGAGACTAGGTGCCCGCCTCCGGCGCCGTACCCCTTTTCCGCACTTCGGCCCCCGTGCGGGGGACGTTTCCCCGACCGCTCCCCCCACGCCTCCGGCATGCGCTAGGACGCACATCGAGGCCCCGTCCCGGGCCGCCCCGCCCGCCTCGGAACGATCTTCCCGGCCCTCCCCCGGATCACGTGCCGGAACACCCCATCGGAGCTGGTAGTGTTCTACCCGTCGCCGAGCAACACGGCGAAACGCCCCCGTAGCTCAGGGGATAGAGCAACGGCCTCCGGAGCCGTGTGCGCAGGTTCGAATCCTGCCGGGGGCACTTCGCAGGAAGTGCCGAAAAGGACCCTGATCAACTGAGAAGCTGATCAGGGTCCTTGCTTTATGCCCCGAAGCTCACACGTCTTCCTTGTCGCCGCCTCGTCCTCGGGAGCGCCTTGACCGCGCCTCAGCAGGGCCCGCCGACGCGCGCCTGGCCGAGCCCCTCCCGCGCGGCCAGGCGTACCGCGCCTCTCAGGCTGTGATGGTTGCTCCGTAGTCCGGGTCATAAAGGCGCAGCATGGAGACGAAGCGATCGAGCAGGTCGAGTTGTTCGGCCCTCAGTGACGGCGCATTGAAGTGCATGACGGTGTTGCGGACGTCCTTCACACGGCCGAGCAGCTCGATGAATTGACCTCTGTCGACAAGGGGCCAGCCGAGCTTGTCCCAGCGTTCCTCGTTGTCCAGGAGGCGGATGTATTCGCCGAACATCATCTCGTCGACGGACTTCTTCCTCTTGTGCACCTTCTGGATGTCAACGTCGTCGTAGACGCGCCCCAGACACCGGCGTAGTCGCCGCTCGATCTCTCCCAGAGTGAAGAAGGGACGGGCCACGGTGCCGAACTCTCCGGCAAGGTCGGCGGAGGTGACGATGCCGCTCACCTCCCCGCCCGCAGCTCGGACGAGGACGAACTCATGGGCTCGGATGGCGGGGAGTACCAGCAGCAGATGCGCCGAGGCATTGACGATCTCGTACTCACTGCTGATCGCGTGCGCCAGGCACGCGTCGCGTCCCGTCGCGTGCATGTGAGCGATCGACGCCCAGGTGACCACCCCGTGCAGGGTCCCCGACATGTCGATCACGGGAAGCTGCGAGTACCCGTGCTCCGCCATTCTGCCCATCGCGACGGGCAGAGGATCGCCAGGAGCGATCGATGTGACCCTGTGGGCACACGGCAGGTCGTGCACGCGCATCGCCGTCTGCGGGAACATGCCGACGGCTTCCTCGGGGGCTTCGGCCTGCTCCTCGGCACCGCCATCGCCCTTGTCGGCGCCGACGTCCGCGTCACACTCCTGGGTGATCGGGACGACAGCGACTTCGTCGTCCAGCGAACCGACCCCGAAGTCCGGCACCGTGCTCAGCCCGGCATTCGTCAGATCGAGCCGGATGTGCGGCACGGACGCGTGGTCTCGGATCCGGAAGCCCCACAGGGACAGGAGGCGCCGGATCGGCAGGGTCTGGCCCACCAGCCCCTTGACCGTGGCGTCATCCGGTGTGGGCATCGTGCACCCCCTCACGCACCACGGCCTTGCCCATTTCCCGCTCCACCAGTTCCAGCAGCCTGGCCGTCCGGTCCCGGTAGAAACCCTCGAAGTCGTCCGCGCGCAGCATCTTGGCGTCGATGAGGTGCGTGCCGACGATGTCGTTGAACCAGTCACCGGGACTGCCGGTGTGCCGTTCGAAAGAGGTCAGGTACTCCGACGGCGCACTGGCCCCCATCGCCTGCCACGCCCGGTAGGACAGCGGTGTCTTGTTGATAATGCTGCTCATCCGGGAGCTGTCCGCGCCGTTCTGCTCGAACCAGGCTTTGGGGAAGACCTGCCGGATGTCCACGTACTGCCCGATCAGGAACTGCTCGTTGATCGGCTCCTCGTGGAAGAACCAGTCGATCGCCCCCTCCTTGAGGAGGAGAGCGTGGACCCCCTTGTACGCGGCACTGTTACGCGAGGTGAGCCGGTGCAGGCGCTGTTCCTGGAACGTCGCCTCCGCGATGGTGTCGGGCTCCGGACCACCGCCCTTGATCCAACCGACCACCTGCTCGACGTCCCGTACGAAACGGGTGTCCGTGACGCCCCCGTAGAGCTCGCCGAACACACCGCACCAATACCAGCGCGCGAGCCTTTTCCGAACGCCCCGGTCCTCCACCATGTCCCCGAGGAGGACGCCGATCGCCGCGAGGGGCACGACCTGGGACCCGTACGGCAGGTCGCGCTCACGGAACACGTGCTGTGTGGCAAGGAATCGGCCGACCCAGGACAGCGCCTCAGCCGTCCTCGGCGCGATCCTCGTGTAGTCGGCGAGCGGCAGGTGCAGCAGATCGCGGCGCTTGCAGCTCACCGCCGGTGCGTTGGCGGCCCCGGAGTTCTCCGCCAGAAACTCCTGCTTGCGCTGGTATGTACGCACCAGCGCGATGGCCTGGAGGAAGTCCAGACTGGTGAGCCCGGTCTCCTGACCGCCGTCTCTGTCAAGCGTTCCGAAGACCTGGTACTCCGAGCACAGCTTGCCCTTGATCGTCTGCCAGTCCTTGATGAGGCTGAAGTCCTCGCCACCGTTGCGCTCCGCGTACTGTGTGTCGCCGGCATAGGTCGCGGTGAGCAGCTCGAAGACGTTGAGGACGACGCCGCCGGTGTTCACCCGCTCGAAAACGGAGCACACGGCTTCTTTGCGGGTCTCCTTCGGCAGCCGGATCAACGGCACCTTGAACCCTTTGACGGTGTCGATCACCCGGGCCTGGAAGGCCGACCACAGATCCCAGTGGTCGTCGGCACCACTGACGTAGACCCGTTGCCACTTTCCGGTCCGCTCCGGCTCGAATATCAGGTTCAGGGGAAACAGGCCGCTCGCGCATTCCTTTTCCCGCGTGGTGAGGTCAATTGCGGCGCCTCGGCGGAATGCGCCCCGCACGACCCGGTCCTCCGGGACGGAGAGGATCGCCTCGTCCCGGTCCGCGGTGTCGTCCACGGCCTTGGCGATGTCGATGTAGTACCAGCGCCTGAGCGGCCTGCTCCGGGCGCCCGTCGTCTCCACCGGGCGGTCCGACTTGAGCGCTTGGAACAGAGACGTCAGCCGTTGTTGTCCGTCGAGCAGCAGCTGTTCCGGTATGACATCCGGACCCACCTCCGTGCCGTGCAGCGGGCGCGCCTTGAATTGAGCCTCGCCACCCGTCTCCAGCGTCATCGCGACGCCCAGCGGATAGTCGAGCGTCACGGTTGCCAGCAGGGCACGGATCCGATCGTCGTCCCACTTCCACTGCCGTTGGAAGTCGGGAAGCTGAATCGTGCCAACCGCGACATCGTTCAGCATCTTGCTCAGGCTGGGCCCATCGAGAGCCATCCCTCACCCCCATCACAAGGACGCTCCCCTGCGTCACAGGGGGCACATGGTAGTGACACCGGCCCGCCCTCGATCAAGATCCGGCAATCCTTGCGCGAGGACTTTTAATCTGCCAAACTTCTGCGATTCGAAGTCAAAGATCACCGGAGGCGGACAGTGTCCAGGCGTTCCATCGAGATCGACGACGAGGTGTTCGCGTTCCTGCAGAGCCACAGTGAACCGCTGGTGGACAGCCCCAACGACGTGCTGCGGCGACTGCTCCTCGGAAGCTCCGGCCGGCCGTCGACGGCCATGGCGGAACGTCGCCCCGGAGGCTTGATGCCGTTCATCCGGGCCGGCGTGCTCAAGGCCGGGGACAAGCTGATCCACATCCAGCCGCGGCGCGGGCTCACCCACGAGGCCGCAGTCACGGCGGACGGCTGGCTCAAAATCGAGGACGGCCGCGAGTTCTCCAAGCCCTCGCCGGCGCTCAAGGCGCAGACCGGGGTCGACATCAACGGCTACGCCAAGTACGCCCTCAAGGAAGACCCGGAGGTCCGCCTCCAGGACCTCCGCGAGCAGGTGCGGGGTGAGATCTGATGGCGACGTATCTGATCATCATCGGCGACCGGGAGCCGCTGGGCTGGGTGCTCAACAATCAGCGGATGGCCTTCCCCGCCGGGCGCACCACCGGGCTCCCGGAGAAAGGTGACGAGGCATTCCTCTACACGACGCGGAGCTGCTACCGGAATCCCGGTCGTGACCGGGGGCGGATCATGGGCCTGGCGACCGTCACCTCCGAGGTCGCGGCACTGGCGGAGCCCGTCTCGTTCGGCGACCGGGTCTTCTCCTCTGGATGCACCCTCCAGGTGCACGGACTCACCCCGCGCCACGAGGGGGTGGTCCTCGCCGACCTCGTACCAGAGCTCCAAGTCTTCCCGGACCCGAAGACCTGGAGTGTGCGACTTCGCCGGGCATCGCTGAGACTGCCGGAACCGGATGCCGATCTGCTGCGCCGGGAGCTTCAACCGATGCTCAGGACCCGCAGGTCGGTTCTCGGCCAGTACAGAGCCTGATCTCGCCGCTCGCCTCCCTGACCTGCTCCGGCACCAGCAGGAGGCGGGGTCGCCCGTCCTAGACTGACCGGAAGCTGTGTGCGCCGCGCAATGGTGGCACCCGGACCGAACGACATCTTCCTGGTCGGCGACGCCCACCAGCGCATCTACGCACACCAGGTGGTACTGGGCAGGCTCGGCATCAACACCCGCGGGGGCCTCCCGCCGGCTGACGCTGAACTACCGTACGACGCGGGAAATCCTCAGCAGTGCGCACGGCCTGGTGCACGGTGAGAGCTTCGACAATCTCGACGACGGTCCGGACACGCTGGACGGATACCGTTCCGTTCTGACCGGGCAGGCTCCCCAGTACTGGCGCGCCCCCGACTGGCGTACCGAGATGCGAGCCATCGCCACGTTGCTCAAGGAGCGCCACGAGCGCCACGGCACTCCGTACGAGGCCATGGCCGTCAGCGTTCCGGAAAAGGCCGCCGTCACGCAACTCGCCTACACCCTGGCGTGCGAACCCTTCCGGATCCCCGCGAGCGAGATCGGCCGCGACGGCCCACGCCAGACCGGCACCGTACACATCGGCACCATGCATCGGTTCAAAGGGCTGGAATTCCAGCGGGTGTTTCTGGCAGGTGTCAGTGAAGGCCTGGTTCCGCACCAGCGGATAGAAGCATTCCGGCTGACCGGTCCCGACCGGTACCGCCAGGAGGAGCAGCGGGCCCGTTCGCTGCTGTTCGTCGCGGCCACCCGAGCGCGGGACGAACTGGTCGTGACCTGGCACGGCAAGGCGAGTCGCTTCCTTCCTCAGAACGCCGACCGCGATGCGGGCCGTGCGGCCTCCCTGTTGACGGACGATGGTCCTCCGTCGGGTTCCAACGCAGCCTGACCCACGGGCGCAGGTGCATGTCTGAGCAAAGCGGCCTGATCTCCAAACTCCCCTGTGCGGGCATGCCTCCGCCACACACGCCGGGCTGCGCCGCCGCCTCGGTGGCGGCTCACTCCCTCCGGCGCCGGTACCGCTCACCCACCACGCCCTGGTCCGTTTCCCACCAGGGGCGGGTCAGTTCCTGGTGCGAAGTCCCGGGGCGGTCGTCGTGTTCGGGGCTGCGGGTGTGGGCACCGTCGCGCGTTCGCGGTCCAGCCGGGCGTCCAGCACTGCCGTCCGGTCGCGTGCGGAGCGGACCCACTCGGCGAAGACCGCGATGAGAAACGGTAGTCCGATCAGTTCGGCGAGGGTGAGCATGAGGCCGCCGCCGATCATCTGGTCGCGCTGTGGGCTGGGCCCCAGGGGCGGTGGTGGGCGGTGTACCAGCCGCCGGCGATCAGGGTGCCGTTGAACATCACGACGATGCCGGGTACGGAATCGGGCAGCCCGTCGGCGAGGACGAGGAGGGCCCGCACCGGATGGCTGCGCCAGGTGAGCAGCAGCGCCTCGCGGGTGGGTATCGGCAGGACGAAGAGGGTGCCGACGGCGAGGAGTTGCAGATGCATCAGCTCGTGCAGCGGGCCGTGGCGCAGGGCGGTCGGGATGTACGCGTGAAGTGGATCGCCAGCTCGAAGGCGAGCACCAGGACGGCGCTGACCAGCGGGAACGTCAGCGGGCGCAGCAGACGGCCGGAGGGTGCGCCGCGTACCCTGCGGGCGGTCGGCGAGCGGTCGTCCCGTGCTTACAGGACCAGGGCCTGCGGGTCGCCGAGGGCCAGGCCGAGCGGGGCGATGGTGTCGCGGGGACCCACGCCAGACCTGCCGCCGGGCGAGATGCGCGCGGGGCACCGGGTGCAGGTGCGGGCCGCTCCCCGTCCGCCCCGCGTGTGCCAGGTGGCGCGGGGCGGACGGGCCGCGGCCCGGCCCGGGATGCCGTCGGTCAGCGGAATCGGGCAGGCCGGGCGATGCGGGCGCGGGCGGCCCGGTGTTTGCGGTCGGGAGCTGCGCTTTCGCGTTCCTTGGCGCTGTCCTCCCAGTGCTTCGGCTGCATGAACAGCAGCTCGCCGGTGCCCGGGACCAGGGCCACGCCGCCGAACGGCTCGTCCCCGGCGAACCAGACGCCCGCGTCCAGGTCCGGCCAGCCGGAGCGGCTCAGCGCCTCCTTCGCACGCAGCGTGGGGGCGTCCTCCCAACGGCCGCCGAGCCGGAGGTAGAGGGTGTGGGACGCGTACTGGCCGTCCTTCTCCACCGGGGTGCGGAATTCCAGGGGATAGGTGCGGAGTACCCGCGCGCACTTACGGATCAGCGCCATGCGTTCCCGGAACGCCAGCAGGACGAACAGCCCGCCGAAGAAACCGATGAGGGCCACCGGGAGCAGATAGGTGTTCCGGAACACGAACAGCTGGACCCAGAGAAGGAAGAACACCGGGAAGGTTTTGAGGAAGCGTTTCGTGGCGGTGGTGTAGTGGTACTTCAGTGCTCCGTCGAAATCCGTGCCGTCGGTCGAGTAGGCGGCCGGCACAGGCTTCCGGAGCTTGGTCAGCACCCGCTCCCGCTCTTCCGGGGTCATCCGAAAGGGCTCCTTTCGGCTGCGTCGGAGGCCGGGGATGTTCCGGAACTCCCGTGCGCCGTGGCCTCTTCCGCCGGGTCGGTGAAGGACACCGTGCGGGCGACGCCGAGCAGCACACCGCGGTAATCCTGGGACAATTCCACGGCGGGGGTGACCAGTTGCAGCATGACGATCGAGGCGCCGCCGGGGCGGGGAATGGCCACCGTGCCCTGCCAGACGGTGCCTTCGCGGGATTCCTCGTCCCCTTCCTCCCCTTCGGGCGGGGCGGCGGGTGAAGGGGTGCGGCGGACCGTTTCCCAGATATATCCGGTGCCGACGGGGATTTCCACCGGGACGATGCCGTCGGCGACTCCGCTGCCCGTACTTTCGCCGCCCAGGAGTTGCATGAGGACGGCGTTGGGGTTGGTGCCCGAGGTCGAAACGGTGGATATCGTGAGCACGGACAGGGTGGGGTCACCGCTGTCGTCGGGGTGCATGCCGAGGGCACATCCCATGACCTCGCGTTTGCGGAGCATCGTCAGGACTGCCGCGTAGAGCCGGAATGCCTGGTCGGCGCGGTCGCGGTGTTCGGGCGGCAGCAGGGTGATCTGCCGGGCCGTCTCCTGGATTCCCTCGGGCGTGGGCCGGAGGTCCAACGAGAGGTAGCCGTAGGGCAGTCCGTACCAGAATTCCGGCTTCGGTTCGGCCACTTTCGTGTCGATAAGGCCATTCACAGGCGGATGCCCCTCACCATTTCTGCTACGCCTCCAGCGATTGTCTTGAATCCGTCCTTCACGCCGGTGCTGGCGGCGGCGCCCTTGGTGATCTCTGCGGCGTCGTGTCCCGGTCCATCCTTCGGGAGCACTCCTTGCGCTTCCAAGGACGATGCCATGTTGGCCACCACGTTGACGCCGTTGATGCCGTACTGAAGAGCTCCGGTGGCGGGGTCAGTGGCGGCGTCAAGGGCCTTGAAGTTGAACGCCGGTACGATTTCGCTGCCGAATTTGCCCATTTTCGAGCCGAGCGACATGGCTTCGCCGCCTTCACGTGCGATCGCCGCCGCGAGTCCCGCCTCGCTGCCCGCCTTGGCGAGGGCACCCACGCCCGGCACCATGCCGAGAGCGTCGCCGACCACGGAAGCTCCGGCGAATATGCCTTCCTTCCAGCCGTATTCGCCTGCCAGGGAATCTCTGAAGTCCTCGCTGGCGAAGTTCTTGGCCATGGACACCGCGCTGGCCGCGACCGCGATGCCCGCGAAGATCGGCGCCGCCGGGGTTGGGAGCAGCGCCAGGAGACCGGCGATGGCGCCGATGGTTCCGGCATGGTCTACAAGGGCTTTGCCGAACTCTGCGAGCAATTCGCCGATTTTGCTCAGCGCGTTGCTGAACCAGCCTGGTTCCTTGGGCGCCAGTTTATCGTCGGCCTCGTCGAGCTTTTTGGCGACGTCGTCGGCGCTGTGGATGTGGATGCCTTCGAGTTCGCGCGCCTTCTTCAGGACGTCTTCGTAAGCGGCATTGGCGGCATCAGAGTGTTTGGTGGCTTCGCTGAGCGCTCGTTCGGCAGCTCGCAGACGGTCCGTGGCAGCATCCGCCTCCGCCTGACTGGGGTACTCCTTTCCGCCGAGCTTGAGGTCGGGGTTCGCCTTGGCCTCGTCATAGCGCTTCCGGGCGCTTTCGATCTCGGACTTCTTCTCCCGCGCGGCGTCGTCGTATTTCTTCGCCAGGTCGCGGTGGGAGGAGAGGTCACCTTCCCAGGTCTTGAGGGCTTTGGCAGCCTTGTCGAGAGAATGGCCGGCGTTCATCACGGCCAGTTTGAGGTCGCCGTCGACCGTGTCGCGGAAGGCGCTGGCGGCATCGCCCTGCCAGCTTGAGCTGGCGCCGAGAAGGTAATCGATCTGCTGGTAGCAGTTGTTCAGGGTGTCGGCCGCAGCCTTCACCTTGCCGTGGAGACCGGAGACCGATTCGGGAAGTCCGGGAACGGGATTCCAGCCCAGGCTCGGATAAGGATTTGCCGCCATGGTCAGCGCTCCCCTGCGTTGGTGGCCGCGGTTTCCTTCATCTGCTTGAGCCCCTTGGAGAGGTTCTCCTCCAGCTCCTTGTAGCTCAGCGCGGTCTTCTCCACTCCCTCGTCGACCGCCTCGATCATTTCCTTCAGTTCACCGGTGCCGTGCTTCCACCGCTCCTGGAAGGTTTCGCACGACTTGTCCAGCCGTGCCGTTCCGATCTGTTCGGCACTGACAGACGAGAGGGCTTTACGTGCACTCTCCAGATCCGAAATGGATTTCTTCAACACTCGGCCAAATTCCCCGAGTTGCGTGAGATCTACCTTGAACTCGTCCGACACGAGTAACTCCATCCCCCAAGCAAGCAGGCGAACATACGCCACGTGAGGGGCATTTGGGGCATCCGCCTGCCGACCGACGCAGCGCCAGGTCAAGATATAACAAGCGTCAACTTTTGGTAATCTCCGACCCCGGTGGGAGGTTCCCACCGGGCACTGAGGGGCTGACGCTCGAAAAGGGGGAATTTCCGGTGAGTTCTACAGGGCAGCCTGTTCCGGACACGGTCGCCTTCGAGGACGCGGGGACGCGGTCCGCCTGGGTCGCGGAGCGGCGGCGGGTGCGGATATGCCTGGCGCTCTGGACGGTCCTGTGGCTGGGGGGCCTTATCGCGCTCTCGGTGCTCGACGGATACGGGGTCATCGGGCTGTCCGACGTGAAGTGGAGCGGGCGGCGGGGGCGAGGGGCCGGGAATCTGCTTGGCTTCATCGGCGGCATGAGTCTGCTCGGCTACTTTTTCGTCATCTGCTACCACGTGATGCTCCTGCGCTTCCTGAAGCGCATCCGCCGCGTCCTGGAGGCACATCCGTGGCGCCCGGTATCCGCGGTGCAGCGGCTTCCGCGGAAGAAGGATGTCGGCGTTCCGGTGCGGCTGCGGATGGAGGACGGCGGCGAGTGGACCAGGGACCTGTCCACCCGCGGGGCCCGGCCGCGGCGGCAGTGGCCCGAGGCGTTGGAGCAGGGCGCCTGGCACGCCGGCGACCTGGAGCGCACGGGCGTGCTCGCGCTGCCCGGCGGCGGGCGCCCGATGGAGATCAGCGTGCGCGGCGGGGTGATCGTCTACGCCGCGCGGGCGGACCGGGGATCCGCCCCGGACCGCCCGCGCGGGTCGGCGTAGTCCGACCGCTCAGCCCGTCACCCGCCAGCTCAGTTCGCTGGTGAGCAGCGAGCGCAGGGACGGGTCGCGGACCGCGTCCGTGGGGTCGGTGGCGCGGACGGTGACGGTGTGCCGGCGGCCGTCGGCGGGGACGCCGAGGGCGGCGGGGTGCACCGTGGTCGCGCCGCGTGCCGCGCGGGCCTCGCGGCCGTCGACGTACCAGCGCGGGGTGGCGCCCGGCAGCGGGGTGACGCGGAGGGCGCCGCTCCGGGCGAGCGGCTGCCCGGTGGGCACGTCGGCGGTCAGGGTCTTGGCGTGCCGGTGGAACCCGGCGATCATCGCCTCGCGGCCCGGAAGATTGAACTCCCGCCCCAGGGTCCGCATGATCGAGTTGTCGGTGGGGCGATTGAGCCCCTTCTCGTAGTAGCCGCCGCCCTCGTACGCGCCGACCGTGCCGCCGTCCGGGGACTCCTGGCCCAGCCAGCGGTACCACTTCTTCTGCTGGGACTTCATCGCGTCCGCGCCGAGGGTGGTGAGGTTGGACTCGGTGGGCTCGGGGCCGGTGTAGGTGCCCTCCTGCCCGTAGTCGTACTCGTCGGCGAGCTTGCCCAGGGAGTGGCCGGTCTCGTGGACGGCGATCTGGTCGGACTGGTCGTTGTCGGACGAGGCGGTGGCGATGCCGTCGTAGCCGACCTGCGAGGAGACGTCGTTGTACCCGGCGCCGCCGTACTTGGACGAGTGGCCGAGGACGACGACGAGATCGGCGGCCGGCGCCTTGGCGGCGTACGCCTCGACCTTGGCGGTGTCGACGCAGAGCAGCCGCTCGGTGTTGCTGCAGAAGAAGGCGGAGCCGAGGGCGGTGTTGCGGACCACGTCCTGGGTCGGATCGCCGGAGACGCCGGAGTCCTGGGAGACGGCGTCGACGGCCCAGACGTTGAAGAGCTTGGTGTACGAGGCGTACGGCTCGACGGCCGTCATCTTCTCCCACTTGGCGCGGGCGGCCTTGTGGAAGTCCTCCTGCTGACCTGCGGTGTAGCCGTCGCCGATGAAGACGACGTCGAGCTTGTCGGCGACCGGGCCGTTCTGGACGAGCGGGGTGACGTCGCCGTCGGCGGCGATGGAGGTGCGCGCGGCCGGGGCGAGCGGGGCGGAGGCGGGCACGGTGGTGTGGCGGGGGTGGCCACCGGGGCCGGTGAAGTACTCGACGGGCTGCGCCGGGCGGGCGGCCGGGTCCGCGGCGGGGGCCGGGGCGGCGCCGGCGGGCGCGGCGGCGGTCAGCGCGAGGGCGGCGGCGAAGGCCGCCCCGACGGCCGCGGCGGTGCGCAGGGGCGCGGGGCGCCGATGGCCGGGCGGGGCACCGCGGTCCCGCCCCTGGGCGCGGCCTGACGTGCGGACGGAGGCGCGTATGCGCATGGATCCTCCCAAGTCCCGCCGACCGTACGGCGGGTGGAGCCGGATGGGCGCGATCAATGTATGGGGCGGGGAGGGAGTGGGCAACGGTGTGCGGTCAAGTCGCCCCGAAGCAGGGGGAGTTGGAGCGGAGTGGTGGCCCGCACTGGAGGGGGCGCCTGGGCCACGGTGGGGGCTGAAGACCAGTGGAGGCGGAGCGCGGGGCCTGAGCCGCACCGGCGGCCGGACCGCCCGCCCGCCCGGGCCCTCGGCTGCTCCCGGCCCCGCGTCCACGTCCGGCCTCGGCGCCCCGGCTCGGGCCCCGGACCCGCGCGCCAGCTCCACCCCCGGCCCCCAGGCCCCGTGTGTCCGCCCCCGGACACACCACACCCCGGTGCCCCCATCCGCGCCAAGGCCGGACGGGCGCACCGGGGTGACCGGGGTGACGCGCCGGGGCGGGGCTCAGCCGCCCAGGCGTACCGGCAGGGTGTCGATGCCGTAGACGATGGAGAGCTTGCGGAAGCTGAGGTTCTCCGGTTCGACGGCGAGGCGCATCGTGGGGAAGCGGCGGACGAGGGCCGGGTAGGCGGCGCGCAGCTCCATCCGGGCCAGCTCGGCGCCGACGCAGCGGTGGATGCCGTAGCCGAAGGCGAGGTGGGAGGGGACGTTGCGGTCGGGGTCGAAGCGCTCCATGTCGGGGCCGAGGCCGCCGTCGCGGTCCGCGCCGCTCAGGGAGCACAGGACGACGTCGCCGGCGGCGATCCGCACCCCGCCGATCTCCAGGTCCTCGCGGGCGAAGCGCGGGAAGGCGACCTGGACGACGGTGAGGTAGCGCAGCAATTCCTCGACGTAGCGCTCGACGGCTTCGTCGCCGTCCTTGAGCGCCGCGAAGTGGTCCGGGTCCTGGAGGAGGACGAGGGCGCCGAGCGCCAGCATGCTCGCGGTGGTCTCGAAGCCGCCGGTGAGGACGCCGTCGGCGAGACCGGCCAGCTCCTCGTCGCTGACGGAGTCGCCGTGCTCCTTGACGATCATGCCGAGGAGGCCGTCACCCGGGTCCTTGCGCTGCTTCTTGACGACCTCGCGGAAATACTGGAGCGATTCCGATATGGCGCCGAAGGACGCGTTGGCGCCGCTGAAGAGGTCGAAGCGCGCGGCGCTGAGCCGCTCGAAATCCGCGCGGTCCTCATAGGGCACGCCGAGGAGTTCGCAAATCACCAGGGAGGGAATGGGCAGCGCGAAAGCCTGGACGATATCGACCGGTTCGCCGTTCTTGCCGGCCCGCTCCATGGCGTCCAGCCGCTCCTCCACGATCTCGTGGATACGCGGGGTGAGGCGGCTCAGGCGGCGCATGGTGAATTCCGGGGTGAGCAGCCGCCGCAGCCGGGTGTGGACGGGCGGGTCGGCGAAGCCCAGACCGCCCGGGTTCTGCTCCGCCTCCGCGCCCGCCTTGCCGACGAGGTGGGTGAAGTCCGAGCTGAAGGCGTTGGCCTTGCCGAGCACCGCCTTGACCTCGTCGTAGCCGGTGACCAGCCAGACGTTGGCGGCTATCGGCACCGGCAGCTTGGTGATGGGCTCCTTCTCCCGGACGGCTCCCAGCTCGGGCACCGGGTCGAGTCCGTCACGCCGCAGCGGCATCAGGACGGACTCGGGCAGGAAGGACATCCGCGAGAGATCGAAGCCCTTCTTCCGCGTTCTCGCGAGATACAGCCGGCCGGCCCAGGCGATGATCCGGGAACGGAGTGTCGTCATGACGCTAATACTGCCTTTCGTCGAGGGGGACGGTCATCCGCACTCGGCGGCCCGGAGGGACCGAGGAAGCGCGGGGCGTCCGCCCGGCGTGCGCAGTGCTGCCGTACGCCGCAGGGGGTGTTTTTCCGGCACCCCCGGCCCCTCGCTTGCGGCGGTCACGGCGCGGGTCCGTGACGTCGGCCGGCAGCGCCGGTCGCCCGCGGCCGGCGTGACGCGCTCGGCCCTTGTCTTTCGCGTCGAGTTTACAAAGCACCCTTGGCGGCGCCGAGGGCCCAACGGCCCTGATATGCGTCGGGGACATCCCTGGAATTCCCCCGACCCCCCGTTCCCTCTTCATCCACCACTCCCGTACGACCCGGGCCTCGCCCTGAACTTCCGTTACCAGGACGCCGATTTCCGGTGCCGAGTTGCCCGGAGTGCGGACTCCGCTTGCGTGCGCGGGGGCGTACGCGTCCCCTCTCCCGGTACGACGATCCGCCGTCACCCGGCGGAATCCCGCGCTCCGTGCCCTCGCCGGAACCCGCCTCCCCAAGGGGAACGAAGAGGAATTCCCCCGGAAGTCCCCGCATTCCGACATGAGCGGCCCACGATCCGACATAACACATATAAGCCGCCTTACTTGCTACGTTGCCAGGCATGACGGCAACGGCTCCGCCCCAGGCCCCGGCGTCGTCCGCCCCGGCGGACCGGCCGCCGCCCCGCCCGCCGGTGTCCCGGCGGCGCGGCGTCGAGCTGGTGCTGCTGACCGGCGCGGTGCTGATCAGCGTCTGCGGGTACGCCGTCGTCGGGCTGACGGTGCGGGGCGCGGTGCCCGGCGGCGCCGCGGGGTACGGCGCGGGGCTCGGCGCGCTCGCGCTGCTCGCCCATCTGGCGGTGCGGTGCGGCGCCCCGCACGCCGATCCGCTGCTGCTGCCGGTCGCCGTTCTCCTCAACGGGATCGGCCTCGTCCTCATCTTCCGGCTGGACCTGGCGACGCCCGGCCACCACGCGGCACCGGCCCAGCTGGTCTGGTCGGCGGCCGGGATCGCGCTGTTCACCGCGGCGGTGCTGCTGGTGCGCGACCACCGGCGGCTGGCGCGGTACGGGCCGGTGTGCGCGGCGCTGGCGCTGGCGCTGATGCTCGCGCCGCTGGCGTTCCCGGCGGTCAACGGCGCGAAGATCTGGATCCGGCTCGCCGGGTTCTCGATCCAGCCGGGCGAGTTCGCGAAGGTGCTGATCACGGTGTTCTTCGCGGCGCGGCTCGCGGCCCACCGCGCGGCGGCCCCGGCGGACCGCCCCGGCGCGAAGCGGCGCTCGGCGCTGCGGATGCTCCGCCCGGTCGCCGTCGTCTGGCTGCTGACCGTCGCCATCCTGGTCCTCGAACGCGACCTCGGCACCTCGCTGCTGTACTTCTGCATCTTCGTGGTGCTGCTGTACGTGGCGACCGGGCGGCTGGGCTGGCTGGCGGTCGGGCTGCTGCTGGCGGGCGCGGGCGCCACCGCCGTCGCGGCGCTGGAGCCGCATGTGCACAGCCGGGTGGCGGACTGGCTGCATCCGTTCGCCCAGGTCGCGGCGGGCGCGGGCCCCGGGCAACTGGCGCAGTCGCTGTACGCGTTCGGGGCGGGCGGGCTGCTGGGCACGGGGCTTGGCCGCGGCGACTCGTATCTCATCGGCTTCGCCATGAAGTCCGACTTCCTGCTGGCGACGTTCGGGGAGGAGCTGGGACTCGCCGGGCTGACCGCGCTGTTCCTGCTCTACGCGATCCTGGTGGCGCGCGGCTTCCGCGCCGGGCTCGGGCTGCGCGACCCGTTCGGCGGGCTGCTGGCGGTGGGGCTCGCCGCGCTCCCCGCGGTGCAGGTCTTCGTCATCGCCGGCGGGGTGATGGGGCTGATCCCGCTGACCGGGATGGCGCTGCCGTTCCTGGCCCAGGGCGGCTCCTCGCTGGTGACGAACTGGCTGGTCGTGGCCCTGCTGATCCGCCTCAGCGACCGGGCCAGGCGGCCTGGCGGGGCGGCGCCGGACGCCCCGGACGGGCTGCGGGACACCGTCGGGGCCGAGGCGGTGCCGGCGGCCGGACGCGCTCCGGAGGCGGGCCGGTGATCCGCTGCACCCGGCACGCCGCCGTCTGCTGCCTGCTGCTCTTCGTCGCGCTGCTGGGCAACGCGGCGTGGCTGCAGGTCTTCCGCGCACCGGAGCTGGCCGCCGATCCGGCCAACCGCCGGGCGCAGATCGCGCGGTACGCCGAGCCGCGCGGCGCGGTGCTCGTCGCCGGGCGGCCGGTGACCGGGTCGCACGACAGCGGCGGCCGGCTGCGGCACGAGCGGACGTACACCGACGGACCGCTGTACGCGCCGGTCACCGGCTTCTCCTCGCAGACGTACGGCACCTCGCTGCTGGAGCGGGCCGAGGACGGGGTGCTGGCCGGGACCGATCCGCGGCTGACGGCTTTCCCCTGGTGGGACGGGCTGACGCGGGCGCCGCGGCGGGGCGGGGCGGTGGCGACCACCATCGATCCGGCGGTGCAGCGCGCGGCGTTCTCGGGGCTGGGCCGCCGCACGGGCGCGGTCGCCGCGATCGAACCGCGCACCGGCCGCATCCTGGCGCTGGTCTCCACCCCCTCGTACGACCCGGCGCAGCTGTCGGGCAACGGGCCGAAGGTGACGGCGGCGTGGCGGCGGCTGACCGGGGCGGCGCGGCAGCCGATGCTCAACCGGGCGATCCGGCAGACCTATCCGCCCGGTTCGGCGTTCAAGGTGGTCACCGCCGCCGCGGCGCTGGAGAGCGGGCTGGTCACCGACCCGGACGAGCCCACCGGCTCCCCCGATCCGTACACCCTGCCCGGCACGGACACCGTGCTGGTCAACGAGTCGGACGACTGCGCGGACGCCTCGTTGCGGGAGGCGTTCCGCGTCTCGTGCAACACCGTCTTCGCGCGGCTGGGCGTCGGCGTGGGGATGGCGACGATGGTGCGCACGGCGCGGGCGTTCGGCTTCGACGGGCGCGGGCCGCGCATCCCCTCGCCGGTCGCGCCGAGCACCTTCGACACGCGGATGGACCGCGCGCAGCTGGCGCTGTCGTCGATCGGGCAGTACGACACGACGGCGACGCCGCTGCAGATGGCGTCCGTCGCGGCGGCGGTGGCGAACGACGGGGAGCGCGCCGCGCCCTACCTGGTGGACGAGGTGAGGGACGCGTCCGGGACGGCGCTCGCCGCACCGGAGCGCCCGGCGCCGGTCCGGGCGATGGGTCCGGCGACCGCACGGCGGCTCCAGGAGCTGATGGTGGACGTCGTCGAGCACGGCAGCGGGCACCGCGCCGCGATCGGCGGCGCGGTCGTCGGCGGCAAGACCGGCACCGCCCAGCACGGCGTGCACAACGAGGGCACCCCGTACGCGTGGTTCATCTCCTGGGCGCGCCGCGAGGGCGCCGCCGAGCCCGCGGTGGCGGTCGCGGTGGTGGTCGAGGACGCGGCGGCCGACCGCACCGAGATCAGCGGCGGCGGCAGCGCCGCCCCGATCGCGGGCGCGGTGATGCGGGCGGCGCTGCACTGAGGCGGCCCGTTCGCAGGCGCTCCCCCGTGCGGCCCGGCCCCGTCCGGCTCCGTACGCCCCCGGCACAATGACCGCATGACGGAACCTGACGGCGATGCGGCGGCATGCGGTGCGGCGATACCCGCGCTGACCACGGCGGAGGTCGAGGCACTGGCGCGGCGGGCGCACGCCGGGCAGACGGACAAGGCTGGCCGTCCGTACACGGAGCATCTGGCGGCGGTCGCCGACGGGGTGCGGGCGCGGGGCGGGACCCCGGAGCAGATCGCCGCGGCGTGGCTGCACGACGCCGTCGAGGACGGGGCGCTCTCGGCCGAGGACCTGACGCGGGCGGCGCTGACCGACGCGACCCGGGCGATGATCCTCGCCGTCACCAAGCGGAGCGGCGAGCCGCCCGAGGCGTACGCCGCCCGCATCCTGGCGACGCCGGGCGCGCTCCTGGTCAAGACGGCCGACCTGGCCCACAACGCCGATCCGGCACGGCTCGCCGCACTCGACGCCCCGACCCGCGAGCGCCTGACGGCGAAGTACGCCGGGATGCGGGCGCTGCTGGGGCTCGCGGGGTAGAGGGGCGGCGGACGCCGGACACGGCGGGCACCGGACACGGCGGGCACCGGGCACGGACCTCACCGGCCGGGCCCGCGTCCGGCGGTACGCCCCGGAATCGGCCCGGCGGTACGCCCCGGATCGGCCGACGCCCCGCCCGTTTGCGGCCGGCGGGGCCCGGTTCCACACCGCGGACGCCCCGGCCCGAACAGGCGCCCCGCGGCTACCCTGCGCCGCATGCCCCTCCCCCAGCCTTCGGACACGCAGCTTTCGGACACACGGCCCTCCGACACGCAGCTTTCAGGAACCCACCCTGAAGGAAACCCGGTCCCCGCCCCCTCCCCCGCTCCCGGCACCGCCCGGGTGGTCGCCGCGCTGACCGGCGTCGGCGTGCGTCGTCACACCACCGGCCGGCCCCTTCTGGACGGTGTCGACTGGACGGTCCGGGCCGGGGAGCACTGGGCGCTGCTCGGGGCGAACGGCGCGGGGAAGACCACCGTGCTGCGGCTGGTGGGCGCGCTGATGTTCCCGACCACCGGCACGGTCGAGGTGCTCGGGCACCGGCTCGGCGCCGTCGACGTACGGGAGTTGCGGGCGGTGATCGGGCTGGTGTCGAGCGCGCAGCAGGTGCCGCAGGACGCGAGTGGGCACACCGTGGTCCTCACCGGTGCGACCGGCACCGTGCAGCCGCTGTGGCGGCAGTACGACGAGGCCACCCGGGAGCGGGCGCATGCGCTGCTGGCGGAGCTGGACTGCGCGGAGCTGGCGGACCGGCCGTTCCGGGTCTGCTCGGGCGGGCAGCGGGCGCGGGTGCTGATCGCCCGCGCGCTGATGTCCGACCCGTCGCTGCTCCTGCTGGACGAGCCGTTCAACGCCCTGGACCTGCCCTCCCGCGAGGACCTGATCGACGCGCTGCACCGGCTCGCCGTGGACCGCCCGGAGCTGGCGACCGTCACCGTCACCCACCATCTGGAGGAGCTGTCGCCCGCCATCGGGCACGCGCTGCTGCTGCGCGAGGGCCGGGTGCAGGCGCGCGGCCGGGTCGAGGAGGTGCTGACCGGCCCCCGGATGTCGGCGTGCTTCGGGCGCCCCGTGGAGGTGTCCCGGCACGCCGGGCGCTGGGCGGCCCGCTCCGGACGTCGCCTCGTGGGCTGACCGGGCGGAGGCCGCGTACCCCAATGGCGGCGCCGCCCCGGGGTGGCACGGTCGTTGTCAGGGGGCGGGACGTGTGTCCCGCCCGCCGACAGCAGGAGCGCACGATGCCGAGGATCACTCCGAATCTCTGGTTCGACACCCAGGGCAGGGACGCCGCCGAGTTCTACGTCTCGGTGTTCCCCAACTCCCGCATCACCCAGGTCTCGTACTACGGCGAGTCCGGTCCGCGGCCGGCCGGGACGGTGCTGACCGTCGATTTCGAGCTGGACGGGCAGCCGTACACGGCGATCAACGGCGGCCCGGAGTTCACCTTCGACGAGGCGATCTCGCTGCTGATCAACTGCGCGGACCAGGCGGAGGTCGACTACTACTGGGACGCCCTGGGCAAGGGCGGCCGCACCGGCCCGTGCGGCTGGCTCAAGGACCGCTACGGCCTGTGCTGGCAGGTGGTCCCCGATGCGCTGGGGGAGCTGATGGCCGACCCCGATCCGGCCCGCGCCCAGCGGGCACTGCAGGCGATGCTGGGGATGCAGAAGCTCGACGTCGAGGCGTTGCGGGCGGCGGCGGACGGCGGCTGAGCCCGCCCGCGGGCCGCGGCGGCGAGCCCCGGAACCGCGGGACGGCCGGGCACCCGGCCCCGGCCCGAGCCCGGGAAGCCCTCAGCCCCGCCCGGCCGCTCCCCCGCCCCCGCCGTGCCCTTCCCCGGCGGTTCCGTCCTCCCCGGCTCCGTCCGCCGCGGCCCCTTCCGCCACCGTCGCGGCGACCTCCGCGGTGCGGGCCGCCTCCTCGGCCGCGAAGCGCCGGGCGTCCAGCTGCTCGGCGATCTCCTCGTCCTGGGCCATCAGCGCGTCCAGCTCCGCGGCGCCCAGATCGAGGACGCCCAGGTCGGCGTAGGCGCGTTGCAGCCGCGGGCCCCACAGGCCGATGTCCTTGACGCAGGGCACGATGCGGCTGAAGAGCAGCTTGCGGAAGAGGTGCAGGAACTCCGACTGCTCGGTGAGTTCGAGGGCCTCCGCGCGCGGGATGCCGAAGTTCTCCAGGACCTCCAGACCACGCAGCCGGTCCCGCATCAGATAGCAGCCCTCGATGACGAACTCCTCGCGTTCGCGCAGTTCGGCGTCGGAGAGCTGCCGGTAGTAGTCGCGCAGCGCCATCCGGCCGAACGCGACGTGGCGGGCCTCGTCCTGCATGACGTAGGCGAGGATCTGGTGCGGCAGCGGCTTGGTGGTGGTGTCGCGGAGCATGCCGAACGCGGCCAGCGCCAGGCCCTCGATGAGCACCTGCATGCCGAGGTAGGGCATGTCCCAGCGGGCGTCGCGCAGGGTGTCGCCGAGGAGGGCCTGGAGGCTGTCGTTGACGGGGTAGAGCAGCTGGACCTTCTCGTGCAGGAAGCGGCCGTAGATCTCGGCGTGCCGCGCCTCGTCCATGGCCTGGGTGGCCGAGTAGAACTTCGCGTCGAGGTCGGGCACGGACTCGGTGATCCGCGCGGCGCACACCATGGCGCCCTGCTCACCGTGGAGGAACTGGCTGAACTGCCAGGACGCGAAGTGCTGCCGCAGCGTGCCGCGCTCCCGCCCGGACATCCGGTCCCAATGCGGCGTGCCGTACAGGGCGGTCGCCTCGTCGGGGGTGCCGAGCGGGTCGAACGGGTCGACCTCCAGGTCCCAGTCGATGCGGGTGGTGGCGTCCCACTGCTTGTCCTTGCCCTTCTGGTAGAGGGCGAGGAGCCGGGCGCGTCCCTCGTCGTACTCCCAGCTGAAGCGGGCGGCGCCGGCGGCGGGGACCTCCCACAGGAGGTCGCCCGGCTCTCGGGTGTAGGTCTCGCGGCTCGACACGGGCGTCTCCTCGGCTCACCGGGCTGCTGGGGCCTGTCGTCACGCTCCGCCCGTCCGCCGGGGCACGTCGTGCGGCGCGGCCCGGCGGCGGGGGCATCTGCAGGCTCACACGCCCTTACCGGCGGGTCAAGAAGTCGCGTGCGAGGGATTGACGGGCTTACTGACAGGCAGTCTTATAAGAGGTGACCGTTGGTAACCCCATGAGCGAGGTGGCCCCAGCCATGACGAGCGCGACGACCGCGATGACCGTGCCGGACACCGAACTGCTGCGGGACGCCCTCGGGCTGCTCAAGGACCGCGAGCAGGTGGCCGAGCGGCTGCTCGACTCCTCGGCCAAGCACTCCTTCGACCCCGACGCCGAACTCGACTGGAACGCCCCGCTCGAAGAGGGCAAGTGGTACTGGCCGCCGGAGCTGGTCTCCCTCTACGACACGCCGATGTGGCGCCGGATGTCCGTGGAGCAGCAACAGGACCTCTCCCACCACGAGGCCGCCTCACTCGCCTCGTTGGGCATCTGGTTCGAGATCATCCTGATGCAGCTGCTGGTGCGTCATATCTACGACAAGCCGGTGACCAGCGCACACGTCCGCTACGCGCTCACCGAGATCGCGGACGAGTGCCGCCACTCGAAGATGTTCGCCCGGCTGATCACCCGCACCGGCGCGCCCACGTACCCGGTCTCCCGCCTCAACCACAACCTCGCCCGGATCCTGAAGACCGTCTCCACCACGCCCGGTTCGTTCGCCTGCACCCTGCTCGGCGAGGAGATCCTGGACTGGATGCAGCGGCTGACCTTCCCGGACGAGCGGGTGCAGACCCTGGTGCGCGGGGTGACCCGCATCCACGTCGTCGAGGAGGCCCGCCATGTGCGCTACGCCCGCGAGGAGTTGCGGCGGCAGATGGTGACCGCGCCGCGCTGGGAGCGGGAGCTGACCCGGATCAGCTCGGGCGAGGCGGCTCGGGTGTTCTCCCTCGCGTTCGTCAACCCGCAGGTCTACAGCAACGTCGGGCTCGACCGGCGCGAGGCCGTCGCGCAGGTCAGGGCGAGCGGACACCGCCGCGAGGTGATGCAGTCCGGCGCCAAGCGGCTGACCGACTTCCTCGACGAGATCGGCGTGCTGCGCGGCGCGGGCCGCAAGCTGTGGCGCAGCTCCGGGCTGCTGGCCTGATCCGCGCGGACCGGCCGGGCGGCGGTCCGGGCGTCTGTGCAGCCGCGAAGCCCGGGCCGTTACCCTGCTGGTATGAACGGCAGCGGCACCGCCCCAGCAGTACCCCGACCGGCCTACCGCAGGATGGGCGTGGAGCAGCGCCGCAGCCAACTCCTCGCCGCCGCGCTGGGACTGTTCGCCCACCGCGCGCCCGAGGACGTCACGCTCGACGACGTCGCGACCGCCGCCGGGGTCTCCCGGCCGCTGGTCTACCGCTACTTCCCCGGCGGCAAACAGCAGCTGTACGAGGCGGCCCTGCGCAGCGCCGCCGACGCCCTCGAAGGCTGCTTCGACGAACCGGAGACCGGCCCGCTCACCCAGCGCCTCTCGCACGCCCTCGATCGCTACCTCGCCTTCGTCGACGAGCACGACGCGGGGTTCAGCGCGCTGCTCCAGGGCGGCAGCGTGGTCGAGACGTCCCGGACGACGGCGATCGTGGACGAGGTCCGGCGCGCCGCGGCCGACCACATCCTGCGCCACCTCGGCGCGCCGGAGCCGGGGCGGCGGCTGCGGATGACGGTCCGGATGTGGATCACGGCGGTGGAGGCCGCCTCGCTGATCTGGCTGGACGAGGAGAAACACCCCGACCTGGGCGAACTGCGGGACTGGCTGGTCGATCACTTCGTCGCGCTGCTGACCTCCACGGCGGCGCGCGACCCGCAGACGGCCCACGTGATGCGCGCGGCCCTGGCCCTGGAGCCCCGCGAGGGCCGCCTCGGCACCCTGGCCCGCGGCGCCCTGCCGGTGCTCGGCGAGGCGGGGCATCTGCTCTGAGGGCGACCGCCCCTGCCCGGGGCGGGGCCGCCTGCCGGGCCCGCCCCGGGCAGGCGGCCCGGACCCGGCGCAGGCCGTGCGGCCGGGCGGCGCCATGCGGCCGCCCCGGACCGCGGCGCGCCGGAGCCGCGCCGCTCCCCCGGTGTGACACTGGCCCGGTGAGAAGCGAGAACACCCCGTTCACCGGTGGCCCGCTGGACGGCCGGGTGCTGCCGGTCCTCGTCGACGCCACCGGCCGGCCGCCGAAGGTCTACACCGTGCCGGTCCCGCACGACGACGGCACCCCGCCGACGGTGCACGTCTACCGCCGCGTCCCGGGCCCACCCGGCCGCCTCGGCCTGCCCCGCGGCTGGCGCTACGCGTACGACCCCGAGGGGAACGCGGGGCGGCGACGGCTCAAGTGGCCCTGGAGCAAGGCGAGTTGAGACGGCAGCGGGCGGGCGCCCACCGCCCACCGCCATGCCCGACGACGGGCCGCGGCTCCACCACCGCCCCGCCGCGCCCCCGCCAACTCCCCCTCCCCTCACCCCCACCCCACTCTGGTCCGGACCATTGACACCCAATGGTCTAGTCCTGTTTGCTTCCTGCCCGGGGGAGCCGCCCCGCCTCCCTGACCGGATCGACCCCTTCAGGGGCGGCTTCCCCTGCCTCGGCACCGCGCCACCGCCCGTGCACCGCCCCGTGCCACCGTTCCGCGCCGTCGACCGAAGGAGCAGCACCATGCGCACCGGCTCGCCCCGCCCCGCCCGTTCCGGCCGCGCCCGCCGGCGTCGCGCCCTGCCCGCCGCGCTCGCCGCCGTCGCCACCACCGCGGCGCTCACCGCCCTGGCCGGCACCGGACCGGCACACGCCGCACCGGCGCCCGCCCCCGCCGCCCGGCCCGCCGCCGCGGCCGGGCACACCCTCGTCGGCTACCTCCACGCGAGCTTCGCCAACGGCTCCGGCTACACCCGCCTCGCCGACGTCCCCGACAGCTGGGACATCATCGACCTGGCCTTCGGCGAACCGACCTCCCCCACCTCCGGCGACATCCGCTTCTCCCTCTGCCCGCAGAGCGAGTGCCCGGGCGTGGAGAGCGAGGACGAGTTCAAGGCCGCGGTCAAGGCGAAGCAGGCGGCCGGCAAGAAGGTGCTGATCTCCATCGGCGGGCAGAACGGCCAGGTCCAGCTGACCACCGCCGCCGCCCGCGACGCGTTCGTGAAGTCCGTCGGCGCCATCATCGACCGCTACGGGCTCGACGGCCTCGACATCGACTTCGAGGGCCACTCCCTCTCCCTCGACACCGGCGACACCGACTTCACCAAGCCCACCACGCCCTCCGTCGTCAACCTCATCGCGGCGGTGAAGTCGCTCAAGGCGAAGTACGGCGAGAAGTTCACGCTGACGATGGCGCCGGAGACCTTCTTCGTCCAGCTGGGCCACCAGTTCTACGGCTCCGGGCCCTGGGGCGGTCAGGACCCGCGCGCCGGGGCGTATCTGCCGGTGATCCACGCGCTCCGCGACGATCTGACGCTGCTGCACGTCCAGGACTACAACTCCGGCCCGATCATGGGCCTGGACGAGCAGTACCACACCATGGGCAGCGCCGACTTCCACATCGCGATGACGGACATGCTGCTCGCCGGCTTCCCCGTCGCGGGCGACAAGGACAAGGTCTTCCCGCCGCTCAAGCCCTCCCAGGTCGCGATCGGCCTGCCCGCCTCGCCCAGCGCCGGCAACGGCCACACCTCCACCGGCGACGTCACCAAGGCCCTCAACTGCCTCACCAAGAAGACCGACTGCGGCGGCTACACCCCGCACGGCACCTGGCCGGACCTCGGCGGCCTGATGACCTGGTCGATCAACTGGGACCGCTTCAACGACTGGGAGTTCCAGAAGAACTTCGACGCCTACTTCGGCCGCTGACCGCCGCGGGCCGAGCACCCACCACGGCCCGCGCCCGGGCCACGGCCCGCCCCGCGAACCGGGTCCGCCCGGCGCCGATCGGGTGAGCCAACCGCCCGCCTCCTCCGCCTTCGTACGGAAATCACCACCCACCGTGGCAGCATCCCCACCGTTCGCACGTCACGGATACGGCCGGTGGCCGGAGCGCCGGGCACCCCGGCGCCCCGGCCGCCGGCGTCGGAGGTGGTCTGATGTCCGGTCCCGCACCGCGGTCGTCGCGCACCCTGCGAGCGGCCGGCGCCGCGCTGCTCCTCGGCGCCACCGCGCTGGCCGGCCCCGCGGCCCCCGCCTCCGCCGCCCCCGCCCCGGACCCGGCCGCGACGGCCGGTGCGCCCGCCGCCCCGGACGGCCCGGCCCCGGACGCCAACAGCCCCGCCGCCCTCCTCCGCCGCCTCCAGGCCCTCTACCGCTCGGCCGAGGAGTCCACCGAGGCGTACAACGCCACCCAGGAGGACCTCCGGGCCACCCAGGCACGCGCGCAGACCCTCGGCGTCCGGCTGAAACAGGCCCGGGCCCGGCTCGCCGGAGCCCGCGCCGACGCCGGACGGCTGGCCCGCCAGCAATACCAGGGCGGCGGTCCCGCCACCCTCGCCCAGTACGTCCGGGTGCTGCTCGCCGACGACCCCGAGCAGGCCATGGACCGCAGCCATCTGCTGCACACCGCCGCCGCCGAGGCCGCCGCCACCGTCGACCGGCTGGCCCGCGGCGCGCGGCAGGCCGACACCCTCGCCCGGCAGGCGGACGCCGCCCTCGACCGGCAGCGCGCCCTCACCGCACAGCGCGCCCGGCAGCGGACGGCCGTACAGAGCCGCCTCAAGGAGGTCGAGAAGCTGCTCGCCGGGCTCTCCGAGGACCAACTCGCCACCCTCGACCGGCTGGAGAACGACGGCGCCGCCACCGCCCAGCGGGCGCTGGTCTCCCGGGGCGCGCTCGGCGCGGCGGGCGCCCCCTCGTCCGCGGGCGACCGGGCCATCTCCTACGGGCTGCGCCAGGTCGGCAAGCCGTACGTCTGGGGCGCCACCGGGCCCGACGCGTTCGACTGCTCCGGCCTCACCTCGCAGGCCTGGTCGCACGCCGGGCGGGCCATCCCGCGCACCAGCCAGGAGCAGTGGAAGCGGCTGCCGCACGTCCCGCTCAACCGGCTGCGCCCCGGCGACCTCGTCGTCTACTTCCCCGGCGCGACCCATGTGGCGCTCTACCTCGGCGACGGAAAGGTCGTCCAGGCACCGCGCCCGGGCACCGCCGTCCGCGTCTCCCCGCTCGCCGCCAACCCGCCGCTCGGCGCCGTCCGCCCGGACCCCGGCGACCGGCCGGTCACCGGCTACACCGCGCCCCGCCAGATCACCGCGCACGGCCCGGCCTCCGGCGCGGCGGACGCCGGATATGCGCGGTCCGCCGCCCCCGGGCACTGAGCCGGGGACGGCGGACACAAGCGGCGGACGGCTGCGGGATCAGGCCTCCGGGCCGCCGAACGACGCCAGGTACGCCTCGGCCTTCTCCTGCTCGAAGAAGAAGTTCTCGAAGTCGGCCGGGTTGTTGAAGCCGTTGGCGAAGCGGTCCGCGACCGGCTGGATCTGGCCGGCGGCGCCGAGCAGGTTCAGCACGTGCTCGGGCGGCGGCGCCAGCATCGCGTTGGTCCACTTGGTGACGTGCTGCGCGGTCTGCCAGTAGCGGTCGAAGGTGGCCTGCATCCACTCCGCGTCGAACGGCTGGTCACCGCGCTCGACGATGGAGGAGAGGTAGGCGGCCGCGCACTTGGAGGCGGAGTTGGAGCCCTGGCCGGTGATCGGGTCGTTGGCCACGACGACGTCCGCGACACCGAGGACCAGACCGCCGGAGGGCAGCCGGCCGATGGGGTTGCGCACGGTCGGGGCGTACCGCCCGGCCAGCGTGCCCTGTGCGTCGGTCAGTTCGACCTTCGTCGAGCGGGCGTACTCCCAGGGCAGGAACTTCTCCAGCAGTTCGAGGGTGAGCGCCAGGTGCTCGTTGGGGTCCTTGACGCCCTGGAACGCGTCGAGCGGACCGCCCGGTATGCCCTCCCAGAAGAGGATGTCGGCACGGCCGGAGTTGGTGAACGTCGGCATGACGAACAGCTCGCCGACGCCGGGCACCAGATTGCAGCGCACCGCGTCGAACTCGGGGTGCTCCGGACGCGGGCCCATGCCGTGGACGTAGGCGACGGCCAGTGCGCGCTGCGGCGCGTCGTAGGGCGACCGGGACGCGTCGCGGCCGAACATCGACACCAGCTCGCCCTTGCCCGCCGAGACCAGCGTCAGGTCGTAGCGGCTGGCGAAGAAGTCCAGGTCGGAGACTGCCGCGCCGTGGATGACGAGCTGACCGCCGCGCTGCGCGAAGGTCTCCATCCAGCCGGCCATCTTGACCCGCTGGTCGACGGACTGGGCGTAGCCGTCGAGCTTGCCGACCCAGTCGATGGCGCGCTGCGAGCCCTCGGGCGACTGGAAGCTGCCGGGGGCGGCGACCGAGACGCCCAGGCCCTCGATGCGCGGCGCCTGGCTCTCCCAGAAGTTGAGCTGGAGGTCGCGCTCGTGCTGGAGGGCGGTGTGGAACATGCACTGCGTCGACATGACCCGGCCGGAGCGGATCTCGTCGGAGGTGCGGTTGGACATCAGGGTGACCTCGTACCCCTTGGACTGGAGGCCAAGGGCGAGCTGGAGGCCGGACTGGCCGGCTCCCACGACGAGTATCTTCCGCATGGCGGTGCTCTTCTCTGCGTTTGCTGCTGCTTCGGGGAGGGGGGTGGATCGGTGCCGGCGGCAGCCTATTCGGGCGTTTCGGCCAGCGCGTGGCCGACCAGTGCCAGCAGCGATTCGACGACCGTGGGCCGATTCCTCGCATCCATGATCACGATGGGTACGTGCGGCGGCACGGTCAGCGCGTCCCGCACGTCCTCCACCGCGTACATCGGTGTCCCCTCGAAGTGGTTGACGGCGACGACGTAGGGCAGCTGGCAGCTCTCGAAGTAGTCGAGCGCCGGGAAGCAGTCCTCAAGGCGCCGGGTGTCCGCCATCACGATCGCGCCGATCGCGCCGCGCACCAGGTCGTCCCACATGAACCAGAAGCGCTGCTGTCCGGGCGTGCCGAACAGGTAGAGCACCAGCTCCTCGTCGAGCGTGATGCGGCCGAAGTCCATCGCGACCGTGGTGGTCTTCTTCTCCGGCGTGGCGGTCAGATCGTCCGTCTCGGCGCTGGCCTGCGTCATCACCGCCTCGGTCTGCAGCGGGGTGATCTCCGAGACCGAGCCGACGAAGGTGGTCTTGCCGACGCCGAAGCCACCGGCGACCACGATCTTCGTGGAGATCGGGGCCCGCGAGCGGTCGGTCTGCCAGCTCTGCAGGCCCATGTCGGCGGCGGACTGCGCACCACCGGCGAACAGGTCCACGCCGTCGGCGCCCGCCGCACCGGCCGTTATCGTGTCAGAGCCTGTGAAGTCCACTCAGCACCCTTTCCAGCAGCGCGCGGTCGGGCCGGCCGGTGCCGTGACCGGTGCCGTAGACGCGGATCTTTCCCTGGTCGGCGAGGTCGCTCAGCAGCACCCGGACCACGCCGAGCGGCATCTTGAGCAGCGCGGAGATCTCCGCCACCGAACGCATCCGGCGGCACAGCTCCACGATGGCGCGCATCTCCGGCATGACCCGGTCGCCCCAGCCACCGGAGGTCAGCTCCGGCCGCTCGGGGGAGGCGTCGAGCGCCGCCACGATGGTCTCGACGAGCAGGACGTGACCGAAGCGGGTCCGGCCGCCGGTCAGTGAATACGGTCGTACACGCGCGGGTTTACGGTCCCCGCCGCGCACGGGGAGTTGGGGTGTGGTGCTCACTGGGCGCTCTCCATCGACTTACGCAATTCGCTGCGGAGTTCGGGGGTGAGGACATGTCCGGCACGGCCGACGAAGAGCGCCATGTGGTAGGCGATGATGCTCATGTCGCAGTCCGGCGTCGCGTGCACGCCGAGCAGCGAACCGTCGCTGATCGACATCACGAAGAGACTGCCCTCGTCCATGGTGACCATGGTCTGCTTGACCAGCCCGCCGGACATCAGCTTGGCGGCACCGGCGGTGAGGCTGCCGAGTCCGGAGACGATGGTGGCGAGGTCCGCGCTGGAGCCGCGGGGCCCCTCACCGTCCTCCGCGTACGCCGCCTCGTTCCGACCGGGGTCGGAGGAGAGCAGCAGCAGACCGTCGGAGGAGACGACGGCGACGGAGAGGATCCCCGGGACCTCGTCGACAAGATTGGTCAGCAGCCAGTGCAGGTTCCGGGCCTGGGTGCTCCGGCCTGCTCCGTGGGCAATGGGCGCTTGGGCCATCAATCGCGTGCCTCCTCGACAACGTGGCTCTTCCCCGGGGCCCCCGCTCCGTCGGTGTCCATCTGTGAGCTGGTCTGCTGCCCGGCCCCGTCCTGCGGCGCCGCGGGCTGCGGCGCGCCGCCGGGTCCCCCGGGAGCGCCGGCGAACTCCGCCTCGACCTCGCGGCGTCCGGAGCGTGCCCCCTGCTGGAAGCCGCCGAGCCGCCGGCGCAGCGCCTCCGCGTTGGCCTTGCCGGTCTTGCGCGGCGCGGCGGTGTTCGCCTTCGGCGTCACGACCTTGGGCGTGCGCTTGGGCAGGCCCATGTCGGTGCGGCGCTGCTCGGGCACCGCGGCCTCACCGGCGTCCGGCGCGGCCTGTCCGGCGTGCGGCGCGGCGGCCGGGCCGGGCTCCGCGGCCGGCGCGGGCCGGGAGTGCTGGTCGGGCCCGATGGCGTACGGGTCGGCGGGCGCCGCGGGCTCCGGCCTGCGGTGGCTGCCGGTGCCGGGCGCGGCGTAGGGGCCGGACGACATCGGACCGTACGGGCTGCCGCCGTCCGCGGCGGGCGCCTCGACGTACGGGGCGACGGGACCGGCCGGGGCCGGGCGGCCGCCGGACGCGTCCGGACCGACCTGGGTGACCGGCGCCTGCGGGCCGGGCGCCTGCGGGCCGGGCGCCTGCGGGGCCTGCGCCGCACCCGGGGCCTGCGCCTGCGGCGCTATCGGCGCCCGGGGAGCCGGGGCCTGGGCCTGCGGGGCCGGCGTCTGCGGGCCCGCGGGGGCCTGCGGCGTGGGGGCGCCGCGGTCGGGGAGGCCGGCCGCGTCGATGGCGCGCTCGGCCGCCGCGACCAGCGGGTCGGCCTGCGGGGCGGGGGCCACGGCGGGCTGCACGGGGGCCCCGCCGCGCTTCGGCAGGGCCGACGGGTCGGCGCGCGGCACCCGCGACTGGAGCGCGTTGGAGTTCGCCTCGGCGGCCGAACCGGGCAGCATCGGGCCGGTGGGCGAGGGCGTGCCCGCGCGGGTGTTCACCGGGCCCGGGCGGGTCGGCAGGATCGAGCCGGGCAGCACCACGACGGCGGTCACGCCGCCCTGCTGCTGGGCGCGCAGCTGCACCCGGACGCCGTGCCGGGCGGCGAGCCGCACCACGACGTACAGGCCCAGGCCCAGGGACTCGTCGATGGTCTCGGAGGTCGAGGCGGCCTCCGCGTCGGCGAGCCGGTCGTTCAGCTCGGCGAGGCGCTCGGCGGTCATGCCGATGCCCTCGTCCTGCACCGAGAGCATCAGCTCACCGGTCTCCAGCAGCCAGCCGGACAGCTCGACATGGGCCTCCGGCGGGGAGAAGGCGGTGGCGTTCTCCAGGAGTTCGGCGACCAGGTGGCTGATGTCGTCGGCGGCGAACCCGGCGAGCTGGGCGTGCGGCGGCAGCGACTGGATGATCACCCGGTCGTAGCGCTCGATCTCGCTGACCGAGGCGCGCAGCACGTCCAGCAGCGGCACCGGGCCCGCGTTGCTGGTGCCGTGTTCGGTGTCGGCCAGGACCAGCAGGTTCTCGCTGTTGCGGCGCATCTGCGCGGCGAAGTGGTCGAGCTTGTAGAGCGTTTCCAGGGCCTCGGGGTCCTGCTCCTGCTCCTCCATCGACTCGATGACGTGGAGCTGACGCTCGACCAGGCTGATGGTGCGCAGCGCGAGGTTGACGTACCGGCCGTGCACACCGGTGCGCAGCGTCGCCAGCCGCTCGGTCAGCTCCGCGACCTCGGCCCGCAGCGCCTCGCGCTCGCGGTCGATCACCTCGCGCTCGTCGGCCAGCCGCTGCCGGGCGGTGATCAGCCGGCCGCGCTCGCCCTCCATCTCGGCGGTGCGCCGGGCCACGTCGGCGACCTGTGCGTGCAGGGCGTTGACGGAGCGGACGGCGGCGGCGAACTCGTCGTTGCGGCCCTTGAAGGCGATGGGCTCCTCGTGCGCCGGATCCGCGGCGACCCGCTTGGCGCCGAGCCGCAGCGCGGCCAGCGGGTGGGTCATGGAGCGGGCGGCGGAGATCGCGACGCCGAGCGCCAGCAGCAGGCAGGCGCCGACCAGGGCGATCTCCACCTCCAGCGCGGTGACGTCGTCGTCGCGCAGGGCGGACAGGCGCTGGATCTCCTGGGTGGCCAGGGCCGACTCGACGCCGCGCATCAGGTCGATCCGGGCGGTGAGGGTGGCCTGCACCCGCGAGCGGCTGAGCGCCGCGTCGGCGGCGTCCATCCGCGGCTGGTCGGTGAGGCGGGTGAGGTACCGCTCGGCGGTGGTGACGTCCGCGCCGTTGACGGTGGCGTCGTAGCGGTCCTGGGTGCGCTCGGCCGCGGTCTGCGAGAAGTCCGCGAGGGAGCCCTGTTCGCGCAGGTGGGCGAGTTGGGCGGCGGCGGTCAGCTGAGGCTGCTCGCCCCCGGCCCGCAGCGCGGCGAGCAGCAGCGCGCGGGTCCCGGCGGCCTGTTCGACGGCGCGGCCGAGCGCGGGCAGCGCACGGGTGTCGGCGTCGTCGGCGTCCGCGCGTCCGGGCAGCGAGCGGGCGATGTCGTCGGCGATGGCACCGAGCGCCTGGAGGGCGCGGGTGTACGCCTCGTAGGTGGACTGCGCGGTCGCGGGCCCCGCCAGGGCCTCCTGACGGATCTGCGGCAGGGTGGCGAGCTGCTTCTCGGCGGCGGCGTAGACGGCGGTCTCGCCGGACGCGTTCTGGGCGGCGGCGCGCAGATCGCGCAGCTGCCGGTCGACGCGGGAGCGCAGCGGTTCGTAGCCGGCGGCGGTGCTGCCGGCCCGTCCGGTGGCGATGTACGACGTCATGGTGTCGCGCTCGTCCGCCAGGGAGTGGGACAGCGCTATCGCCCGTGAGTCGAGTTGGGCGAGGTCGACGAGGCGCTGGCTGGTGTGGGTGTCGTCCACCGCGGCGCTGATGCCGGGGGCACCGGCGCCTGCGACGGCGACCGCGACCACCGCCACCGCGCCCATCAGGCGGTTGCGCACCCGCGCGGGGCGCCTGCCCGCGGGGTCACCACCGGTCGTCGTGCCGGGGCCTTGGCCCGTGTCCGGTACCGGGACCGGTCGGGCCGGCGTTCCCGGCTTCCCTGCGCTGCCCCGAAGCCGCTTCTTCCGCACCGCTGCTCGCATTCCTGTCTCGCCTGCCCACGCCGAGTGGCGCGCGGGTCCGGCTCGGTTTCCGCTCGCGGGGCGAACCTGCGCGAAACCGCAGCAGTGCACACTTCCGCGAAGGGAAACAGCCCGGCTTTGCGCGGCGCGACGTATGTCCCGGCCCGCCCCCCATGATCCGGGAAGCGACCTTTCCACCGGCTCCGCGCAGTGGCTCGGCAACACTTGCCCGGCCACGCGAATGAGTGAACATCAATCGGAAGTTGACCATCAACTTCCGTGCATGGCCGATTCTCGATGCAACCCGGCGCAACGTTGCGGTGCGTTTGGAGAACCGGTCGGCTCCTGCAAAGATGCCCGCCCGCATCGCGCGCGCCCCCGCACAAGGTGCCCCGTCGCGGGCGCCGGAGGGCAGGTCGCCGGCCACCCGCCCGCGCGGCGCCGCCACCGCCGCCGCCCGGCGGCGCTCCGGCAGACTGCCCGGCATGCGCATCGAACTCGCCGTCGCACCGGGCGATCCCCAACACCCAAACGAGGACTACGCTTCCGTCGCCCTGCCCGCGTCCGGCCAGGGAGGAAGCCTGGTGCTGCTGGACGGCGTGACCCCGCCCGAGGGCGGCTACGGCTGCCTCCACACCGTGCCGTGGTTCACCGCGCGCCTGGGGGGCGCGATGCTCGAACTGTCGGTTTCGCACCGGGACATGACGCTCCCTGAGGTGCTCGCGGCAGCCATCTCCCGGACCGCTGCCGTTCACCGGTCGACATGTGACCTTTCTCACCCCCGCACTCCGCAGGCCACAGTAGTGGCCGTGCGCTGGTCCGACGAGAGCGTCGAGCACCTCGTACTCTCCGATTCGGCCCTGTTGTTGACGGGCGCGGACGGCGGCGTGGTGCCGGTGCTCGACACCCGGCTCGACGAGCTGACCCCGGCGGTCCGTGCCGAGCGCGAGGCGCTGCGGGCGCTGCCGCGCGGCTCGGCCGGGCGGACCGCGGCCGCCCGCGCGTATGTCCGCTCCGTCGAGGCGCTGCGCAACGCCGAGGGCGGGTTCTTCACCGCGGCGGCCGATCCGTCGGTGGCCGCCCGGGCGGTCACCGGGTGCACCCCGCGCTCCGAGGTGCGGGCGGTGACCGCGCTCAGCGACGGCGCCGGGCGCTGGGTCGAGGTGTTCCGCGAGGGGTCCTGGCAGGAGTGCGCGGCGCTGGTGGCGCGCGAGGGGCCGCAGGCGCTGATCGACGCGGTCCGCGCGGCGGAGGCGGCGGACCCGGCGGGCGCCGCCTTCCCGCGCGGCAAGGCGCGGGACGACGCGGCGGTGGTGCACGTGGAGCCGTGAGGGCGGCAGGCGGCGGGCGGCGGCCGCCCGGCGCGCGGGGACACACCGCGCGCCCCCGGCGCCGCCCGCCGGGGCGCGTGCTACGACGCGTCCTCCCCCTCCTGTTCGGCGTTGAGGCGGTGCAGCAGACGGCTCAGCTCGGCGACCTCGGTGCGCTCCCAGGAGGCGAGGCGGCGGGCGTAGCGGGCGCGGCGGGCGAGGCGGGCCCGGCAGTAGCGGTCGCGGCCCTCGTCGGTGAGGCGGACCAGGACGGCGCGGCCGTCGGCGGGGTCGGGCTCGCGGGTGACCAGGCCGAGCCCTTCGAGGGCGCGCAGTTGGCGGCTCATCGTCGCCTTGCCGACGCCGAAGTACCCGGCCAGGTCGGTGGCGCGCTGCGCCCCGGCGTCGGAGAGGCGCACCAGCAGGCCGTACGCGGCGGGCTCCATGCCGGGGTGGACCTCGCGGGCCAGCTCGCCGGAGGAGGCGCGGGCCCGGCGCAGGAACACCGCCAATTCGCGCTCCAGGGCGAGGAATACGTGGTCCACACCCGCCGCGTCGCCGTGGTCCGCCGCTCCGTCGGCTCCGGTGTTGTGCACGTCAGCACCCTTTCCGGCGTTTCCGTTCGTGAAAAGTTTCCGCTTGCCGCCGCCGAAGCCGCAGCTTGGCCAGTATTTCGCAGGATTAGACCAACGGCAGCCCCGCGTCCCCCTTTTATCGCCGCGGTCTACGCGCGTATCGTCATTTCTGGCATGGCCACACCAAGTCAGGTGCCGGGCCTGCCCGGTCCGCGCACGGCGTCCGCACCGACGGCGCCCGCGCGCACCGCGTACGTCGCACCGCCGCACCACCGCACCTTCGCACCTCGGCACTTCCGCACGTCGGCACCTGCACTTCCGCACCACGCACCGCACCCCGCCGCGCCCCGCGGCGGTCGCCGCCGTACCCCGGTGGCGCGTGACACCGGGGCCGTGGTCCGCCGCGGCTCCGTATCCCCCCTCAGGTCACCTCGGACGAAAACCGGAGGCACGCATGCTCGTGCACAGGTCGGGCTCACCCCACCGCACCCGCACCCTGGCCACCGCGGCCGGCTCCCTGCTCGCGACCCTCGCGCTGCTGGTGGGCCTGCCCGGCAGCGCCACGGCCGCCGCGACGCCCGCCAAGGACGCGCCCGAACCCTCCCACCCCGCCCAGGACTGGGCCGGATCGCAGATCGCCGCACACGAGGGCACCGGCTCCGACCGGCCGGCGACCGGGCTGCTCGCCGGCGTCGAGGGTGTCGACGTCAGCGGTCACCAGGGCAGCGTCGACTGGACGACGCTCTGGAACAGCGGCGTGAAGTTCGCGTACGTCAAGGCGACGGAGTCGACGAGCTACACCAACCCCTCCTTCGCGCAGCAGTACAACGGCTCGTACAACGTCGGCATGATCCGCGGCGCGTACCACTTCGCCACGCCGAACACCTCCAGCGGCGCCGCCCAGGCCAACTACTTCGTCGACCACGGCGGCGGCTGGTCCAAGGACGGCAAGACCCTGCCGGGCGCGCTGGACATGGAGTACAACCCGTACGGCGACACCTGCTACGGCATGAGCGCCGCCGGGCTCGTCAACTGGATGAAGGACTGGTTCGCGACCTACAAGTCGCGCACCGGCCGCGACGCCGTCATCTACACCTCCACCAGCTGGTGGAAGCAGTGCACCGGCAACAACACGAGCTTCGGCAGCATCAACCCGCTGTGGGTGCCGCGCTACGGCTCGTCGGTCGGTGAACTCCCGGGCGGCTGGGGCTTCCACACCATCTGGCAGTACACCTCGACCGGCCCGTACGTCGGGGACCACAACTCCTTCAACGGCGCGTACGACCGGCTGCAGGCGCTCGCCAACGGCTGATCCCGGCGCGAAGAAGGGCCCCTCCCGCGCGTTGCGGGAGGGGCCCCTCTTCCGGGGTGCGGTGCCCGTCGCGTCCGTCACGCCGCGGCGGGCACCGCACCGTCCGCCGCGCCCGGGGCGCGGACCGGCGTGGCCGCGTCGGTCAGCGCCAGCTCCAACACCGTGCGCACATCGGTGACCGGCCGGACGTCGAGGGCCCGCAGGACCTCCTCGGGGACGTCGTCCAGATCCGGTGCGTTGCGCTGCGGGATGATCACCGTGGTGATGCCGGCGCGGTGCGCGGCCAGCAGCTTCTGCTTGATCCCGCCGACCGGCAGCACCCGCCCCGTCAGCGACACCTCACCGGTCATCGCCACGTCCGGCCGCACCTGACGGCCGGAGAGCAGCGAGGCCAGCGCGGTGGTCATCGTGACGCCCGCGCTCGGCCCGTCCTTCGGGACGGCGCCGGCCGGTACGTGCAGATGGACGCCGCGCTCCTTGAGGTCGCCGACCGGCAGCTCCAGCTCCGCGCCGCGCGAGCGCAGGAACGACAGCGCGATGTGCGCCGACTCCTTCATCACGTCGCCGAGCTGACCGGTGAGCGTCAGACCCGAGGCGCCGGTCTCCGGGTCGGCGAGCGACGCCTCGACATAGAGCACGTCGCCGCCGGCGCCGGTGACCGCGAGTCCGGTGACGACCCCGGGCACGGCGGTCCGCCGCACGGCCGGGTCCTGCGCCGACTCCGGCGTGTGGTGCGGCCGTCCGATCAGCGGGCGCAGCTCCTCGGCGGTGACGGTGAACGGCAGCTCCTGCTCGCCCAGTTCGTGGCGGGCGGCCACCTTGCGCAGCAGCCGGGCCACCGCGCGCTCCAGGTTCCGCACGCCCGCCTCGCGGGTGTACTCGCCGGCCAGGCTGCGCAGCGCGTCGTCGCTCAGCGTGACCTCGCCGGGCGCGAGTCCGGCCAGCTCCAGCTGGCGCGGGAGCAGGTGGTCGCGGGCGATGACGATCTTCTCGTCCTCGGTGTAGCCGTCCAGCCGCACCAGCTCCATCCGGTCGAGCAGCGGTCCGGGGATGGCGTCGAGGACGTTGGCGGTGGCGAGGAACACCACGTCGCTGAGGTCGAGTTCGACCTCCAGGTAGTGGTCGCGGAAGGTGTGGTTCTGCGCCGGGTCGAGGACCTCCAGGAGGGCCGCCGCGGGGTCGCCGCGGTAGTCGGAGCCGACCTTGTCGATCTCGTCGAGCAGCACCACCGGGTTCATCGAACCGGCTTCCTTGATCGCCCGGACGATGCGGCCGGGCAGCGCGCCGACGTACGTCCGCCGGTGGCCGCGGATCTCCGCCTCGTCGCGGACGCCGCCGAGCGCCACCCGGACGAAGGAGCGGCCCATGGCGCGGGCGACGGACTCGCCGAGCGAGGTCTTGCCGACGCCGGGCGGGCCGACCAGCGCCAGCACGGCGCCCCCGGCGCGGCGCCCGCCGCCGGAAGCGGTCCCGGCGCCGGCGTCGTCGGCGGCGGCGCGTTCGGCGCGGCGCTTGCGGACCGCCAGGTACTCGGTGATCCGCTCCTTGACGTCCTCCAGACCGGCGTGGTCCGCGTCCAGCACGGCGCGGGCGCCGGGGATGTCGTAGGCGTCCTCGGTCCGTTCGTTCCACGGCAGTTCGAGGACGGTGTCGAGCCAGTTGCGGATCCAGGGGCCCTCGGGGCTCTGGTCGCCGGCCCGCTCCAGCTTGTCGACCTCCTTGAGCGCGGCCTTGCGGACGTCCTCGGGCAGGGCCGCGGCCTCGACGCGGGAGCGGTAGTCGCCGCTCTCGTCAGCGTCGTCGCCGGTCAGGTCGGACAGCTCCTTGCGGACCGCCTCCAGCTGCCGCCGCAGCAGGAATTCGCGCTGCTGCTTGTCGACGCCCTCCTGGACGTCCTTGGCGATGGACTCGGCGACGTCCTGCTCGGCCAGATGGTCGCGGAGCGTCTCGGTGGCGAACTTCAGCCGGGCGACCGGGTCGGTGGTCTCCAGCAGGCGGACCTTCTGCTCGACGGTGAGGAACGGCGAGTAGCCGGCGTTGTCGGCGAGGGCGGCGACGTCCTCGATCTGCTGGACGCGGTCGACGACCTGCCAGGCGCCGCGCTTGCGCAGCCAGCTGGTGGCCAGCGCCTTGTACTCGGTGACCAGCTCGGTCACGGCGCCGGGCAGGGTGCGGCCGCCCTCGCCGTCGGTGGCGCCCGGCACCGTCTCCTCGACGGCGCTGCCCGCGACCCACAGGGCGGCGCCCGGGCCGGTGGTGCCGGAGCCGATGCGCACCCGGCGCAGCCCGCGGATGAGCGCGCCCGGGTCGCCGTCGGACAACCGGCCGACCTGCTCGATCCGTCCGAGCGTGCCGATCGCGGCGTAGGTGCCGTCGACCCGGGGCACAAGCAGCACCTCCGGCTTGTTGCCCTGGACGGCGGCGGACTGCGCGGCCTCGACGGCGGCCCGTACGTCGGCGTCCGACAGGTCCAGCGGCACGACCATCCCGGGCAGGACCACCTCGTCATCGAGGGGCAGCACCGGCAGAGTGAGCGTGTGGGACGACGAAGCCATGATCTCCCCTTCGGCAGGCAAGTTGAGCTGTACCCACTCAATGCGGGAGGGCGGGGAGTTGTTCCCCCTTCCGTGTTCGCCGTGAGCGATCAGCGGGTCGCGGTCCGCCGCGACGGCCGCGCGGCCCGCTCCCCGCTGCGGCATCCGTGGCCCGCCCGAGCGCCGCCGGAAAACCGCTTGCCGGCCCTCGTACCGTCGAACCGTGACGGACATCGACGGCCTGCTCGCGGCCTACGACGAGCGGATGCGGGGCACCCCGCCGGACCTTCCCCGGGGCGTCACCCAGGAGCAGGACGGGCCGCTGACGCGGCTGACCGGACAGTTCCGCGGCTTCCTCAGCGGCCCGCCGGACCTGGGCGTCGGCGGCGCCGAGCTGGACGCGCTGATCGCCCGGCAGTGCGCGGTGTTCGCCGCCCGGGGCGAGGCCGTGGAGTGGAAGACCCGCGGCCACGACCGGCCGGCGGACCTCCCCGAGCGGCTGCGGGCCGCCGGGTTCGTGCCCGAGGAGCCGGAGACGGTGCTCATGGGCCGCGCCCGGGAGCTGGCCGGGGACCCGGTGCTCCCCGAGGGCGTCACGCTGCGTCAGGTCACCGACGACGCCGACCTGCGGCGCATCGCGGCGATGGAGACGGCGGCCTGGGGCGACGACCACGGCTGGCTGGCCGACGACCTGATCGCCCGCGTCGCGGCCGCCCCGGACGCCATCGCCGTGCTGGTGGCGGAGGCCGCGGGCGAGGTGGTCTCGGCGGGCTGGCTGGTGCTGCGGCCCGGCTCCGGCTTCGCGAGCCTGTGGGGCGGCTCGACGCTGCCCGCCTGGCGCGGCCGCGGCATCTACCGCGCCCTGGTCTCCGCCCGCGCCATGCTCGCGGTGGCGCACGGCGCGGACCTCCTCCAGGTCGACGCCTCCGCCGCCAGCGCCCCGATCCTGCGCCGGCTCGGCTTCCACGCCGTCACCACGACCACGCCGTACGTGTGGACGCCCGGCGGCGGATGAGCCGTCCCGGGGAGCGGCGGGGCGGGCGGGCGGGGCGCGGACGCTCGCCGCGCCCCCGGCTCAGCGCCGCCGCGCCCCCGTCACCGGCGCGGGACGCCCCACCGCCGCGCGTCCCGCCGCCGCCCGCCGCAGCGCCGGATGCCCCAGGTCGCCGTGGAGCCGCGCCGGGCGCGGGCCGGACCGCGCCCGGCGCAGCAGCGGCCAGGACGCGACGCCGAGCGCGAGGGAAACGAGGTGGCCGCCGGAGCTGAGCGGGTCGGCGAAGGTCAGCAGGTCCGCGGCGGCGTAGCAGGCGGCGCCGCCCAGCAGCGGCCGGCCCAGCCGCCCCGGCAGCACTCCGGCCAGCGCTCCGGCGCAGGTCATCACGCCGTAGCTGATGCCGTAGTCGAGGCGGTGCGCAGCGCCCGGCGGCAGCGCCCCGGCGGCGACGGCGGCGCCCACCGGCAGCTCCGTGGCGAGGGTGGCCAGCACATGGCCGCCGAGGAAGACCGCGAGGGTGCGCGCGGCGCCGACCCGCCGCTCCAGCGCCGCGAGCACCACGACGAAGGCGAGCGCGAAGCCGGAGAGCAGCCCGCCGTCGATCCACAGCGCGCTCGCCACCAGCACCCGCACCGGCGTCGCCGCCAGATGCGCCGCGTCCGTGCTGGAGGCCCGCAGCAGCTCGGCCACCCGCGCCGGATCCGCGTACGCCGCGAAGAGCGAGGTGGCCACCAGCAGCAGCGCGTACCAGAAGGTGAACGGCGTCGCCCGGGGCCCGGGCAGCAACCGCCCCGGCCACCGCGCCGCCCCGCGCCGACCGCCGCGGGCGGGCGCCCCGGCCGCCCCGGCCCCGCCCCGTGCCCGGTTCACCCCGCTCACCGCACCCCTCCGTCGCCGCCGTCGCGCTCCCCGCTCCGTCCGCCGTACCCAACGCGCGGCGGCGCCCGGCCGTTCGCCGCGCCCCGCCCCGGCGTGCGTGAGGTACGTCACGGCACACAACCCGCGGCGGGCCCGCCGCGTTGCCCGGGCAATCGGTTGGACCCGCGCCCGCGCGGTTGGCCAGGATGGTCGGCATGACTCCCGTTCCCCCCGACCCGACCTTCCCCACCCCGGCCGGCCCCGCGGACGGCCCGGTCACGCTGGACCGCCGCGAGGGCCCGTACGGCGAGGTGGTGCTGCGCCGGCGCGGCGGCGCGGACGGCTCCGGCGGCGCGCCGGTCTTCGAGATCATCGCCAACGGCTGCTTCCTGATGGACACCTCCGACGGCCGCTCCGAGCGGCTGCTGATCGATGCGGCGCTGGCCGGCCTGCCGCCGGAGCGGACGCGTCCGGCCGTGCTGATCGGCGGCCTCGGCGTGGGGTTTTCGCTGGTCAGAGCGGTGGAGGAGGGGCGTTGGGGGCGGATTGCGGTGGTCGAGCGGGAGGCCGCGGTGATCGACTGGCACCGCACCGGACCGCTGGGCGCCCTGACCGGCCGCGCGCTCGCCGACCCCCGCGCCGCGATCGTCCACGCCGACCTCGTCGACCACCTGCGAAACGACGCGGCCCCGGGCTCGTACGACGCGCTGTGCCTGGACATCGACAACGGTCCGGACTGGACGGTCACCGACGGCAACGACGGGCTCTACTCCCCCGCCGGGCTCGCGGCCTGCCACGCGGCGCTGACGGCGGGCGGGGTGCTGGCCGTCTGGTCGGCCCAGCCGTCGCCCGCCTTCGACCAGGCCCTCCGGAATGCCGGTTTCCAGCGCGTTCGCACGGAAGAGGTGCCTGTCACCCGAGGTGTCCCCGATGTTGTTCACCTCGCGCACAAGGGCGCGTAGCCGACAGTCACACCGTGCGCTTACGCTGCTCCCCTGGATGTGACGCGGCGCGGCGATCCGCGCCCTGCGACGGGCCGCCGCGCGCTGCCGCACGTCCACTCACTACGCGACCAGGCACACGGGGACATGCAGGGGCGGGCGATGGACCAGACTCAAACCAGCCAGGGCGGCACCGCCGCGGCCACGCCGGGCGCCCAGCGCCGGGTGCTGGTCGTGGAGGACGACCCGACGATCGTGGACGCCATCGCGACCCGGCTGCGCGCCGAGGGCTTCCAGGTGCAGACGGCGACGGACGGCCCGGCCGCCGTCGACACCGCCGAGGCGTGGCAGCCCGATCTGCTGGTCCTCGACGTGATGCTGCCGGGCTTCGACGGCCTGGAGGTCTGCCGCCGGGTGCAGGCGCAGCGCCCGGTGCCGGTGATGATGCTCACCGCGCGCGACGACGAGACCGACATGCTGGTCGGCCTCGGCGTCGGCGCGGACGACTACATGACCAAGCCGTTCTCCATGCGGGAGCTGGCCGCGCGGGTGCACGTCCTGCTGCGCCGGGTGGAGCGGGCGGCGCTCGCCGCGCACACCCCGCGCAGCGGCATCCTGCGCCTGGGCGAGCTGGAGATCGACCACGCCCAGCGCCGGGTGCGGGTGCGCGGCGCCGACGTCCATCTGACGCCGACCGAGTTCGACCTGCTGGTCTGCCTGGCCAACACCCCGCGCGCGGTGCTCTCCCGTGAGCAGCTGCTGGCCGAGGTGTGGGACTGGGCCGACGCGTCCGGAACGCGCACGGTCGACAGCCACATCAAGGCGCTCCGCCGCAAGATCGGCGCCGAGCGCATCCGTACGGTCCACGGCGTCGGCTACGCCCTGGAGACCCCGCCCGCATGACGCGTGGATGGCGGGCGCGCGGCCGCGCCTTGGCCGGGCGCCTGTGGGAGGGGCTGCGGCCGCTCGATCCGTACCGCTCGGTGAAGGCGGCGCTCGGTGCGCTGGTCGTCGTCTCGGTGATCATCACCACCCTGCTGGTCTTCGTCGCCATCCACTCGGCGACCGAGCTGCGGGTGATCACCGTCTTCTCGATCATCGCCTCGCTGCTGGTCACCCAGTTCGTGGCGAACAACCTGACCGCGCCGCTCGACGAGATGACGGACGTGACGCGGTCGATGGCGCAGGGCGACTACACCCGCCGGGTGGGCGCGACGCGGCGCGACGAGTTCGGCGATCTGGCCAGCGCCTTCAACCGCATGGCGGCCGATCTGGAGGCGGTGGACACCCACCGCAAGGAGCTGGTCGCCAACGTCTCGCACGAGCTGCGCACGCCCATCGCGGCGCTGCGCGCGGTGCTGGAGAACGTCGTCGACGGCGTCTCCGAGCCCGACCCGGAGACGATGCGGACGGCGCTGAAGCAGACCGAGCGGCTGGGCCGTCTCGTCGAGCACCTGCTGGACCTCTCCCGCCTCGACAACGGCGTCGTGCCGCTGCACTGCCGCCGCTTCGAGGTGTGGCCGTACCTGTCCGGGGTGCTGAAGGAGGCCAACATGAGCCGCGGCGCCTCCACCCTCGCCGGAACGGCCGGGTCCGGCACCCACACCCGTACGGACGTCCATCTCCACCTGGACGTCTCACCGCCGGAGCTGACCGCGTACGCGGACGCCGAGCGGCTGCACCAGGTCGTCGCCAACCTCATCGACAACGCGATCAAGCACAGCCCGCGCCACGGCCGGGTCACCGTGCACGCCCGGCGGGGCGAGGGCCCCGAGAGCCTGGAGCTGGACGTGCAGGACGAGGGCCCGGGCATCCCGGAGGCGGAGCGCTACCGCGTCTTCGAGCGGTTCAACCGCGGCGGGCCCGCGCCGTCCGGCCCGGGGACCGACGGCGGTACGGGCCTGGGCCTGGCCATCGCGCGCTGGGCGGTGGATCTGCACGGCGGGCACATCGGCGTGGCCGAATCCGATCGCGGCTGCCGGATCCGGGTCACTCTTCCGGGAACGGAGTCCGGCCGGAGCTGACGGCCCGTGGCGTAGGGTCGGTGCCGGAAGCACACGAACGGCGGTGCACCGCCCTGATCAGGGGGGTGTCCCCGGTGCGAGTCGTACCCGCGAGCGGGCAAACCCCGTGTGTTTCCCGCCAAGTCATACCGCGAAACCCGTCGGCGAATGTGACGTGCGCTACCTGTAGCCCTCCCGGACTGCACCAAAGGTCACAAGAGGCGTAGCCTTTATTTCCGCTGTCCACCACCTTAGGAAGCGGAAGAGGGCGGTTGCCGCCGTGTCGCCACAGTCCCCCAACAGCTCGAACATCTCGACCGACCAGGACGGTCAGGGCAAGTCCCCTGCCGCCGCGTTCGGTGCGAATGAGTGGCTCGTTGACGAGATCTACCAGCAGTACCTCCAGGACCCGAACTCGGTAGACCGGGCCTGGTGGGACTTCTTCGCCGACTACAAGCCCGGCGCCACTGCCGCCCCGGGCCAGTCGACCGAGGCCCCCGCCCCCGTACCGCCCACCCAGGAGACGCCCGTGGCCACCCCGGCGCCCGCCCAGCCCGCGGCCCCGGCCGCCCCGGCGCAGCCCGCCGCGACCGCTCCGGCCCCCGCCAAGGCGGCCCCGGCGCCCGCGAAGGCCGCTCCCGCCGCGAAGCCGGCCGCCGCCAAGCCCGCCGCCGCGAAGGCCACCGAGGCCTCGGCCGGCCCGGAGCTGGTGACGCTGCGCGGCCCGTCGGCCGCCGTCGCGAAGAACATGAACGCCTCCCTGGAGCTGCCGACGGCCACGTCCGTCCGCGCGGTCCCGGTGAAGCTGCTGTTCGACAACCGCATCGTCATCAACAACCACCTCAAGCGCGCCCGGGGCGGGAAGGTCTCCTTCACCCACCTCATCGGGTACGCGATGGTGCAGGCCCTCAAGGCCATGCCGTCGATGAACTACTCCTTCCAGGAGAAGGACGGCAAGCCGACGCTGGTCAAGCCCGAGCACGTCAACCTCGGCCTCGCCATCGACCTGGTGAAGCCGAACGGTGACCGCCAGCTCGTCGTCGCCGCCATCAAGAAGGCCGAGACGCTCACCTTCTTCGAGTTCTGGCAGGCGTACGAGGACATCGTCCGCCGCGCCCGCAACAACAAGCTGACGATGGAGGACTTCACCGGAGTCACCGCGTCGCTGACGAACCCGGGCGGCATCGGCACCGTTCACTCCGTGCCGCGTCTGATGCCCGGCCAGGGTCTGATCATCGGCGTCGGCGCCATGGACTACCCCGCCGAGTTCCAGGGCACCTCGCAGGATGCCCTGAACAAGATGGGCATCTCCAAGGTCATGACGCTGACCAGCACCTATGACCACCGCGTGATCCAGGGCGCCGCCTCCGGCGAGTTCCTGCGGATCATGAGCCAGCTGCTGCTCGGCGAGAACGACTTCTTCGACGACATCTTCAAGTCGCTGCGGATCCCCTACGAGCCGGTCCGCTGGCTGCGCGACATCGACGTCTCCCACGACGACGACGTCACCAAGGCCGCCCGGGTCTTCGACCTGATCCACTCCTACCGGGTCCGCGGCCACGTCATGGCCGACACCGACCCGCTGGAGTACCACCAGCGCAAGCACCCCGACCTCGACATCATCGAGCACGGCCTCACCCTGTGGGACCTGGAGCGCGAGTTCGCGGTCGGCGGCTTCTCCGGCAAGTCGATGATGAAGCTGCGCGACATCCTCGGCGTGCTCCGCGACTCGTACTGCCGCACCACCGGCATCGAGTACATGCACATCCAGGACCCCAAGCAGCGCAAGTGGATCCAGGACCGTGTCGAGCGGCCGCACAACTCGCCCGAGCGCGAGGAGCAGCTGCGCATCCTGCGCCGGCTGAACTCCGCCGAGGCGTTCGAGACGTTCCTGCAGACCAAGTACGTCGGCCAGAAGCGCTTCTCGCTGGAGGGCGGCGAGTCCGTCATCCCGCTGCTGGACGCGGTCATCGACTCGGCCGCCGAGTCGCGGCTGGACGAGGTCGTCATCGGCATGGCCCACCGCGGCCGCCTCAACGTCCTCGCCAACATCGTCGGCAAGTCCTACGCGCAGCTCTTCCGGGAGTTCGAGGGCAACCTCGACCCGAAGTCGATGCACGGCTCCGGCGACGTGAAGTACCACCTGGGCCAGGAAGGCGTCTTCACCGGCCTGGACGGCGAGCAGATCAAGGTCACCCTCGCGGCGAACCCGTCCCACCTGGAGACGGTCGACCCGGTCATCGAGGGCATCTCCCGCGCCAAGCAGGACATCATCAACAAGGGCGGCACGGACTTCACGGTCCTGCCGGTCACCCTCCACGGTGACGCCGCCTTCGCCGGTCAGGGCGTGGTCGCCGAGACGCTCAACATGTCGCAGCTGCGCGGCTACCGCACCGGCGGCACGGTCCACATCGTCATCAACAACCAGGTCGGCTTCACCGCCGCCCCGGAGTCGTCGCGTTCGTCGATGTACGCGACCGATGTGGCCCGCATGATCGAGGCGCCGATCTTCCACGTCAACGGCGACGACCCCGAGGCCGTCGTCCGCGCGGGCCGGCTGGCCTTCGAGTTCCGGCAGGCGTTCAACAAGGACGTCGTCATCGACCTCATCTGCTACCGCCGCCGCGGTCACAACGAGACCGACAACCCGGGCTTCACGCAGCCGCTGATGTACGACCTGATCGACAAGAAGCGCTCGGTGCGCAAGCTCTACACCGAGTCCCTCATCGGTCGCGGCGACATCACGCTGGAAGAGGCCGAGCAGGCGCTCCAGGACTTCCAGGGCCAGCTGGAGAAGGTCTTCGCCGAGGTCCGCGAGGCCGTCGCGGCCCCGGGCGCGGCCGAGGTGCCGGACCCGCAGGCGGAGTTCCCGGTGGCGGTGAAGACCGCGATCTCCCAGGAGGTCGTCAAGCGCATCGCCGAGTCGCAGGTCAACATCCCCGACCGGGTCACCGTCCACCCGCGTCTGCTGCCGCAGCTGCAGCGCCGCGCGTCGATGATCGAGGACGGCACGATCGACTGGGGCATGGGCGAGACCCTCGCCATCGGCTCCCTGCTGCTGGAGGGCACCCCGGTCCGCCTGTCGGGCCAGGACAGCCGCCGCGGCACCTTCGGCCAGCGCCACGCGGTGCTGGTCGACCGGGAGACCGGCGAGGACTACACCCCGCTGCTGTACCTCTCGGACGACCAGGCGCGCTACAACGTCTACGACTCGCTGCTCTCGGAGTACGCGGTCATGGGCTTCGAGTACGGCTACTCCCTGGCCCGCCCCGAGGCGCTGGTCATGTGGGAGGCGCAGTTCGGTGACTTCGTCAACGGCGCGCAGACCGTCGTCGACGAGTACATCACCGCCGCCGAGCAGAAGTGGGGCCAGACCTCCGGCGTCACGCTGCTGCTGCCGCACGGCTACGAGGGCCAGGGCCCGGACCACTCCTCGGCCCGCATCGAGCGCTTCCTCCAGCTGTGCGCGCAGAACAACATGACGGTCGCCATGCCGACGCTGCCGTCGAACTACTTCCACCTGCTGCGCTGGCAGGTCCACAACCCGCACCACAAGCCGCTGGTCGTCTTCACCCCGAAGTCGATGCTGCGTCTGAAGGCCGCGGCGTCGAAGGCGGAGGAGTTCACCACCGGCGGTTTCCGTCCGGTGATCGGCGACGAGAAGGCCGACCCGCAGAAGGTCAGCAAGGTGCTGCTCTGCTCCGGCAAGGTCTACTACGACCTGGCCGCCGAGCGGGACAAGCGCGGTGCCGACGACGTCGCGATCATCCGGCTGGAGCGGCTGTACCCGCTGCCCGGCAAGGAGATCCAGGCCGAGATCGCCAAGTACCCGAACGCCGGCAAGTACCTGTGGGTGCAGGAGGAGCCGGCCAACCAGGGTGCGTGGCCGTTCATCGCGCTCAACCTCATCGACCACCTGGACCTGGCGGTCGGTGCGGACATCCCGCACGGTGAGCGTCTGCGCCGCATCTCGCGGCCGCACTCCTCGTCGCCCGCGGTCGGTTCCGCCAAGCGTCACCAGGCGGAGCAGGCCCAGCTGATCGCGGAGGCGTTCGACGCGTAGTCGACCGCCCCGGTGATCCGGGACATCGCGCAGGGCCCGTCCCCACGAGGGGGCGGGCCCTGTGCCGTACCTGTCCGCGGCGGCGTGCGGCGGGCCCGTCCCCGGGGCGGGCGGCTGCGCGGCGCCGTGTCCGGCCTGCCTATCCTGGCCGGGAACGTCCTACTGACCCCTGGTGGAGAACCCGTGTATTTCACTGACCGCGGCATCGAAGAGCTGGAGAGCCGGCGCGGCGAGGAGGAGGTCACCCTCGGCTGGGTGGCCGATCAGCTGCGTACGTTCGTCGATCTGAACCCGGACTTCGAGGTGCCGGTGGAGCGGCTGGCGACCTGGCTGGCGCGGCTGGACGACGAGGACGACGAGGAGTAGCCGCAGACGAGACGCGCCCGGCGGGGCGACGGGACCGGGGCCGGCGGCCGGGGGGACATCCCTCGGCCGCCGGCCCCGTCGCGTGGGCGTTCGACTTCTCTCTTGACTTCGCCCGAGCGCGATATATCGTGTGTAGCGAAGACGCGATATGTTGCGTCGTTGCGGCCATCTTGCCGCTGTCTTGCTGTTGTCGTGCGTCGTTGCCGTCGCGTGTCACCGCAGTCGTGCGTCGTTGTCGCCGTGCGTCGCTCTTGTCGTGCGTCGCTCTTGTCATGCGTTGTCATCCAGCCGGGGGGTCGGAATGTCCAACGAGTCGAGTTTCGGTACGTCGAGTTCTTCCGCGTCCGGGTCCGGTGCGCCGGGGCCCGAGGACGCGCAGGTGCGCTATCCGCTCCGGGTGGCCGAGCCGCGCACCCTGGAGATCGGTGAACCCGTCCGGGCCCTGGAGATCCGGGTCTGCGGCGGCGCGGTCAATGTCGTGGGGTCGGCCGAGGAGGGCCCGGCCCGGGTGGAGATCGGCGAGGTCAAAGGCCATCCGCTGACCGTCTCCGTCCAGGACGGCACCCTCTCCGTCGGCTATGACGACCCGCCGTGGAAGGGTCCCTGGAAGAGCCTGTTCACCTTCCTTCGCGGCAAGGGGTGGCGCGACCACCGGGCGGAGGTATCGGTGACCGTCCCGTCCGCCACCCGCGTCGACATCGGCTCGGTCGGCGCCTCGGCGGTCGTGACGGGCGTCGCGGGCCCCGCCCGGGTCCACACCGTCTCGGGCGACAGCACGCTCGTCGGGCTGACCGGCGAGGTGCGCGCGGAGACCGTCTCGGGCCGGGTCGAGGCGCAGGGCGTCACCGGCGGTCTGCGGTTCCACTCCGTCTCGGGCGATCTGACGGTGCTGGACGGCGGCGCGGCCACGGTGCAGGCGGAATCCGTCAGCGGTGACATGGTCCTCGACCTCGATCCGTCGGACCGCGGTGCGGACATCCAGCTGACCAGCGTCTCCGGCGAGGTGGCGATCCGGCTGCCGGAGCCGGCCGACACCCGGGTGGAGGCGGGCACCACCAGCGGCACGTTCTCCAACGCCTTCGACACCCTGCGGGTCGGCGGCGGGTGGGGGGCGAAGAACCTCAGCGGAACGCTCGGCTCCGGAGCGGGCAGGCTGAAGGTCACCACCGTCTCCGGCGGCCTCGCGCTGCTGCGCCGCCCGGTCTTCGAGTCCGGGGACGGCGGCCGACCGGGCGACGGCCCGGCCACCCCGTCCACCGAGAAGAAGGTGCTCTGACCATGCCTCCCGTCTTCGCCCACGGCCGCCTGCGCCTCTATCTCCTCAAGCTCCTCGACGAGAATCCGCGCCACGGCTACGAGGTCATCCGCCTGCTGGAGGAGCGTTTCCAGGGCCTGTACGCGCCGTCGGCCGGCACGGTCTATCCGCGGCTGGCCAAGCTGGAGGCCGAGGGCCTGGTCACCCACGCCACCGAGGGCGGCCGCAAGGTCTACTCCCTCACCGACGCGGGCCGTGCCGAGCTGGCCGGACGCGGCGGCGAACTGGCCGAGCTGGAGCTGGAGATACGCGACTCGGTGGCCGCGCTGGCCTCCGACATCCGGGCGGATGTGAGCGGTTCGGCGAGCGATCTGCGCCGCGAAATGCGCGAGGCCGCCCAGCAGGCGCGGGCCCAGGGCCGCTCGGGCGCCGACGGCGGGGGGCCGGAGTCCGCCGCCGACGGCCCGTTCGGCGACAACGAGGCGTGGCGGCAGGCGAAGGAGGAGTTCCGCCGCGCCAAGGAGGAGTGGAAGGAGCAGGCGCGCCGGGCGAAGGACGAGCGCCGCCGCGCCGAGCAGGAGGCCCGCCGCGCCCGCGAACAGGCCCGCGCGGCCCAGGCGTTCGCCCGGGAAGAGGTGCAGCAGGCGCTCCGCCGGGTCCAGGAGCAGGCGCAGGAGCGGGTGCGGTCCGGCGACTGGGCGGGCGCGGTCCGCGAGGCCCTCTCCGAGGTCTCCCGCGAGGTGGGCCGCTTCACGGGCGGGCCGCACGCCGAGGACCACACGGGCCGGGAGGGCACCGCCCGCCCTGCGGAGGACGGCACCCGCCCGAGCGGGGAGCGCCCGCACGGGGCGCCTGCGTCGGGCGCCGGTGCGCCGGATGCCGGTGCATCCGGTGCATCCGGTGCGTCCGGTGCGTCCGGTGCGTCCGGTGCGTCCGGTGCGTCCGGTGCGTCCGGTGCGTCCGGTGCGTCCGGTGCCGGTATATCCGACGACCGTGCGCAGGATGAGGGGCAGGCGGGTCCGGGCGCGGGCCGTGCGGCCGGGCGGGCGCGGGCCGGGGAGCCGCCGTTGCCGGAGTGGGCGGACGAGCCGCCGGGCCCCGATCCGGCCCGCGACTTCGACCGGCTGCTGGACCGCTTCCGCGACGACCTCCGGGACGCCGCCCGCGACCACGGCATCACCCCCGAGCAGGTACGCCGGGCCCGGCGCCGGCTCGCGGAGACCGCCACCGACATCGGCGGCCTGCTGCGGGGACCGGAGAAGTAGGGGGAAGGGAGAGGCGGAAGGGGCGGGGAGGGGGCGGGGGGCGGGGCCGGGGGAAGCGCAGGCGGAGCGGCTGAAGGAAGCGGCCCCCGGGGAGCCGCAGTTGGGCGCGGAAACGGGGGTGTGCAGAGCGTGCAGAGCGTGCGGGGTGTGCGGAGCGCGCGGAGTGTGCGGGGTACCCCTGCCCCATTCGCCTGCTCCCGCCCGCTCCCTCCGCCGACCCCGCCCTCCCGGCGCCCTCCCGGCACCTTCCGCCCCCGCTCCCCGTCCTCCGTACCTTCCGCCCTCGTCGCCCTCCCCGCTCCCCCTTCCCTCCCGATGCTCCGCGCCGCTCTCGGTCCCTCTCTCCTCCTCCCCACCTCCCCTCACGGAGAGTTAGTCATCGCGGCCAGGATTTACGGCACGTAATCGGGGAACGTCATGTGTCGCACGGTTTTTCGTCCGGTGCCGGTATGGGTTCCCGGATCGGCGTCCGGGCGGCGGCCGTGTGCGGAGCGGGACGCCTTGTGCGGCCCGCTGTCCGTGCGGGGCGCGAGTTCCGTACGGCATCCGCCGCCCCGTACCGGCACCACACGGTCCGCGGACGCGCCCGAGGCGTGGACCCCTGGCCCTCGCGGCGCGCGCCAACGGCCGTTTCCGCCCTGCACGCACGCATCTCCGCACGCACGCATCGTGAAGGCCATGAGGTACAGCGATGTCGGACTACCTTTCGGTCGCCCGCCGAATGTGGCGGCAGCTCGAACCGCTGCACGCCACCGCCTACTCCGCCCCCGAGGCCCAGCGGGTCGCGGCGGGTCTCGGTTACGACACCACGTCGTGGCGTCCCGGCTACTTCGCCTGGCGCACGGCTCCGTTGGGAGCCGCGGGTCCGGAGCTGGTGACGGCGACGTACTGCACCTTCGCGCCGCGGCTGGTGGCCCAGCACGTACCGCGGATCTGGGCGACGGCCCGGCCGGGTGCGGTGCTGGACGCACGGTTGCGCGCCGTGGACCGCGCGCTCTCCCGGCTGCTGGGCGACCTGCTGGCCGGCCCGGAGGTGGCCGAGGCCGCCCGGTTGGCGCGCCGTGCCGCGGAGAACGCCGACGCCGTGGCGCGGCCGCTCGCCGCCGCCAACCGTGATCTGCCGTGGCCCGGGCCGCCGCATCTGGTGTTGTGGCAGGCCGCGGCGGTGCTCCGGGAGCACCGCGGTGACGGCCATCTCGCGACCCTGCTGACCTGGGGTTTGGACCCGTGCGAGGCGCTGGTGTCGCATGCCGCGGCGGGCGGCGGGCACGGTCGTTGCGGCTGGGCCGCACCGGCGTCCGCCGCCGCCCGCGGGTGGAGCGCCCAGGAGTGGAGCGACGCCCATGACCGGCTCGCGGCGCGCGGCTGGATCGCGCCGGACGGCAGCGCCACACCGTTGGGGCTCCAGGAGCGGGAGGCGATCGAGCGGATGACGGACCAGCTGGCGGCCGGGCCCTGGCGCGCGCTCGGCCGGACGGGCGCCGAACGCCTGAGTCTGCTGCTGCGCCGGATGAACCACGTCCTGCGCGCGGCGGGCTTCCGGCCGCAGGAGGCGGGGCCGGCGTCCGTACCGCCGTGTCCCCGGCGGGAGATGCCGCCGGGGCGGGGCGCTGCGGGGGCCATGGGCGCTGCGGATTCCGTGCGCGCCGCGGTGGCGGCGCCGCGCACGCCGGCGCCGCGGTTCTCCGCGTTGCCCCCGTCGTCGCCGTCATCGCCTTCATCGTCGCCACCGTCCTTGGCGCCGCCTCCGGCGGACCGGTCGGCCGGCCCGTCCGCCCCGGCGGTGGCCGCCCTCGCGGCGCCCGGCGGTACGCCGTAGCCGCCACGGCCCCGGCCCGGCGTCCAAGACGGCGCCAGCCGGAAGACGCGCCCCGGACAACCAGACCCCCGGGTCTCCAAGCATCCGGGCATCCGGGCATCCGGGCACCGGACATGGGATGCCGGGCACCCAACCCCCTTGACCTCAACCGCACTTGAGGAAGCAGACTCCGGACGAAACGGCGGCGGACGGCGGGGCGCCATGAACCCGTCCCGTCGTACCGCCGCCCCATGACGAACGGAGCATGCGATGCCCAGGACCTCCGCCTTTTCCGATGTGCGGCGGGCCGATGCCGCGACCGCGCTGATCAGCAGCTGGATCGTGCCGGACCCGGCGGTTCAGGTCGCGGCCGCCGATGCCGTGCTCGACGCATGGGAGGCGCAGGAGCGGCCCGACGCGATGCTGTCGCTGACGGCGTTCCTCAGCCTCGACGGCACGGAGGTGCTGCACCACGCGCAGTGGACGGACGACGAGGCGCACCGGGAGTGGGCGCGGGCGCACCGGCCCGCCGCGCTGGCGCCCGTCGACGCGGCGATCCCGGGCATCCGGCGGCCCGGTCTGGTGCGCTACCGGCTCGGCGGCAGCCATGTGCCGGACGGGGTTCCGGCCAGTGCGCCGGAGTTGCTGGTCACGCCGGTCTTCACCACGACGGGGCCGGAGGCGCAGCACGCGCTGACGGACACCGTGCTCGACGCGCTGGCCGAGGCGCAGGTGCCGGGGTTGCTCGGTGCGTATCTGTTCCGGAGTCAGGACGGTTCCCGGGTGCTCAACCACGCGGAGTGGACGGATCTCGCGGCGTGGCAGGCGTTCGCCGACAGCCCGGCGCCGGCCCGGATCGCGGCCCGGATCGCCGCGCTGGACGGCGTCACCCCGGACTCCGGCGGCCCGGACGGCGTCCGCCGCTACCGCCTGCACGGCGGACTGGTCAACGTGGCGCCACCGGCCTGACCGGGTCCCGGGGGGCGCCGCCCGGAAGGCCGGTCCCGGAACGCCGCCTTTGGCACGCCGCCCGGGAGGCCGCCCCCGGAACAACTGGCCCTGGCGCACCACTCGGAACGCCGGTCCCGGAACGCCACCGGGAGGGCGGGCCCCGGTGCGCCCGCCCGAAGAGGCCCCCTCCCGGAACGCTGCCCGCGTGGCACCGGTCCCGGTGCGGGCCACCCGGAGAGGACCGCTCCCGGAACGCCACTCGCGCAACAGCAGCCCCGGTGCGGCCCCTCGTCCCCGCCCGGCAGCGGCCCGGTCAGCGTCCCCCGTCCGCCGTCCCCTCCCCCACCAGCGTGATCACCGCGGCGACCCCGCCGGTGCGCAGCTGGGCGGCGACCCCGCCCGGCAGCAACACCGCGTCGTAACAGCCGAGTTCGACCACCGCGCCACCCGAGGTCACGACCGCGGCCACCGAAGCCGTCGCACCCGTCACAGCCGTCGCCGTACGGTCCGGAACCGCAACCGCAGCCGTCGCCGTACCGCCCGGGACACCGGGCCCCTCCTCCGTACCGTCCGGGTCGCCGGGCCCCTCCCCCGTCCCGTCCGGCAGGGCCACCACCATCGTCCGGCCGGGCGCGGCCGACAGGGTGCAGCCGCCGCGTACGACGCCGACGTCGGCGCCCGCCCGGCCCTCCCGCGTCATGACGTTGAGGTTGACGACCGGCCCCGCCACCAGGCGGGAGTCGGTGGCGGCGGCGCCGGGGAAGGCGAAGGGGGTGTGGCGGGGCAGCGGTGGGTGGGTGGTGCCGTCGACGGTCAGGTGGAGTCCGGCGCCGTCGGCGACGGTGAGGATGCGGCGGATGCCGGGCAGCGGGGAGTAGGGGCCGTCGCGGGTGACGTCGGCCAGGCTGATCCGCCAGTCGAAGGCGTCCCAGCCCGCGCCGTCGGGGTGGGCGGCGATCTCGCGCGTCACCCCGCCGCCGTTGCTCCACGGCGCGGCGACCCGGTCCGCCGCCCGCAACACGCGCATTCCCTCACCCACGGGGCCCTCACTCTCCGCCGTCCCACTCGAACCACCAGGCCGGCAGCCCGTCAGCGCATCAGTCGAGCAATCTGTCACACCGTCACACCGTCAGGACGACCTTGCCGAACAGGTCGCCCTCCGCCATCTTCGTGAAGCCCTCGCGCGCCCGGTCCAGCGGCAGGGTGGAGTCGATGACGGGGCGGACGCCCTTGGCGGCGCAGAAGCTGAGCAGCGACGCCAGCTCCTCCTTGCTGCCCATCGTCGAGCCGACGACCTTCAGCTCCAGGAAGAAGATCCGGTTGAGTTCGGTGCGCTCGGGATGGAAACCGCTGGTGGCGCCCGAGATGACGAGGGTGCCGCCGGGGCGCAGCGACTTGACCGAGTGCGACCAGGTGGCGGCGCCGACCGTCTCGATGACCGCGTCCACCCGGTGCGGCAGCCGCTCCCCGCTGCCGAACGCCGCCTCGGCGCCCAGCTCCACGGCGCGGCGCCGCTTGGACTCGTCCCGGCTGGTGGCGAAGACCCGCAGCCCGGCGGCGGCGCCCAGCACGATCGCGGCGGTCGCCACGCCGCCGCCCGCGCCCTGGACGAGCACGCTGTCGCCGGGCTGCACCCCGGCGTTGGTGAAGAGCATGCGGTACGCGGTGAGCCAGGCGGTGGGCAGGCAGGCGGCCTCCGCGTAGGTCAGCTCCTTCGGCTTGGGCAGGACGTTCCAGCTCGGGACGGTGACCTGTTCGGCGAAGGTGCCCTGGTAGCGCTCGGTGAGGATGGAGCGGGGCTCGCCGGGGCCGACGCCGTGGCCGGTCTGGCCGATGACGGAGTGCAGGACGACGTCGTTGCCGTCGGCGTCCGTCCCGGCGGCGTCGCAGCCGAGGATCATCGGCAGCGCGTCCTCGGTGATGCCGACTCCGCGCAGCGTCCACAGATCGTGGTGGTTGAGGGAGGCGGCCTTGACGTTGACGGTGGTCCAGCCGGGGCGGCTCTCCGGAGCGGGGCGTTCGCCCAGTTCGAGGCCGTTGAGCGGCTGGTCGCGGTCGATGCGCGCGGCATAGGCAGCAAACATGAGGCCAACCTAGGCGGCGGACGGCCGTCACGGTACGGGGTGGAGCTGTGACGCGCGCCGCGTGGGCGGAGGGAGTACGGGAGCGGGCCGCGGTTCGGCCACCGGCCGCCGCGCCCGCGCGACGGACCGGCCCGCCCGCGCCACCGCCCGCAACGGGCCGGCCCCCACCCACGGCAGGGCCCCACCCGCAGCAGACCGGCCCCACCCGCAGCAGACCGGCCTCACCCGCAGCAGACCGGCTTCATCCGCAACGGGCCGGGCCCGCACCCCCCGTGGGAGGCGCGGGCCCGGCCCGTCGGCATCTGCGGCGGGGCGCCGCGGCGCGCGTCAGGCGCGGGCCACGCCCTCGGCCCGTGCGGCGGCGGCGACCGCGGCGGTGACCGCCGGGGCGACGCGCTCGTCGAACGGCGAGGGGATCACGCACTCGGCGCTCAGCTCGTCGGCGACGACGGAGGCCAGCGCCTCGGCCGCGGCGAGCTTCATGCCCTCGGTGATGCGCGAGGCCCGCACCTGCATCGCGCCGGCGAAGATGCCGGGGAAGGCGAGCACGTTGTTGATCTGGTTCGGGTAGTCGCTGCGGCCGGTGGCGACGACGGCCGCGTACTTGTGGGCGACGTCCGGGTGGATCTCCGGGTTCGGGTTGGCCATCGCGAAGATCAGGGAGTTCTTCGCCATGGTGGCCACCGCGGACTCGGGGACCGTGCCGCCGGAGACACCGATGAAGACGTCCGCGCCGTCGAGGGCGTCCTCCAGCGAACCGGACAGCCCGCCCTTGTTGGTGAAGCCGGCCACCTCGCGCTTGACCTCGGTGAGGTCGCCGCGGTCGGCGGAGACGATGCCCTTGCGGTCGCAGACCGCGACGTCGCCGATGCCCGCCTCGATAAGGATCTTGGCGATGGCCACACCGGCGGCGCCCGCGCCCGAGATGACGGCGCGCAGCTGGCCCAGCGTCCGGTCGGTCAGCTTGGCGGCGTTGCGCAGCGCCGCGAGCGTGACGACGGCGGTGCCGTGCTGGTCGTCGTGGAAGACCGGGATGTCCAGCCGCTCCTGGAGCTTGCGCTCGATCTCGAAGCACCGGGGCGCGGAGATGTCCTCCAGGTTGACGCCGCCGAAGGAGGGCGCCAGCCGAACGACGGTCTCGACGATCTCGTCGGCGTCGGTGGTCGAGAGCGCGAGCGGCACCGCGTCCACGCCGCCGAACTGCTTGAAGAGGATGGCCTTGCCCTCCATCACCGGGAGGGACGCCTCCGGGCCGATGTCGCCCAGGCCCAGCACCGCGGTGCCGTCCGTGACGACCGCGACGACCTGGGACTTCCAGGTGTAGTCGTGCACCAGCTCGGGCCGCTCGGCGATGGCGCTGCAGACCTTGGCCACGCCGGGCGTGTACGCGAGGGACAGGTCGTCCCGGTCGCGGACGGGGACGGTCGCCTGGATGGCCATCTTGCCGCCGCGGTGCAGCGCGAAGGCCGGGTCGAAGGAGGCACCGACGCCGTCGGCTCCCTCGTCGGTGCTGTCGCTGCGAGGATTGACGATCTCCGCTGCCACTTTATGGAACCCCTTTGTTCGTAAAAATGTTGAGGGTGGCCACCCCCGGTTGGGAGGTGGGCGGGCACCGCGTCCGTTCCCGGTGCGCCGGATGGCCGGTGCGCGGGGGGAGGTACGGACGCCGGGCGCGCCGCACACGCGCCCTGAGCCCCGGATGAGGGGTGTAACGCACCTTTCTACCGGACGGGCGTGGCGGGCGACGAGCCAGATCCGTCACCCCGGCCCCGGCATATCCGGCAATTGAGATCAACGGGACGGATCCCCGGAAGGGTTAGGGGTCGTCGTCCATATTCCGAGACGTCCGGCCGGGCGGGCCGGGCGGACCCCGGGCCGTCGATCCCGGTCACCGCACGGCAGCGGAGCAGGCCGGGCTGAACGCCTCTCGTCCGTTATCCGATTTTGACCTGAACGGCAGTCCGATTACCGGATCCCTGATGGCAGGATTCCGTCCATCGATCGAGGTCGAGGGGGCTGCGAGCCCTCCTTCCCGGCCGTTGCCCGCCGGCTTTTCCCCACCCGCAGGAGGATCAGCATGACCGCACGTCCCACCCGTCGCACGGCCTCCGGCAGGTCTCGGACAGCCGTGGCCGGGGCGACCGCGGTCGCGGCAGCGCTGCTGCTGACGGCCTGCGGGGACCAGACCGACGCGGCGATCGCCCGCCGTGAGGCGGTGAAGAATCGTGACACCAGCGCCCCGCTCTTCAAGCTGCTCCCCAAGGACATCCAGGAGAAGGCGCTCATCCAGGTCGGCTCGGACATCACCTACAAGCCGGTGGAGTTCCGCAGCGACGGCGCGGTCGAGGGCATCGACCCGGATCTCGCGGCCGTGCTCAGCAAGGAACTGGGCGTCAAGCTGAACTTCAACAACGCCACCTTCGACACCCTCATGGGCGGCATGAAGTCCAAGCGGTACGACATCGCGATGTCCGCGATGACGGACACCAAGGAGCGCCAGCAGGGCATCGACTCCAGCACCGGCAAGAAGATCGGTGAGGGCGTCGACTTCATCGACTACCTCGACGTCGGCGTCTCGATCTACACCCAGAAGGGCAAGACGCAGGGCATCGACGGCTGGGACGCCCTGTGCGGCAAGAAGATCGCGGTGCAGCGCGGCACCGTCTCGCACGACCTGGCCAAGGACCAGTCGAAGAAGTGCGAGAAGAACGGCGAGCAGCCGATAGCCATGGAGGCGTTCGACAACGACTCCGAGGCCCAGACCCGGCTGCGGACCGGCGGCGTGGACGCGGTCTCCAGCGACTACCCGGTCGCCGCGTACGCCGTGAAGGTCTCCGGCCACGGCAACGACTTCCAGATGGTCGGCGGCGCGCCGGTGAAGGCCGCGCCGTACGGCATCGCCGTGCCCAAGGGCAGCGAGAAGCTGCGCGACGCGCTCAAGGCGGCGCTGGAGCGCGCCATCACGTCCGGCGCCTACGCCAAGGTCCTCGACAAGTGGGACGTCAAGGAAGCGGCGGTGACGGAGGCGAAGCTCAACGGCGGTTCCTGACCGCCGCGCACCCGCCTTTGCACCCTCCCGCCGATCCGCTGAACCTCCGAAAGGCAGCATCCGTGTCAGTCGACGTCGAGAAGTCGGACCGGTCCCCGGCCGGCACCCCGTCCCCGCCAGAGTCCATCAAGGCCATCCCCGTCCGCCACTACGGCCGCTGGGTGGCGGTGGTCGTCGTCCTCGGAGTGATCGCGGCGCTCGTACGGGCCTTCGCCTCCGGGAACGTCAACTGGGGCGCCATCCCCGAATACCTCTTCAACGCGGACATCCTCAAGGGTCTGCGCAACACCCTGCTGATCACCGTGCTGTCGATGGTCATCGGCGTGGTGCTCGGCGTGATCCTCGCGGTGATGCGCCAGTCGAAGAACTGGGTGACCTCGTCCGTCTCGTGGTTCTACATCTGGTTCTTCCGCGGCACGCCGGTCTACGTCCAGCTCTTCCTCTGGTTCAACCTCGGCCTCGTCTTCCAGTACATCGACATCATGCCGATCTACAAGGACGAGTGGTCGGACTTCATGACGCCGTTCCTGTGCGCGCTGCTGGGCCTCGGGCTCAACGAGGCGGCGTACATGGCGGAGATCTGCCGCGCGGGCCTCAACGCCGTCGATGAGGGGCAGACCGAGGCGGCGCACGCGCTGGGCATGAGCCACGCGAAGACGCTGCGCCGGATCGTGGTGCCGCAGGCGATGCGGGTGATCGTCCCGCCGACCGGCAACGAGGTCATCAACATGCTGAAGACCTCCTCGCTGGTGATCGCCGTCCAGTACTACGACCTGTTGCAGGCGGCGCAGAACGTCGGCCGGGACTCCGGTGTCGTGGTGGAGATGCTGATCCTCGCCGCCGCCTGGTACCTGATCGCCACGACGGTGCTCAGCATCGGCCAGTACTACCTGGAGCGGTACTACGCCCGCGGCGCCAGCCGCCAGCTGCCGCCCACCCCGCTCCAGCGCGCCAGGGCGAAGCTGGCCGGGAGCTTCCACCGCGCCGGAGGTGCCGCATGACCGCCAGCAAGTCCGCCCCCGCCAAGGGCTCCGGGGCCCCGATGGTGAAGGCCGAGGGCGTCCACAAGTCCTTCGGCACCGCCCACATCCTCAAGGGCATCGACCTGGAGGTGGCGCCCAAGGAGGTCTTCTGCCTGATCGGCCCGTCCGGTTCCGGCAAGTCGACGTTCCTGCGCTGCATCAACCACCTGGAGAAGATCAACGCCGGGCGGCTGTCGGTCGACGGTGAGCTGGTCGGCTACCGCGAGCAGAACGGCAAGCTCTACGAGCTGCGCGACCGCGAGGTGGCCGCCCGCCGCCGCGACATCGGCATGGTCTTCCAGCGCTTCAACCTCTTTCCGCACATGACCGCGGTGGAGAACATCATGGAGGCGCCGGTGCAGGTCAAGGGCGAGTCGCGGGCATCGGCCCGGGAGCGCGCCACCAAGCTGCTGGACCGCGTCGGCCTGAAGGACAAGGCCGGCAACTACCCCTCGCAGCTCTCCGGCGGCCAGCAGCAGCGCGTCGCGATCGCCCGCGCGCTGGCGATGGAGCCGAAGCTGATGCTCTTCGACGAGCCGACCTCGGCGCTCGACCCGGAGCTGGTCGGCGACGTCCTCGACGTGATGAAGGACCTGGCCGCGGACGGTATGACGATGGTCGTGGTCACCCATGAGATGGGCTTCGCCCGCGAGGTCGGCGATTCGCTGGTCTTCATGGACGACGGCGTGGTCGTCGAGTCCGGCCACCCGCGCGACGTCCTCGGCAAGCCGCAGCACGAGCGCACCAAGTCGTTCCTGTCCAAGGTGCTGTGAGGTCCGAGGCGCCGTGAGGCCGGACCGGGACCCGCCCGGTGGATCTGCGGAGGCGGTACGGGCCCTGGGCGCGTACCGCCTCCGGTGCGTCCGGGGCCGGAGGCGGTGCGCGGGCGGGCTCAGTGCACCGAGAACCCGCCGTCGACGAAGAGGCTCTGCCCGGTGACGTAGCCGGAGGCCCGGCTCGCCAGGAACACGGCGGCGCCCGCGAAGTCCTCGGCCAGGCCGTTGCGGCCGGTCAGGGTGCGGGCGGCCAGCGCGGCCACCCGCTCCGGGTCGGACGACAGCCGGGCGTTGAGCGGGGTCATCACGAAGCCCGGGACCAGCGTGTTGCAGGTGACGCCGCGCGGGGACCAGGCCTCGGCCTGCGAGCGGGTCAGCGACTCCAGCGCGCCCTTGGAGACCCCGTAGGCGCCGCTCTGCACGAACGCCCGGTGTGCCTGCTGCGAGCTGACGTGGATGATCCGGCCGAAGCCCCGCTCGGCCATCCCGGGGCCGAACCGCCGCCCCAGCAGATGGGGCGCCTCCAGGTTGACCGCCATGGTGGCGTCCCAGACCTCGTCGGTCATCTCGCCCATCGGCGGCCGCAGGTTGATCCCGGCGCTGTTGACCAGGATGTCGGGCTCGCCGAAGACCGCGGCCGCCTCCTCCGCCCCGGCGCGCACTCCCTCGCGGCTGCCCAGATCACAGCTGACCGCGGCGGCCCGGCAGCCGTCGGCGGTCAGCTCGTCGACGGTGGCGGCCAGCTCCGCCTCCCGGCGCGCGACGACCACCACGCGCGCCCCGGCCCGCGCGAGCGCCCCGGCGATCGCCCGCCCGATACCGGAACTGCCGCCGGTCACCACGGCGTTCAGCCCCTCCAGCGAGAACAGTCCGGCGAGGTAGGCGGGGGGCGTCTGCGGCGCATGCGGCGTCTGAGGTGTCATGGACGCACCATATGCGCCGTCCGGCGCACGGCAGCGATCCGTCCCGGCCTCCGGACACCGGGTCGGCCGTACAGCAACGGGTCGGGCCCGGGGCAGCCGTACAGCAACGGGTCGGGCCCGGGGCGCCCCCCAAGAGCGCGCCCCGGGCCCCGCCCCGGCTCACTTCAGCCCGAGCACCAGCGCATCGCTCGGCGACCGCCACACCGTCCGCGCCTCGGCGAAGCCGGAATCGCGCAGGACCTGGGCGTGCCACTGCGCCGAGGGAGTGTCGCCGTCGGCGTGCTCCCCGTAGATCTCGAACCGCTCGGCGGTCGGCCCGGCCAGCAGCGGGTCGGCGGCGGCCAGCTTCCACCAGTCGGCCCAGTCGACCGCACCGGCGGCCTTGGCGCGGTCCATCCGGGCGTGGCGCTGGGCGCGGTCGGCGGCGTTGATCCGCGGGGTGGTCTCGTCCGGCATGTGGTCGGCGTTCATGAACACCCCGCCGTCGCGCACCACGCCGCCCAGCTGTCCGTAGAGCCCGCGCAGGTCCTCGGAGTAGAACCAGTGCAGCGCGGTGGCGGTGAGCACCGCGTCGTACGAGTCGTGCGGCAACTGCGCGGTCCAGGAGGGGTTCTTGAGATCGGCGCGGACGAACCGCACCCGCGCGTCACCGGCGAAGTACCCTTCGGCGATGGCCAGCAGCGCGGGATCCAGATCGACGCCGACGCTCTCGGCCTCCGGGAAGCGCTTGAGCAGCCGGTCGGAGATCGAGCCGGTGCCGCAGGCGAGGTCGAGCACCCTGGGAGCGGTGCCCACCAGCGCCTCGACCATGTCGAGCATCACCCGGAACCGCTCCTCGCGGTCCGGCATGTACCACTCCTGCTGCCGGTCCCAACTGTCCTGCCACGCCTGCCAGTCGGCCCCGGCCACGGTCTCGGTCATCACGAACCCCTTCCGCGTGTAATACCCTCGTAGCCACAACACCCATTACGGCTACCTGCCCGGAACGATAGCCCGCCCCCGTAAGGACTACAAGTGGAACTGGCCTATTACTCGGACTATGCCGTGCGGCTCGTCAACACCGAGGAGCCCGAGCGCGGCAGCGACAGCCTGACCTCCGTCGAGGCGGTCCGGGCGCTCTTCGGGCCCGCGCAGCAGATCGCCCGGCGCGCCACGGAGAGCGATGTCACCCGGCTGCGCACGGTCCGCGGCCGGCTGCGGACCGTCTTCGAGTCGGCGGCCGACGGGGACGAGGTCCGCGCCGTCGACCTGCTCAACGCGCTGATGATGGAGTTCCCGGTCAGCCCGCAGATCTCCGGCCACGAACTGCGGGACGCGGACGGCCGCCCCGACTGGCACCTGCACATCGCCGACCACGCGGCCAACGCGACCGCCGGCTACACCGCCACCGCCTGCATGGGCCTCGCCTTCCACCTCACCGAACTGGGCGTGGACCGACTGGGTGTCTGCGAGGCCCGCCCCTGCCGGAACGTCTACCTCGACACCTCCACCAACCGCTCGCGGCGCTACTGCTCCGACCGCTGCGCGACCCGCGCCAACGTCGCCGCCTACCGCGCCCGCAAGAGGCTGGAGAGCGAACGCGCCGCACGCAGCGGACGCACCGCCGACAGCGCCCAGGACACCACCGCCAGCGGCGAGCGCTGAGCCCCCAGCGGCCGCAGCCGCACCCGGGCACGCGCCACCACCAGCTCGTCCGGCACCGCCCCGAACTCCCGGCTGTCGTTGACCACCCGCGGGTTGTCGCCCCGCACCCACCAGCCGCCGCCGCGCCGCTCCACGGCCCGCTTGACGATCAGCAGGTCCTGCCGGAACGGGTGCCGGACCACCACCACGTCACCCGGCCGGACGGCCGCGCCGTAGTGCAGCAGCAGCCGGTCGCCGGGCCGGAGCGTCGGCAGCATCGACGGGTTGTACACCTCGGCCAGCCCGAACACCGGCCCCCCGCGCCGCGCCGGCCCGCCGCCGTCCGCCCCACCGCCGTCGCCGGGCCCGCGCCCGTCCACCCGCTCGGGCATCCCAGCCCACCTCCCGGTCCGGCCCGGTCCGGCGCCCACCGAACCATTCCTCCAGCTCACCGGTCCATCCTCCATCAGTCCCGGCGGCTGACCGGACTCCGGCCCGACGGGTGCCGGACTTTTGCCCTAAGACCCCCGGGCCGCCCGAGAAAACCGTTCCGGCACCGAGTAATCTCGCCCGTGAGAAGACGATCACGAGGAAGGACTGAACATGCTCTCGCGCCTGTTCGCCCCCAAGGTCAAGGTCAGCGCCCACTGCGACCTGCCCTGCGGTGTGTACGACCCGGCCCAGGCCCGTATCGAGGCCGAGTCGGTCAAGGCCGTCCAGGAGAAGTACCAGGCCAACGAGGACGCGGACTTCCGCACCCGCGCCGTCCTGATCAAGGAGCAGCGCGCCGAGCTGGCCAAGCACCACGTCTCGGTGCTGTGGAGCGACTACTTCAAGGCCCCGCACTTCGAGAAGTACCCGGAGCTGCACCAGCTGGTCAACGACACCCTCAAGGCCCTCTCGGCCGCCAAGGGCTCGAACGACCCGGCCACCGGCCAGAAGGCCCTGGACCTGATCGCCCAGATCGACAAGATCTTCTGGGAGACCAAGAAGGCCTGATCTTCGGATCGCCCCACGACGCCCTGCGGGTGGTGCACCTCCGCAGACCGGCGTCACCCCGAAGGGGCCCTGCGGTTTTCCGCCGGGCCCCTTCGGCATCGAGGGCGGGAACGGGGCAAGAGCGCCGTTCCGGCCCCTGCGGGTGCGGCCGGGCGATCCACCGGGCCGCACCTGTGCGCGTGACACGACGTCACGCAGCCGGCGTCACACTTCGTAGCGGCCGGTCTCCAGGAAGTACCGCAGCTCCTCCGGGGTGCCGTCGATGACCTTCTCGGCGGCGGCGCGCAGTGCGGGGCTGCTGGCCGGATCGGCCAGGATGCGGGCGACCGCCACGCGGTCGTCCTCGGCGCGGGCCAGGCGCAGGCCGGTCTCCAGGAAGGCCCGCAGCGCCTCCGGCGTACCGTCGTCCAGCGCCTCGTTGGCCTCGCGCACCACCGCCCGGCCGGAGTCCTCGGCGCCCAGGATGCGGGCGATCTCGACGCGGTCGTCCTCGGCGCGGGCGAGGCGATAGCCGGTCTTCAGGAAGGTGCGCAGGTCCTCGACGGTGCCGTCGAGGGCCTTGTTCGCCTCGCGGACGACCGCGCGGCCGCTCTCCTCGTCGCCCAGGATCCGCAGGACGGCGATCCGGAGGTCGTCGTCGGACATCTCGTCGACCGGCGTGCCGTCGGCCGGTGCGACGGACGCCGCCGCCACGGTGCCGGGCGCGGCCGACGGCGCCGCGGAGGCCGGGGACGCCAGGAGCAGGGCGGGCGCCAGGGCGGCGGACGCGAGGAGCAGGGCGGCGCGAGTGGGTCTCACGGGAGTGCCTCCAAGAGGGTCACGTGGGGGGCGCGGCCATTCTGACCTGGGGTGACACACACGGTCAATGGCCGAAATCCACCGGCATTCCGGGGTTTCGCACAGTCAGGGGCAGGGCCGGCGGCGGGTGTTGGGCGGTGTGGCGGTCGGGCCCCTACGCCGAAGCCAGCCTCCGCGGCAGCGCCCCGTCGCCCTTCCGTACCAGCCACGCCCGGTACGCGCTGCTGGACCAGGCGATTTCCGTGTACGAGGCGGTGAGGTCGGCGAAGAGGGCCTCGGGCGGGGCGGCGAGGGGGGTGTCGGAGCGGCAGGCCATGAAGAGGCGGACGGCGAGGGGGTCGCCGCGCAGGGGGCGGATGTCCATGCCGTGGCGGGGGCGGGAGGTCGGCTGGCAGGGGGTGACGACCTCGCCGGCGGCGACCAGATCGGCGGCGGTGAGGTAGTCGCCGTGCACGACGCGGGGGTTGACCCCGGCCGCCGCCCAGATGCGGCGCAGCCCGGCCCATTCGCCGTCCACGGTCGGGTCGACCATCCACGGGTCGCCCGCCAGGTCCGCGAGGTCGACGACCTCCTTGGCGGTGGCCGGGTGGGTGGCCGGCAGGGCGATGAACTGCGGTTCGCGGGCGATGAGTTCGTACTGGACGAGGTTGGCGGGGACCCGTAGCGGCGCGCCCTCGACCTCGTGGACGAAGGCGGCGTCGAGCTGGCCGGTGGCGACCATCTGGAGCAGCGCGTTGGCGGAGACGTCGATGCGCAGGGCGGGGTCGGTGGCGGGCAGGCGGGCGCGCAGGCGGCGCAGCCAGCCGGCGACGGCGCGGCTGCTGGTGCTGCCGATGCGCAGCCGGGCGCCCTGTTCGCTCACGGAGACGGCGGTGATCTCGTCCACCAGGGCGCGCATGTCGGCGACGATGGGGCGGGCGCGGGAGAGCACGACGTGGCCGAGCGGGGTGGGGCGGCTGCCGGTGGCGGCGCGGAAGAAGAGCTGGCCGCCGAGGGCCTTTTCGATGCGGTGCAGCTGTGTGGTCAGCGACGGCTGGGTCATGCCCAGCTGACGGGCCGCCTTCCGTACGCTGCCGGAGTCGGCGATGGCGCACAGGGCTCGAAGATGCCTCACCTCTAGCTCCACGCGGGGAGCATAGCCATGCGCGATGGCGTCACACCAGACTCCTGAACCGCCATGAACTGCCCGTTTTCCCTGGGGTATTGCGCCGTCCTATTGCCTCCTGGCATCTCCGTCCGGCGGGTGAACTGCGTCCAGACTCGGCGGCACCAAGAAATCCGGGGCCCCGGCCGCCGCCCCACACGGCGGCCGTAGCCCTCGGAAATTAAGGAGCCCCCACATGAGATCTCCCAAGACGGCGCTGTCGGCAGCGCTCGGCCTGGGCCTCGCCGCCGCCCTCACCGCGGCGGTCCCGGCGTCCGCGACGCCCTCCTCCCCCGCCTCCCACCGCTCCACGCCCGCCTCGGTGGCCGCGTACAACGGTTCGGCCGAGCAGAAGGCCGACACCAAGGCGTTCTTCGACGCCGTGGTGAAGTCGGCGGCGAAGAAGCTGAAGGCCAACCCGCACCTGCAGTCGGTCACGGTGACCTACGACGCGAGCGCCGCCCCGACCTTCGCGAGCCAGATATCCCAGGCCGCGCAGATCTGGAACAGCGCGGTCTCCAACGTCAAGCTCCAGTCGGGCAGCGGCGGCGACTTCCAGTACCGCGAGGGCAACGACCCGCGCGGTTCGTACGCCAGCACCGACGGCCACGGCAGCGGCTACGTCTTCCTGGACTACGCGCAGAACCAGCAGTACAACTCGACCCGCGTGGTGACCCACGAGACCGGCCACGTGCTCGGCCTGCCGGACCACTACGAGGGCCCGTGCAGCGAGCTGATGTCCGGCGGCGGCCCCGGCCCGTCCTGCCAGAACACGCAGCCGGACGCCAACGAGCGGGCGCAGGTCGACCAGTTGTGGGCGAACGGTCTGGCGGGGCTCCTTCCCAAGGCGTCCTGACCCGTCCGCCCGACGCACCGGTGGGCGGGCCGTCCTGACGCCCCGTTCGGCCACGCCTCCGGTGCGGCACCCCGGCACGGCGCCCCGGCGCCGTGCGGCTTCCGGCAGGGGTTCCCCACCCGCCTGCCGCGTCCGGCCCGCCGCGCCCCGGCCGCCCGCGCCCCCACCGGCGCGGGCCACCGGCGGACAGGGTCCGGACCCGGTGGCGGTCCCCGTTCCCGGACCACCGGGCGGCCTCGCGTACGGCCGCCTCGTGCCCGTCTTCCCCGTACGCGGCCCTGTGGCGGAGTCCTTCGCGGACTCCGCCGCAGGTGCGTGTGCGGCCGGTGTCTTTTGACAGCCGCAAACATGGGATGTTCCCATGACCGGAAGAATGCGGCGGGCCCCTGGACGGTCCGCCGTCCCGGTCCGAGGAGAGGACGCCGCGCCGATGCCGCTGCGCAGTACCGCCCGTACCAGCCTGGTCGGCCTCGTCATCGAGCAGCTGGAGGCGCTGATCGCGGGCGGTGAGTGGCCGGTGGGGACGAAGATCCCGCCGGAGCCCGCCCTCGTCGAGCAGTTGGACGTCGGCCGCAACACCGTCCGCGAGGCGGTCCGCGCGCTGGTCCACACCGGGCTGCTGGAGGCCCGGCAGGGCGACGGCACCTACGTCCGCGCCCGCAGCGACTTCGGCGCGGCGGTGCAGCGCCGGCTGCGCCGTGCGGAGAATCTGGAGGCCTACGAGGTCCGGGCCGCGCTGGAGCGGGACGCGGCGCGCCATGCGGCGGTGCGGCGGACGCCCGCGGATCTGGCGGCGCTGCGGGAGTCGCTGGCCGAGCGGGTGCGGACCTGGGAGTCCGGGGACACCGACGCGTTCGTGGCGGCGGACGTCCGCTTCCACCAGCTGATCGCGCAGGCCGCGCACAACGGCGTGCTGTCGGATCTGTACGCCCATCTCAGCGATGCGCTGCGCGCCACCTTGTACGCGGTGCTCGCCGCGCATGTGCCGGACGGGGTGCACCACCAGCTCGACGGGCACACCGCGGTCGTCGACGCCATCGAGGCGGGCGACGCGGACGCCGCCGAGCGCGCCGTGCTGGCGCATCTGACCGAAGCGAGGGACGCGCTGCGCGATGCCTCGGGCGACGGCGCCCGGGCCGGCGGGCGCCCGCACACCACCGGAGAACACCGTGCCTGACCCCGCAGCCACCGTCGCCGACGGCCCGATAACCACCGCGCCGCCGCGCCCCCGGGCCGAGGGGCCCGCGGCCGTCCCCACCGGGCGCCGCGCCCTGTACCTGGGGCTGGGCGTCGTTCTGCTGGCGCTGAATCTGCGGCCCGCGCTGGTCGCCGTGTCGCCGCTGGCCGGGACCATCCGGGACGACAGCGGGATGTCGGCGGCGGCGACGAGTCTGCTGACGGCGCTGCCGCTGCTCTGCTTCGGGCTGCTGGCGCCCCTCGCGCCGCGGCTGGGCCGGCGCCTGGGCACGGAGCGGGCGCTGCTCGGCACGATGGCGCTGATCGGCGCCGGGACCGCGCTGCGGCTGGTGGACTCGGTGGTGGCGCTGTTCGCCGGGACGGTCGTGATCGGCGCCGGGATCGCGGTCGCCAATGTGCTGCTGCCCGGCCTGATCAAGCGGGACTTCCCGGCCCGCGCCGGGCTGATGACCGGCCTGTACTCGATGTCGCTGTTCGGCGGCGCGGCGCTGGCCGCCGGGGTGACCGTCCCGGTGCAGCGGGCCGCCGGGCTGAGCTGGCAGGCGACGCTGGCGTGCTGGGGCGGCCTCGCGGTGGTGGCGCTGGTGTGCTGGCTGCCGCAGACGGGCGCCCGTGGCCGGGTTCCGGCCAGGGCGGCGGGCGCGGCGGCGCACCCGGTGCGCGGCCTGTGGCGCTCCCCGCTCGCCTGGCAGGTCACCGGCTACATGGGCCTGCAGTCGCTGAGCTACTACGCGGCCGCCGCCTGGCTGCCGACGGTGCTGGCGGACGCCGGGATGCCGGCGGGCGACGCCGGGTGGATGCTGTCGTACTCGTCGCTGCTGGGCATCGCGGGATCGTTCCTCGCCCCGGTGATCGTGGGGCGGCGGCTGCGCGCCGGGGCGCTCGCCGCGGTGAGCGCGCTGCTGTGCGCGGCGGCGTTCGCGGGGCTGCTGGCGGCGCCGGTGGGCGGCGCGTACGCGTGGATGACGCTGCTCGGGCTGGGGCAGGGCGGGGCGATCAGCCTGGCGCTGCTCTTCATCGTGGAGCGGTCCCCGGACGCCCGGCACACCGCGCAGCTGTCCAGCATGGCGCAGTGCTTCGGCTACATCCTGGCGGCGAGCGGCCCGGCGGTGCTGGGCGGGGTGCACGATGCGGCGGGCGGCTGGACGGTGCCGCTCACGGTGCTGCTGGCCCTGCTGGTGCCGCAGATCGCGGCGGGCTTCGGGGCGGGCCGGCCGCTCCATGTCGCAGGACGGCCGGAGTAGGGGCGGGACTTCGAGGTCACAGCCACCCGTTGCGCTTGAACCCTCGGTGGATCAGCCAACACAGGCCCAGGGTGATGGCCATGACCAGCGGATATCCGTACGTCCAGTCCCGCTCCGGCATGTACGTGAAGTTCATGCCGTAGACGCCGCAGACCATGGTGGGGACGGCGAGGATCGCGACCCAGGCGCTGATCCGGCGCATGCCTTCGTTCTGGGCGACGGTGACCTGCGCGAGGTGGGCCTGGAGTATCGAGTTGAGGAGGTCGTCGAAGGACGTGATCTGTTCGACGACCCGCTCCAGGTGGTCGGTGACGTCCCGGAAGTACGTCCGCAGCCGGGCGTCGACGTACGGCATCGGCCCCGTGACCAGCTTCTGCAGCGGGCGGTCGAGCGGGGCGACGGCGTGCTTCAGCTCAAGGAGTTCGCGTTTGAGCTGGTAGATGCGGCCGGCGCCGCCGCTGCCGCTGCCGCGGACCGAGAAGACCTCGCTCTCCACGTCGTCGATGTCGTTCCGGATCTCGGCGGCGACGTCGAGGTAGTCGTCCACCACGAGGTCGGCGATGGCGTGCAGGACGGCCGACGGGCCGATGGCCAGCTGTTCGGGGTCGCGCTCCAGCTGTTCGCGGAGCGGACCGAGGGAGCCGTGGCCGCCGTGCCGGACGGTGATCACGAAGTCGGCGCCGGTGAAGACCATCAGCTCACCGGTCTCGATGACCTCGCTGGTGTCGGTGAGCTGCTCGTGTTCGATGTAGCGGACGGTCCGGAAGACGGTGAACAGCGAACCGTCGTACAGCTCGATCTTCGGGCGCTGGTGGGCGAGGACGGCGTCCTCGACGGCGAGCGGGTGCAGTCCGAACAGCTCGACGATGCCGGCGAACTCGGTCTCCGTCGGCTCGTGCAGCCCGATCCACACGAATCCGGCGCCGGAGCGGCGCACCCGGCTCAGCGCCTCACCGGCCGGGTGATCGCCGGGCTGCCGTACGCCGTTCTCGTACACGGCGCAGTTGACGACGGCGGTGCCGAGCGGGGAGCGGGCGGGGTGGCTGAGGTCGACCCCGCGGGTGCGCGGCTGCGGCAGCCGGACGGCGCGGCGGAGGCTACGGATCATCGACACCGGCTCAGTATGGCGTCCCGGCCCGCCGGGCGGCAGGGACCGGGGACGCGGAACGGCGGGGCACGAACGCCACAGAAGCGGCCGCCACGCCGTGGTGGAATACCCCTGGGGGGTATACAGTTGGAGGCAGAGGGACGCCGGTGAAAGCCGCCGTCCCCACCCCGGGAGCGTTCGCGGTCCCCGGTTCCGGTATCCCTGTGAGGAGTACGGCATGAAGGCACCGACCACCCCGGTCCTGCTCGGCGGCTACGCACTGATCCTGCTGGTCGTGCTCGCCGCCGGGTTCGGAATCGGCCGCGCCACGGGCGCCCCGGCGCCACCCGCGCCTCCCGCGCCACACAGCGCCCCGCATACCCCCCACCCGTACGCACACCACGAGGAGCAGCCGTGATCACCGTGCCCGGAGAGCAGTACATCGAGCTGGAGATCGGCGGGATGACCTGCGCCTCGTGTGCGGCGCGCGTCGAGAAGAAGCTCAACCGCATGGACGGCGTCACCGCCTCGGTCAACTACGCCACCGAGAAGGCCCGGGTCTCCCTGGAGGAGGGCAGCGCGCTGGAGACCGCCGACCTCATCGCCACCGTCGAGAAGACCGGCTACACCGCCGCGGTCCCCGCGCCGCCGGAGCCGGAGGCCGCCGACGCCGAGGAGGAGAAGCCCGCGGACGACGGCCTCACCGCGCTGCGGCAGCGGCTGCTGACCGCGCTGGTGCTGTCCGTCCCGGTGATCCTCATGGCGATGGTCCCGGCGCTGCAGTTCACCAACTGGCAGTGGCTCTCGCTGACGCTCGCCGCCCCGGTGGTCGTCTACGCCGCCTGGCCCTTCCACCGCGCCGCCTGGACCAACCTGCGGCACGGCGCCGCCACCATGGACACCCTGATCTCCATGGGGACGCTCGCCGCGTTCGGCTGGTCCCTGTGGGCACTGTTCTTCGGTACGGCCGGGATGCCCGGCATGCGCCACCCCTTCGAGCTGACCCTCACCCGCGGTGACGGCGGCGGCTCGATCTATCTGGAGGCCGCGGCCGGGGTCACCACGTTCATCCTGGCGGGCCGCTACTTCGAGGCCCGCGCGAAGCGGAAGGCCGGGGCCGCGCTGCGCGCCCTGATGGAGCTGGGCGCCAAGGACGTCGCGGTGCTGCGCGACGGCCGGGAGGTCCGCATCCCCACGGCCGAGCTGGCCGTCGGCGACCGCTTCGTCGTCCGCCCCGGCGAGAAGATCGCCACCGACGGCAAGGTCACCGAGGGCTCGTCCGCCGTGGACGCCGCCCTGCTGACCGGCGAGTCCGTGCCCGTGGAGGTCGGCCCCGGCGACACCGTCACCGGCGCCACCGTCAACGCCGGCGGCCGCCTCGTCGTCGAGGCGACCCGGGTCGGCGCCGACACCCAGCTCGCCCGGATGGCGCGCATGGTGGAGGAGGCGCAGAACGGCAAGGCCGCGGCCCAGCGGCTGGCCGACCGGATCTCGGCGGTCTTCGTGCCGATCGTCATCGCGCTGGCCGTCGGCACCCTCGGCTACTGGCTCGGCACGGGCGCCGGGGCCACCGCCGCCTTCACCGCCGCCGTCGCGGTGCTGATCATCGCCTGCCCGTGCGCCCTGGGCCTGGCCACCCCGACCGCCCTGATGGTCGGCACCGGCCGCGGCGCCCAGCTGGGCATCCTGCTCAAGGGCCCGGAGGTGCTGGAGTCCACCCGCGCCGTCGACACCGTCGTCCTGGACAAGACCGGCACCGTCACCACCGGCGTGATGACGCTGACCGGCGTCCACCTCGCCGACGGCGTGGACCGCACCACCGCGCTGCGGCTGGCCGGCGCCCTGGAGCACGCCTCGGAGCACCCGATCGCCCGCGCCGTCGCCACCGCGGCCGAGGAGGCGGTGTCCGGTGCGCTGCCGGCGCCCGGGAAGTTCGAGAACGTCCCCGGGCTCGGCGTCCGCGGCGAGGTCGGCGGCCACACCGTGCTGGTCGGCCGGGAGCGGCTGCTGGCGGACGCCGGGCTGACGCTGACCGAGCCGCTGGCGACGGCGAAGCGGCAGGCCGAGGAGGCGGGCGCCACCGCCGTCGCGGTCGCCTGGGACGGCGCGCCCCGCGCGGTGCTGGTGATCGCCGACGCGGTCAAGGAGACCAGCGCCGAGGCGGTCCGCCGGCTGCGGGCGCTGGGGCTGACGCCGGTGCTGCTGACCGGCGACAACCGCGCGGTCGCCGAGGCGGTCGCCGCCGAGGTCGGCATCGACGAGGTCATCGCCGAGGTGCTGCCGCAGGACAAGGTCGCCGTGGTCGAGCGGCTGCGCGCCGAGGGCCGGACGGTCGCCATGGTCGGCGACGGCGTCAACGACGCGGCGGCGCTGGCCACCGCCGATCTGGGCCTGGCGATGGGCACCGGCACCGACGCCGCCATCGAGGCCGGGGACCTCACCCTGGTCCGCGGCGACCTGCGGGCCGCGGCGGACGCCATCCGGCTGGCCCGCGCCACCCTCGGCACCATCCGCACCAACCTCTTCTGGGCCTTCGGCTACAACGTCGCCGCCCTCCCGCTGGCCGCCGCGGGCCTGCTCAACCCGATGATCGCGGGCGCCGCGATGGCCTTCTCCTCGGTCTTCGTGGTCGGCAACAGCCTCCGCCTGCGCCGCTTCCGCGCGACGGCGGAGTGACGGATACGGAGCAGCCGTACGGAGGCGGGGCCCGGGCCGGGGAGGCCGGGGCCCCGCCTCCGTCGTACCGGACGGCGTACGAAGCGGCGTACGCAACCTCGTACCGAGCGGCGCACGGAACCGCGTACGGAATGCGGCCGGGTGCGCGTACCGGACACGTCCGGGCGCCGGGGGCGTGCACGATCGCCCCGCGCGCCCCCGGGCGACCGGACGACGCCTGCCGGGCCCGGCCCGGGAGGCGTCGGGTCCCTCCAGAGATGACGGCGGAAGATTGGCGGTTCTCGCAAGGGGCGCCCGGCCGCCGCGGGTCACACTGGTCGCACGACACCGCAGGTCCGAAGGGGATGAGATGCCGGGTTCACGCGTTCTCGCGGTCGGCCACCACCAGCCGCCGGGCGTCCTCACCAACGACGATCTCGCGTCGATGGTGGAGACCGACGACGCCTGGATCCGCAGCCGGGTCGGCATCCGCACCCGGCACATCGCCGGGCCCGACGAGACCGTCGACTCGATGGCGGCCCAGGCGGCGGCGAAGGCCCTCGCCTCCAGCGGCGTCCCGGCAGAAGAGATCGACCTCGTCCTCGTCGCGACCTGCACCGCGACCGACCGCAGCCCCAACACCGCGGCCCGCGTCGCGGCCGCCCTCCAGCTCGCGGCGCCCGCGACGATGGACATCAACGTCGTCTGCTCCGGCTTCACCCACGCCCTGGCCACCGCCGACCACGCCATCCGCGCCGGCTCCGCGCGGTCGGCGCTGGTGATCGGCGCCGAGAAGTTCAGCGCCGTGACCGACTGGACGGACCGGACGACCTGCGTGCTGGTCGGCGACGGCGCGGGCGCCGCCGTGGTCACCGCGTCCGAGGAGGAGATGATCGGCCCGGTGCTGTGGGGTTCGGTCCCCGGCATGGGCCACGCGGTCCGTATCGAGGGCGAGCCGGCCCGCTTCGCCCAGGAGGGCCAGACCGTCTACCGCTGGGCCACCACCCAGCTGCCGGCCATCGCCCGCCAGGTCTGCGAACGCTCCGGCATCGCCCCCGCCGACCTCGCCGGGATCGTCCTCCACCAGGCCAACCTGCGGATCATCGAGCCGGTCGCCCGGAAGATCGGCGCGGTCAACGCCGTCGTCGCCCGGGACGTCGTGGACTCCGGGAACACCTCGGCGGCGTCGGTGCCGCTGGCCCTGTCCAAGCTGGTCGAACGCGGCGAGATCACCACCGGCGACCCCGTCCTCCTCTTCGCCTTCGGCGGCAACCTCTCCTACGGCGGCCAGGTCATCCGCTGCCCCTGACCGGTCCGGACGCCGAAGGCGCAGCTCAGGGCACCTCGCGCAGATACACCGCACCGCACAGGAAGCAGAACGGCTCGCCCTCGGGCTCGCCCCAGCGGTCGGCCGGCTGGGTGGCGGCGGACTCGCTCAGCATCCGGCCGCACATCGCCTTGATCCCGTCGCGGCGGACCATGTGCCAGTTCTTGACCTCGGCGTCCGGCCCCGGCTCCACGCCTTCCTCGTACTCCGCCCGCATCTCGTGCTCCATGACGGTGCACCTCCTACGTCTCCTACGCCCACGATGCGCCAGGAAGATCGCCGCCACAACGCGACCGGAGCCGCGGGCGCCCGGCGGGCCCGCCCCGGGGGCTCAGAACACCGACCAGCCGGTGAGCGTCGTGAAGTGGTCGAGCGCCGCGGCACCGGCGACGGAGTTGCCCCGCCGGTCGAGCCCCGGGCTCCAGACGCACAGCGTGCAGCGGCCCGGCACGACGGCGAGGATCCCGCCGCCGACGCCGCTCTTGGCGGGCAGCCCCACCCGGTAGGCGAACTCCCCCGCCGCGTCATAGGTGCCGCAGGTCAGCATCACCGCGTTGATCCGCTTGGCCTCCCGCGCCTCCAGCAGCCGGCTGCCGTCCGTGCGCAGCCCGTGCCGGGCGAGGAAGCCGCCGGCGGTGGCCAGATCGCGGCAGCTCATCTCTATCGAGCACTGCCAGAAGTAGTGCTCGATGACGCTGGGGACCGGGTTCTCCAGATTGCCGAACGACGCCATGAAGTGCGCGAGCGCGGCGTTGCGGTCCCCGTGGTCGGCCTCCGAATCGGCCACCGCCTGGTCGAACGCCAGGTCCTCGTTGCCGCTCTCCTCCCGCAGGAAGTGCAGCATCGTCGTACTGGCGTCACCGGTGAGGGTCTGGAGGCGGTCGGTGACGACGAGCGCGCCCGCGTTGATGAACGGATTGCGCGGAATGCCGTTCTCCCACTCCAGCTGGACCAGGGAGTTGAACGGCGTGCCCGACGGCTCCCGGCCCACCCGGGACCAGATCTCGTCGTCGTGCGCATGCGCCATCACCAGCGCCAGCGAGAAGGTCTTCGAGATCGACTGCACCGAGAACGGCGTCTCCCAGTCGCCCGCCCCGTACACCGAGCCGTCGATGTCGACCAGCGCGATGCCGAAGCGGTCCGGGCTGACGCGTTCGAGCGCCGGTATGTAGTCGGCGACCTCGCCCTGCCTCACAAACGGCCGCGCATAGGCCGCTACCTCATCAAGAACGGCCTGGTAGTCCATATCGGACACGCTAACCCGGCCGTTCCCGCGCCCCGCGACGGGGCCCGCCTTCGCACACCCGCCACCGGGCCCGGCCCCCGGACGCACCACCGGCCACCGGCCTCCGGCCCGCCCAACGGCCCGCCCGCCTCGCGTCCTCCGCCCGGGTGGCCGAGCCTGACACGGGGAACCCGCCGACCGGACGGGCCGTTGATCCCCACAAGACCGATCGTTCACAGGAGGCAGTGATGGCAGGGTTTCTCGACCGCGCCAAGGAGCAGGCCCAAAGCGCCCTCAATCAGGGCAAGCAGAAGGTCGACGAGGTCCAGCAGCAGCGCGCCGGCAACGACCTCCTCAAGAAGCTCGGCGCCGCCTACTACGCCGAGCGGCGCGGCAGCGGCTCCCCGGACGCCACCCAGAGCGCCCTGAGCGCGCTGGAGGCCCACATCAGCGCGCACGGGGACGGATTCCTGCGGGCGTAGGGGCGGCGGCGGGCATCGGCCGGGCCGCCGCCACACTGGTAGGCGTGTTCGATGATGTCGCCGATCCCGACAGCCTGTGCCCCCGGCTTCCGTCACCGCTCCAGGAAGTGGCGGAGCCGGCGTTCGCACGGCACGGCGTGCGGCTGCTGCTCAAGCGGGACGATCTGATCCACCCGGCGCTGCCGGGCAACAAATGGCGGAAGCTGGCGCCCAACCTGCGTGCCGCGGCGGAAGCCGGCCGGCGCACCCTGCTGACGTTCGGCGGCGCGTACTCCAACCACCTGCGCGCCACCGCGGCCGCCGGCCGGCTGCTCGGTTACCGGACCATAGGCGTCGTCCGCGGCGAGGAGCTGGCCGCTGCGCCGCTCAACCCCTCGCTGGCCCGGTGCGCGGCCGACGGCATGCGCCTGCACTTCATCGACCGCGGCACCTATCGGCGGGCCGGCTCCCCGCAGGTGCTGAGCGCTCTCCGCGACCGGTTCGGCGACTGCTACGTGATACCGGAGGGCGGCAGCAACGCCCTCGCCGCGCAGGGCGCCGCGGAGCTGGGAGAGGAGCTGCGCGGCGAGGCCGACGTGGCGGCGGTGGCCTGCGGAACCGGCGGCACGCTCGCCGGTCTCGCGGCCGGACTCGGCGCCCGCGGCCGCGCCGTGGGCATCGCCGTCCTCAAGGGCGGCAGCCCCCACTTCCTCGGGGAGACGGTGGCCGGCCTGCAACGGGCCGCGTTCGGCGACCGGCGCGGCGACTGGCGCGTGGAGGCTCGCTTCACCTGCGGCGGCTACGCCCGGACCACCCCTGAGCTGGACTCCTTCGTGGCCGCGTTCGAGCAGCGCCACGGCATGGCGCTGGAGCGCGTCTACGTGGCCAAGCTGCTGCTCGGCCTCACGGAGCTGGCCGCGGAGGGCGCCTTCGCCCCGGGCGCCACGGTGGCCGCCGTGGTCACCGGCACCCCGTAGCCCCTCACCCCCGCTCCTCCCGATAGGCCGCCGCCTGCTCCAGATCGAGGCGGCGGAGCAGGGTGCGCAGCATCTCGTCGTCGATGCGGCGGGTGTCGCGGAGGCGGACGAAGACGCGGCGTTCGGCGTCGATCATCTCGCCGGCCAGCCGGCGGTACGTCTCGTCGGCGGATTCGCCGGTCGTCTCGTTGACGGCGCCCAGCCGCTCCCAGACGGAGTTGCGGCGGCGCTCCATCACGGTGCGCAGCCGGTCCTCCAGAGGTCCCGGCAGGGCGTTGCGTTCGTCGGCGAGCAGGGCATCGAGGCGTTCCTCGGCGGCACGCGAGGCCTCGTTCTGGGCCTGCGCCTCGGCGAGGGTCTCCGCCCGCGCGTCGCGGCCGGGCAGCTTCAGGGCGCGGATCAGCGGCGGCAGCGTCAGGCCCTGGACGACGAGGGTGGCGATGACGGTGGTGAACGTCAGGAAGAGCACCAGGTTGCGGGCGGGGAACGGCCCGCCGTCGTGCACCGTCGCCGGGATGGAGAAGGCGATGGCCAAGGACACCACGCCCCGCATCCCGGCCCAGCCGACGATCAGCGGCGCCGCGACGGTGACGTCCGGCTCCCGCTCCCGGATACGGGCCGAGGTCCGCGGCAGATAGGTCGCCGGGAAGACCCACACGAACCGCGCCACCACCACCGCCACGAAGACCAGCGCCGCGTACTGCGCCGCCTGCGCGCCGCTGAACTCCCCCAGCCCGCGCAGCACCACCGGCAGCTGGAGCCCGATCAGCGCGAAGACCGCGGACTCCAGCACGAACGACACCATCCGCCACACCGCCGCCTCCTGGAGCCGGGTCTCGAAGTCGACCTGCCAGGAGCGGTGCCCCAGGTGGACGGCGATCACGACCACGGCGAGCACCCCGGACGCCCCGATCTGCTCGGCGGTGGCGTACGCGACGAACGGGATGAGCAGCGAGAGGGTGTTCTCCAGCAGCGGCGACGTCCGCAGCCGCAGGCGCAGCCAGTGCAGCGGCACCATCAGGACGAGGCCGACGCCGATGCCGCCCAGGGAGGCGACGGCGAACTCCTCGAACCCGTCGGCCCAGGTGGCGCCCGCGCCGACCGCCGCGGCCAGGGCCACCTTGTAGGCGGTGATGGCGGTCGCGTCGTTCACCAGGGACTCGCCCTGGAGGATCGTGGTGATCCGGCCGGGCAGCCCCAGCCGGCGGGCGATGGCGGTGGCCGCGACGGCGTCCGGCGGCGCGACGACGGCGCCCAGGACGAGCGCGGCGGTCAGCGGCAGGTCCGGGATGGCCAGATGGGCGAGGAAGCCGACGGCGAGCGTGGCGAAGAGGACGTACCCGACGGAGAGCAGCGCCACCGGCCGCCAGTTGGCCCGCAGGTCCAGGTAGGAGCTCTCCAGGGCCGCGGTGTGCAGCAGAGGCGGCAGCACCAGCGGCAGCACGACGTGCGGGTCGAGGGTGTAGTCCGGCACCCCGGGGACGTACGAGGCGACGAGCCCGGCGGCGACCAGCAGCAGCGGCGCCGGGACGGGCGTGCGCCGGGCGAGCGCGGCGACGGCCGCGCTCCCGGCGATCAGCAACAGCAGCGGCATGACGTCCATCGGCCCGACCCGTCCGTCCCCTGAGGCACCCCGGCGACGGCCCGCCCGCGCCGCCGCCGTTCTAACCTGGCCATCATGAGCGAGTGTCCGCACGTCCGTGATCTGCCACGCGCCGAACCCGCCCCGCTGAGCGACACCTGCCCGGAGTGCCTGGAGGTGGGCAGCCACCCCGTCCAGCTGCGGCTGTGCCTGGCGTGCGGCCATGTCGGCTGCTGCGATTCGTCGCCGTTCCGGCACGCCACGGCGCACTTCGAGGCGACCGGCCACCCGGTGATGCGCTCCTTCGAGCCGGGCGAGTCCTGGCGGTGGTGCTTCGTCGACCAGCTCCTGGTGTGAGGGCGGCGGGGCCCGGCCCCGAAACGCACTGCGGCCGCCGCGCGCCGGCCCCGGCGCGCCCCCGGCCCGGCCACGGGGTCGGCCCGCTGCCCGCCCCGCCCGAGCGCGCCCGGTCCCCGTCCACCGGCCTCCCTGCCGGTCCGCCACCGGCGCGGTTTAGCCTGGCGGCATGATCCGCGAAGCAGCCGTCGCCGACGTCCCCGTCATCCTGGCCATGATCCGCGAACTCGCCACGTACGAACGCGCCCCCGAGGCGGCGCAGGCGACCGAGCCGCAGCTCACCGAGGCGCTCTTCGGGCCGCAGCCCGCGGCCTTCGCGCTGATGGCCGAGGAGGACGGCGAGCCGGTGGGCTTTGCCCTGTGGTTCCGGAACTTCTCGACGTGGACGGGCACGCACGGTGTCTATCTGGAGGACCTCTACGTCCGCCCCGAGGCGCGCGGCGCGGGCCACGGCAAGGCGCTGCTGGCGGCGCTCGCGGAGATCTGCGTCGCCCGCGGCTACGAGCGTTTCGAGTGGTCCGTCCTGGATTGGAACGAACCGTCCATCGGCTTTTACCGGTCGATCGGCGCGCAGCCCATGGACGGATGGACGGTCTTCCGGCTCACTGGAAAGGAACTGCACGCCCTCGCGGACACCACGAGGGTCAACGGAGCGTCACCGTCGAGGATTTGACACCCTCAACCCCCTAGCCACTGTGCGTACTGGTGTGTTTACAATCAGTGACGACAGCGGTTCCGGGAGCCCCCGGATCCGTTCGCATTCCGGACGACGGCCGTGCTCCGTCCGGGCGACACCGGCCCGCGGATCGCGGTAGCGTCACAGCCGAACCCTGTGCTGCGCCGCGCCACCGCCCCTTCCTCGGGAGGACCGGCCGGACGCCCGGCGCGGCGCAGTGGCCACGCACATCAGCTCAACTCGTATCAGCTCAATCCAGCTTGTGCCACCTTGGAGGTGAGGGTGTCCCAGATCGCAGGCGAGCCCGGGACCCAGGACTTCGTGGAAGTCCGGCTGCCCGCTGCGGGTGCCTACCTTTCCGTGCTGCGTACGGCCACTGCCGGACTCGCAGCCCGCTTGGACTTCACCCTCGACGAGATCGAGGACCTGCGCATCGCGGTGGACGAGGCGTGCGCGATCCTGCTCCAGCAGGCCGTCCCCGGCTCCGTGCTGAGCTGCGTCTTCCGTCTCATCGACGACGCGCTGCAGGTGACCGTCTCGGCGCCGACCACCGACGGCCGCGCACCCGAGCGCGACACCTTCGCCTGGACGGTGCTCTCCGCACTGGCCGGCAAGGTCGACTCCGCCGTCGCCGAGGACCGTACGGTCACCATCAGCCTCTACAAGGAGCGCGGCGCCGGTCCCGGACCGTCATGACCGAACAGGGGGCCCCGTGAAAGATCTCGAACGCGGCGCGGGGATCGCGCCGGGTGCGACCATCCCGGACCAGCAGGCCCGGCCGCACCCGACGGGCGCGGACGACCCCGGCAGCCGGCCGGACGCAGCGGAGCAGGCAGAGCGGGCGGACCACATGGACGACAGCGAGCAGCAGGGCGAGCGGGCGCAGCACACGCCGCGCCCGCCCCAGGAGACCCCGGAGGAGCCGCAGGGCGCCCCGGAGCCCCCGCACGCCCACGAACCGGCACACGCCCACGACCCGCACGACCGCAGCGGTGCCCGGGCGATGTTCCACGAGCTGCGAAAGCTCCCCGACGGCTCCCCGGAGCGCGCGGAACTGCGCAACACCCTGGTGCAGATGCACCTCCCGCTGGTCGAGCACCTGGCCCGCAGGTTCCGCAACCGCGGCGAGCCCCTGGACGACCTCACCCAGGTCGCGACCATCGGCCTGATCAAGTCCGTCGACCGCTTCGACCCGGACCGCGGTGTGGAGTTCTCCACGTACGCGACGCCCACCGTCGTCGGCGAGATCAAGCGGCACTTCCGGGACAAGGGCTGGGCGGTCCGGGTGCCGCGCCGCCTCCAGGAGCTGCGGCTGTCGCTGACGACGGCGACCGCCGAGCTGTCCCAGCGGCACGGCCGGGCGCCGACCGTCCATGAGCTGGCGGAGCATCTGTCGCTCTCCGAGGAGGAGGTCCTGGAGGGCCTGGAGTCGGCGAACGCCTACTCCACCCTCTCGCTCGACGTCCCGGACACCGACGACGAGTCCCCCGCGGTGGCCGACACCCTCGGCGCGGAGGACGAGGCGCTGGAGGGCGTGGAGTACCGCGAGTCCCTCAAGCCGCTGCTGGAGGATCTGCCGCCGCGCGAGAAGAAGATCCTGCTGCTGCGGTTCTTCGGCAACATGACCCAGTCGCAGATCGCCCAGGAGGTCGGCATCTCGCAGATGCACGTCTCCCGGCTGCTGGCCCGCACCCTGGCCCAGCTGCGCGACCGTCTCCTCGTCGAGGAGTGAGGCCCCGGCCGTGACGGCCGAAGGGGCGGGATCCGTGCGGATCCCGCCCCTTCGCCGTTCCCGTCCGCTACTCCCGCGGGCCGATGCCGAGCGCCACCGTCGCCGTCGGGTTGACCAGCAGCCCGAGGACGGTGAACGCGGCGACCGCCAGCGCGACACCGGCCGCGATCAGCGCACCGCCGGCGCTGATCAGCGTCCAGGCGACGGGCAGCGCCACGATCTGGGTGATCATCGAGGGGCCGCGGCTCCAGCGGCGCAGCAGCCACAGCCCGCGGGCCGCCGCCAGCGGCAACAACGCCAGCGCGAGCACGGTCACGGCGCCCGTGACGGCCTGCTGCGGACTGTCGGGCGAACCGGTGACGCCCTCGATCAGCAGGGAGACGCCGAGGGCCGCCAGCGCGACGCCCTCCACGGCGGTGAGCACCGCGGCGGCGCTCAGCCGGGCCGGGCGCGGTCCGGGCTGCTCGGGGGCCGCGGGCGCGGCGGCGGCCTGGCGTGCGGACTTCTTCTGCTGCTTACTGCTCACCCCAGCAGGGTAGCGCCGCCCCGCGGCCCGCCGGCCGCCCCCGGCCCACCGCACCGGACGGCGCCGCGCCCCCGCCCCCGGGGGAGGTGCGTCGCCGGAGCGGTACCTGCAGGTAGGTACGCTGGCGGTCATGCGCGCGCTTCTCGTGGTCAATCCCGCTGCCACCACCACCAGTGCCCGCACCCGTGACGTTCTGGCCCATGCGCTCGCCAGCGATCTCGATCTGACGGTCGCCGAGACCCGCTACCGCGGCCACGCCCGCGACCTCGCCCGGCAGGCCGCCGAGGACGGCAGGACCGAGCTGGTGGTGGCGCTCGGCGGCGACGGCACCGTCAACGAGGTCGTCAACGGCCTGCTGACGCACGGCCCCGACCCGGATTCCCACCCCCGCCTGGCCGTGGTGCCCGGCGGCTCCACCAACGTCTTCGCCCGCGCGCTCGGCCTGCCGAACGACGTCGTGGAGGCGACCGGCGCCCTGCTGGACGCGCTCCGGGACGGCAGCGAGCGCACGGTGGGCCTGGGGCACGCGGCGGGCACCCGCGGCAGCGAGGACGAAGGTGTCCCGGGGCGCTGGTTCACCTTCTGCGCCGGGTTCGGCTTCGACGCCGGGGTGGTCGGCCGCGTCGAACAGCAGCGCGAGCGCGGCAAGCGGTCGACGCACGCCCTCTACGTCCGTCAGGTCGTCCGGCAGTTCCTGGGCGACCAGAACCGCCGGGAGGGCACCATCACGCTGGAGCGCCCGGCCGCGGACGGCGGCGCCCCGGAGGTCACCGACGGCCTGGTGATGTCGATAATCTGCAACACCGCACCCTGGAGCTACCTGGGCAATCGCCCGCTCTACCCGCTCCCGGACGCCTCGTTCGACACCGCGCTGGACGTCTTCGCGCTGAGCCGCCTCTCGCCCGCCGCGGTGACCCGTTACGCGACCCAGCTGCTGACGTCCACCCCGGAGCGCGGCCCCCACGGCAAGCACGCACTGTCACTCCACGACCTGACGGCCTTCACCTTGCATTCACAGGCGCCACTGCCCTTTCAGATGGACGGAGACCACCTCGGACTGCGTACGAGTGTGACGTTCACAGGCGTACGCCGTGCACTGCGTGTGATTGTGTGAGCAGTAGGGCCTAAAGTCCTTTCACTCGAACGTTTAGGCTGACTTCCACCCCCTAGAAGTACGGCTGTGACCTAGGCGACACCAAGGAATCAAAAAAAAGTTTCCGGTAGGGGTTGTATCCGTCGCCGAGGTTTGCGAGTCTCTTCATGGCGATCGGGACGGCCACTTCATCCGGCCCCCTTGAGAGCCCGAATCCCCTCCTCATTCCACAGGACCGCACCAGTTTGTCGACTGGCATTCGGCCCTTCCCCTGCGGAGGGATTCGTGAAAGCGTTCACATTCACAAGCAACGTTCCCGTTATACGAGGAGATGGAGCAGCCATGGACTGGCGTCACCGCGCCGTTTGCCGCGAAGAAGACCCCGAGCTCTTCTTCCCCATCGGCAACACCGGTCCTGCGCTCCTGCAGATCGAGGAAGCCAAGGCCGTCTGCCGCCGCTGCCCCGTCATGGAGCAGTGCCTGCAGTGGGCGCTCGAGTCCGGCCAGGACTCCGGCGTCTGGGGTGGTCTGAGTGAGGACGAGCGCCGCGCGATGAAGCGCCGTGCAGCTCGCAACCGGGCGCGCAACGCCAGCGCCTGACACAGACTCCCCGTGGCCCCCGAGCCGCAGCGCGCAGTACCCCCGATGCGCAGAGCAACGTGAGCTTTGAGCCCCGGACCATCCGATGGTCCGGGGCTTACTGCTGTGCGGACCGCTTCCGCACGGGCCGCCGCGCCGCTCCCCCGGCGGCCGCGGGCCGCCCGCCCCGGTCAGCTCTTCTCGGGCCGGACCGGTACGTCGAGAAGCACCCGCGTCCCGCCCTCGGCGCCGCGCACCATGTCGAACGCGCCGCCCAACTCCCCTTCCACCAGGGTCCGTACGATCTGGAGCCCCAGGTTTCCGGCGCTGTGCGGGTCGAAGCCCTCGGGCAGCCCGCGGCCGTTGTCCTGGACGGTGACCAGCAGCCGGGGTTCGGTGCGGCTGCCGCCACGGACCGCGCCGACCTCGACCGCGCCCTGTTCCCCCTCGTCGAAGGCGTGCTCCAGGGCGTTCTGCAGGATCTCGGTCAGCACCATCGACAGCGGGGTGGCGACCTCCGCGTCGAGGATGCCGAAGCGGCCGGTGCGGCGGGTGGTGACCTTGCCGGGGGAGATCTCGGCGACCATCGCGAGGACCCGGTCCGCGATCTCGTCGAACTGGACGCGTTCGTCGAGGTTCTGCGACAGCGTCTCGTGGACGATCGCGATCGAGCCGACCCGGCGCACCGCCTCGTCCAGCGCCTCGCGGCCCTTGGCCGAGTCCATCCGGCGGGACTGGAGGCGCAGCAGCGCGGCGACGGTCTGGAGGTTGTTCTTCACCCGGTGGTGGATCTCCCGGATGGTGGCGTCCTTGGTGATCAATTCCCGTTCGCGGCGGCGGAGTTCGGTGACGTCGCGCAGCAGCACCAGCGAGCCGCTGTGGGTGCCCTTGGGCTTGAGCGGGATCGCCCGCAGCTGGATCACCCCCTCCTCGCCCTCCACCTCGAACTCCCTGGGCGCCCAGCCGCTGGCCAGCTTGACCAGCGCCTCGTCGACCGGGCCGCGGGCGGGCGCCAGCTCGGCGGTGGTGCGGCCGAGGTGGTGGCCCACCAGGTCGGCGGCGAGGCCCAGGCGGTGGTAGGCGGAGAGCGCGTTGGGGCTGGCGTACTGGACGACGCCGTCCGCATCGAGCCTGATCAGGCCGTCGCCGGCGCGTGGCGAGGCGTCCATGTCGACCTGCTGGGCCGGGAACGGAAACGTTCCGGCAGCGATCATCTGGGCGAGGTCGGAGGCGCTCTGGAGGTAGGTCAGCTCCAGGCGGCTGGGGGTGCGGACGGTGAGGAGGTTGGTGTTGCGGGCGATCACGCCCAGCACCCGGCCCTCGCGGCGCACCGGGATGGACTCGACGCGGACCGGCACCTCCTCGCGCCACTCCGGGTCGCCCTCGCGGACGATCCGCCCCTCGTCCAGCGCGGAGTCCAGCATCGGGCGCCGGCCCCGGGGCACGAGGTGGCCGACCATGTCGTCCTGGTAGGAGGTGGGCCCGGTGTTCGGGCGCATCTGGGCCACCGACACATAGCGGGTCCCGTCGAGGGTGGGCACCCACAGCACCAGGTCGGCGAAGGACAGATCGGACAGCAGCTGCCATTCCGAGACGAGCAGGTGCAGCCACTCGAGGTCGGAGTCGCTCAGAGCGGTGTGCTGGCGTACGAGATCGTTCATGGAGGGCACGCCAGCGAGCCTACCGGCGTACGGTGTCCCTGTTCTTCCCGTGTTCTCCGCAGGGAAGGCTTCCCGTGGGGCGACCGTCCCCCGGGCGGGGCGGCACGGATCTTTCGCCCCGCATGGGCATGGACAGATCAGAATGGTCTAGTCCACAATGTTTTCTGCTACAGACTTCCGCTCTCCCCGCACAGGAGGGCGGATCGAGACCGGCGCGTTCTCTGCCCTGACTACGCGGCGGTCTCCGATCGACCGGTTCCCCGGCGGGCGCCACCCCTACCGCACTCGGGGTGCCCGACCGCCCCGCGGAACCGGCCGATGAAGCTCCGGGCTGCGGTGCCGGACAGGTTGAGGGTCCTGTCCCGGCGCCGCGGCCCGCGGGTGTTTCCGGGCCCGGATGCGCCGGCGGACGGGCCCCGGACCTGCCGGGCGGGGCGGATCTGGCGTTGATCCCCCGTTGACGGCCTTTTGATTCCGCGCCCCCATGCTGGAAGCAGATCACCGAACGACCTCCTCCTCCCGGTCGCCCGCCTGCTTCCCCCCGGGCGACCGCCGGGTGCGTCGCCGGGCCACCCGTTCCCCGTCGGGCAAGCCCGGCGACGCACCCCTTTTTTCCGGGCGCGCGTATTCCCCGCCTCTTTTCCGGTGCCGCTCGGCGGCCCCCCATTCCCCCTTCCCCGTAAGGGAATTACGGAATTCCGTACGCCCGGGACCGGACGGCGCATAAACGCAGTGTGGAAGATTCGGTACGGAGAGTGGAATACGTGGGCGGGCGGGGAATTCGGGGCCGATTCACGGCGGGAGGAGGGCTTCCGGGAGCCGGGTCCGGGGGTGACCCCTCTGATAGATTGGTCTATACCACCAGACTCCATTCTTCAGAACGGCAGGCCACGCGTGGAAGTTGTCATCGTTCCGGACGCCACCGCAGGCGGCAGGCTCATCGCCGACGCCCTCGCCGCCCTGGTGCGCCGCAAGCCCGACGCGCTGCTCGGTGTCGCCACCGGCTCGACCCCGCTGCCCATCTACGAAGCGCTCGCCGCGCAGGTCGCGTCCGGTGCGGTGGACGCCTCGCGGCTCCGCGTCTGCCAGCTCGACGAGTACGTCGGGCTGCCCGCCGGGCACCCCGAGTCCTACCGTTCGGTGGTGCTGCGCGAGGTCGTCGAGCCGCTCGGGATCGACAAGGGGTCCTTCCTGGGGCCCGACGGCAGCACCGACGACATCCCGGCGGCGTGCGCGGCGTACGACGAGGCGCTGCGGGCGGCCGGCGGGGTGGACCTCCAGATCCTCGGGATCGGCACGGACGGTCACATCGGCTTCAACGAGCCGTGCTCCTCGCTCGCGTCGCGCACCCGGATCAAGACGCTGACGCAGCAGACCCGCGAGGACAACGCGCGGTTCTTCGACAGCCTCGACGAGGTGCCGCACCACGTCATCACGCAGGGCATCGGCACGATCCTGGAGGCCCGGCACCTGGTGCTGCTGGCGACCGGCGCGGGCAAGGCGCACGCCGTGGCGCAGGCGGTCGAGGGCCCGGTCGCCGCGGTGGTGCCGGCCTCCGCGCTCCAGCTGCACCCGCACGCCACGGTCGTCGTCGACGAGGCCGCCGCATCGGAGCTGAAGCTCGCGGACTACTTCCGGGCGACGTACGCGGCCAAGCCGGAGTGGCAGGGCCTGTAAACCAGCTGCTCACGGCGACGGCCGGGGCGCTCCCCCCACGCGGGAGCGTCCCGGCCGCCGGTCTGTGGCGGCGTCAGCCGTCGGCCGCCGTGCCCGTCAGCGCCTCGGCCGCGGCGCGGGCGCAGACCCGGGCGGCGCCGTGGGTGGCGAGGTGGAGCGCCCCGCACGGCTCCGCCTGCGGGACGCCCATCTCGACGACGACGGTGTCCGGGCGGGCGGCCACCAGCGCGCCGAGCGCCGCGGCCATCCAGGGGTGCCGGTGCGCATCGCGGACGACGGCGACCACCCGGCGCCGCCCGGCCCCGGTGAGCACCGCGGCGACCAGCCGGTCGGTGCCCTCGGCGGTGGCCCGCTCGGCGCCGTACGCGGTCGTGGTCGTGCCGGGCAGCAGCCGGGTCAGTTCGGCGGCGACGCCCCAGGGGGTCTCGTCGCCGACGGCGATGTTGGCGACGGGGGTGAACGCGGCGACGTGCACCGGCCCGGTGAGCGGGGTGAACGGCTCCCGGGCGGTGCGGCGCAGCGCGCGGCGGGCGGCCGACAGCCCGGGTGCGGGCGCGGCCCCCTCCACCGCGCCCGCACCCGGAGCCGGTGCGTTGGGGGTCGCCGTGCCCGGGGCGTCCGCGCCGCGGGCCTGCCGGACCCACCCCGCCAGGGCGCGCACCCGGGCCGCGGCGTCCGCCAGCCGTTCCTCCGGCAGATCGCCGTCGCGGACCGCCCGGACCAGCGCGTCGCGCAGCCGGTCCACGGTGGCCTCGTCACAGAGTCCGCCGCCCACGCAGAGCGCGTCGGCGCCGGCGGCGAGGGCCAGGACGCTGCCGCGTTCGATGCCGTACGCGGCGGAGATGGCGCGCATCTCGATGCCGTCGGTGACGATCAGCCCGTCGAAGCCGAGGCCGCCCTCGGCTTCGGGGGCGCGCAGCAGACCGTGCAGGGCGGCCGGGCTGAGGGTGGCCGGGCGGTGCGGGTCCAGGGCCGGCAGCAGGATGTGGGCGCTCATGACGGCCCGGGTGCCCGCGGCGACGGCGGCGCGGAACGGCACCAGCTCCCGCTCCCGCAGCGTGGCGAGGTCCACGCCGACGCGCGGCAGGTCGTGGTGGGAGTCGACGGCGGTGTCGCCGTGGCCGGGGAAGTGCTTGGTGCAGGCGGCGACCCCGGCGGACTGGAGGCCTTCGACGTAGGCGGCGGTGTGCCGGGCGACCAGCGCCGGGCTGTCGCCGAAGGAGCGGACGCCGATGACCGGGTTGCCCGGGTCGGAGTTGACGTCCGCGCAGGGCGCCCAGTTGAGGTTGATGCCGCAGGCGGCGAGGCGGGCGCCCAGGTCGCGGGCGACGGCGCGGGTGAGCGCCGGGTCGTCGACGGCGCCGAGCGCGAGGTTGCCCGGGTAGGAGGAGCCGGTGCGGACCTCCAGGCGGGTGACGTCGCCGCCCTCCTCGTCCACGGCGACCAGCACGTCGTCGCGGACCGCGCGCAGCTGGGCGGTGAGGGCGGCGAGCTGGTCCGGGCCCTCGACGTTGCGGCCGAAGACGGCGACGGCGGCGAGGCCCTCGTCGAGGCGGCGCAGCACCCAGTCGGGGGCGGTGGTGCCGCGGAAGCCGGGCTGGAGGACGGCGAGCGCGTCGCGGGTGAGGGCGTCGGTGGCCGCGCGGGTACGGGTGGTGCTCATGGGGTCCGCCTCATCCCTTCACGGCGCCGGAGGTGAGGCCGCCGACGGCCTTGCGCTGGAGGAAGAGGAAGAGGACCAGGATCGGCACGGCGAAGATCGACGCGGCGGCCATGGTGGCGCCCCAGTCGTCGCCGAACTGGCTCTGGAACTGCGACAGCCACAGCGGCAGGGTCCCCTTGGCCGGTTCCTTGTTGAGGACGAGGACCAGCGGGAACTCGTTCCAGGCGGTGATGAAGCCGAAGAGCGAGGTGGCCATCAGACCGGGGGCGAGCAGCGGGAAGACGACCTTGGTGAACGCCTGGCGGCGCGAGCAGCCGTCGACCATCGCCGACTCCTCCAGCTCCTTGGGCACGGCGGCGACGTAGCCGCGCAGCGTCAGGAGGGTGAAGGGCAGCACCATCAGCATGTAGAAGGCGGTCAGCGGGACGAGGCTGTTCAGCATGTCGGCGTCGCGGACGATCATGTAGATCGAGATGACCATGACCTCCCAGGGCGCCATCTGCGCGACCATGAAGACCAGCAGCGTCGCCTTGCGGCCCTTGAACCGCATGCGGGTCAGCGCGAAGGCGGCGCAGAGCGCGATGAGCAGCGAGAGGCCGACGGCGAGGGCGGTGACGAGGAGGGAGTTGCCCGCCAGCGTCCAGAAGTCGGGGGCGCCCACCGCGGTCGCGAAGTGCTGGAGGGTGCCGTGCAGCGGGAACCACACGGGGACGTCGCTGATGATGTCGCCGGTCGGCTTGAACGCCGTGTTGAACATCCAGTAGACGGGGAAGACGAAGCCGATGGCGAGGACGATCGCCGTCGCGTTGGGCCAGATCCGGCCGGCGAGCGAGCGCTTCACAGCTCGTCCTCCTCTTGCTTGAGCGTCAGACGCAGGTAGTACGCGGTCACGGCGAGCAGCACGGCGATGGTGAGCAGGGAGATCGCGGCGCCCATGCCGAAGTGGAGGTTGCCGACGCCCTCGGTGAACGCGTAGATCGGCAGGGTCTCGGTGAGCCGGTCCGGACCGCCCTTGTTGATGGCGAAGATCTGCGGGAACGCCTTGAAGACCCAGATGACCTCCAGGAACGTCGTGGCGAGGAAGAACGGCTTGAGGAAGGGGAAGGTCACGGTGGTGAAGACCTTCCAGGTCCCGGCGCCGTCCATCCGGGCCGCCTCGTACAGCTCCTTGGGGATGGTCGTGGTCGCGGCGTAGAGGTTGAGCGCCACGAAGGGCAGGGACTGCCAGACGATCAGCAGGGTGATGACGAAGAAGGTGGAGAGCTGGGTGCCGACCCAGTCGTAGTGGGCCATGGAGTGCCAGCCGAGCTGGTCCAGGACCCAGTTGACGACGCCGTAGCGGGAGTCGAAGAGCCACTGGAAGACGGTGGTGGCGGCGATGACCGGCATCGCCCAGGCCAGCACCAGCGCGACGGAGAGCACGAGGCGCATCTTCTTGCCGAGCCGGGCCAGGAGCAGTCCGACGAGGACGCCCAGCACCATGATCAGCACGACGTTGACGGCGGTGAAGACGAGGGTGCGGACGGTGACCCGCCAGAACTCCTCGTTGCCCAGGATCTCCTGGAAGTTGCCGGCGCCCCGCCAGACCGTCAGGTGCTGGATCAGCTCCTTCATGTTGAGGGTCTGGAAGGAGAGCAGGATGTTGCGGACCATCGGCCAGCCGAGGAAGACGGCGGTGGCCAGCAGGGCGGGGAGCAGCAGGAGATAGGGCGCGGCTCTGCCGGTGCGGCTTGACCTGGTGCCGGTGGCGCGGCCGGACGGCGGCGCACCGCCTTTGCCGATGCGCGGCGCCCTCTTGTCCACCGCGTCGTCGAGCTGCACTGCCATGGCCGTTCGCTCCCCTTCGTACCGATGTCGCGCGCGTTGCGGTGCCTGCGTACGGGCCGGGCGTACGGGCCGTACGGAGGCCGGGTCCGCGAAGGGGCGCCCCCGGGAATCGGGCGGCGCCCCCTCCGCGGCTGCTGCCCCTACTTCTGGGCGAGCCGCTTGTTGATCTCCGGCTCGACGGCCTTGGCGGCGTCGTCGGCGGTCTTACCGTTCAGCACGGCGGTCATGTAGTTCTTGATCGGGTTCGGGACGTTCTCGACGGCCGCCCACTCCGGGATGAGCGGGGTGGTGCCGCCGGACTTCGCGGCCGCGGGGGCCGCCGCCTCGGCCGCCGGGTTGCCCTTCGTGGCGCTCGCCAGGTCGGGGGACTTGGGGCTCCAGCCGACCTCCTTGACCATCTGCGCGTCGTTCTTCTTCGACAGCGCGATCTTGAGGAACTCCTTGGCGAGGTCCTGCTTGGTGCTGCCGCCGGCGACCGCGAGGTTGGAGCCGCCGAGGAAGACGCCCTCGGGCTTGTCGGCGGTCTCACCGGGGATGGTGAAGAAGCCGATGTCGTCCTTGATGTCCGGGTTGGCCTTGATCGCGGTGGCCGCCTCGTAGCCCATGGCGATGATGGCGCCGGTCTTGCCCTTGGCGAAGACCTCGGCCTGCTGCGGCGTCGCCTCGTCCTTGTTCTTGGGGGCGTCGCTGAAGGACTGGTAGGTCTTGTAGATGTCCATCGCCTTGGCGACCTTGGGGTCGGCGAGGTTGGAGACCCACTTGCCGCCGCTCTTCTTGACGAGGTCGGCGCCGGTGCCGATGGTCAGGCCGTCGAAGAAGTACCAGTTCTGGCCGGGCAGGTAGAGCGGTTCGGCGTCGGTCTTCTTGCCGATGGTGTCGAACGCCTTGAAGAGTTCGGTGCGCGTCGTGGGGAGGTCCTTGATCCCGGCCTTCGCCCAGATCTTCTTGTTGTACATCACGACGCGGTTGCCGGCGTACCACGGGAGGGCGTACTGCTTCCCGTCGGCCATCGCCGCCTTGTTGAAGGAGTCGCTCCAGTCGGCGCCGATCTGCTTCTTGAGGTCACCGAGTTCGAGCAGGGCGCCGGCCTTGGCGTAGGCGGCGGTCTGGGTGTTGCCGATCTCGACGACGTCGGGCGGGCTGTCCTCGGACAGCGCGGTGGTCAGCTTCTGCTGGATGCCTTCCCACTGCTGGACCTTGAAGTCGACGGTGGCGCCGGTCTTCTTCTCGAATTCCTTGGAGACCTGGGCCGTCCACTGTGACGGGTTGGAACCCGACATCACCCACACGGTCAGCTTCTGGCCCTTGAAGCCGTCCGCGCCGTTCCCGCTGCCGTCGCTGGACCCACAGGCAGCGACACTCATCAGCATTCCCGCGACCGCGGTCGCTGCTATGAGTCCACGCTTCATTGCGCTCTCCCCTAGAGGCCGGGTGTGGTCTTTAATGGTTTAGACCAGTGCCCGCAGCTTGGCCTAGACCTTTTGGGGTGTCAAGGGTGTATAAGAGTCGCTGTCGGCTCCGTTACCGGACCGACATCTGCCGGGTGCGGGCCCGCGGAAGGGCCCGGCGACCACGCCCGTGCCACGATGTGAGGCGCAAGGTACGGAGGAGCCGGTGACGGCAGCACGACAGAGGGCGGAAGGGCGGGTCATGCAGACCGACGGGGGCAGCGCGGAGAACGGCACCACGGCCACACGCAGCGCCCGCGTACCCAAGTATTACCGTCTCAAAAGGCACTTGCTGGAGATCACCGAAACCCTGCCGCCGGGCACGCCGGTGCCGCCGGAGCGGGCGCTGGCCGCGGAGTTCGACACCTCCCGCACCACGGTCCGCCAGGCCCTCCAGGAGCTGGTGGTCGAGGGCCGGCTGGAGCGCATCCAGGGCAAGGGCACCTTCGTCGCCAAGCCGAAGGTCTCCCAGGCGCTGCAACTGACCTCCTACACCGAGGACATGCGCGCCCAGGGGCTGGAGCCCACCTCGCAGCTGCTGGACATCGGCTACGTCACCGCCGACGACCGGCTGGCCGAACTGCTGGACATCGCCGCCGGCGGCCGGGTGCTGCGCATCGAGCGGCTGCGGCTGGCCAGCGGCGAGCCGATGGCCATCGAGATCACCCATCTGTCCGCCAAGCGCTTCCCGGCGCTGCGCCGCAACCTCGTCAAGTACACCTCGCTCTACACCGCGTTGGCCGAGGTCTACGACGTGCGGCCGGCCGAGGCGGAGGAGACCATCGAGACCTCGCTGGCCACCCCGCGCGAGGCGGGGCTGCTGGGCGCGGACGTCGGGCTGCCGATGCTGATGCTCTCCCGCCATTCGCGTGACGCCGAGGGCCGTCCGGTCGAGTGGGTCCGCTCGGTCTACCGCGGCGACCGCTACAAGTTCGTGGCCCGGCTGAGCCGTCCGGTGGAGTGACACGCCCGGCGCGTCGCACGGGCGCGCGGCGGCCTCCCACGCGCCCTCAAGGGCCGCTCCGATGGCCGCCGTTGCCGTACCGATATGCGGACACCTAGTGACGGCTGACGCGAACCTGCCATAGATTTCCAGCCCATCGCAGGAGATCGTCAGGGACGGAGCGGCCATGCCGGAGCACGACGGAACACCCCCTTCCAGACAGGTCGTCACACCGACGCGCGTGGTGGCCGGACTCTGCCTGATCGCCCCCTTCGTGGCGATGCTCTGGGTGGGCTCGTACGCGAAGATCGAGCCGACGCTCATCGGCATCCCGTTCTTCTACTGGTACCAGATGCTGTGGGTGCTGATCTCCACGGCGCTGACGATGGTCGCGTACAAGCTGGTCCAGCGGGAGAACCGCGCACGTAAGGGCGGTGCGGCCAAGTGACGCTCCCCTCCTCCGCGCTCGCCGCGGCCGGCGCCGAGGGCGTCAACGGCGTCGCCCTCACCGTCTTCGTCCTCTTCTTCATCGCCGTCACCGTCATGGGCTTCCTCGCGGCCCGCTGGCGCAAGGCCGAGCAGTCCGCCAACCTCGACGAATGGGGGCTGGGCGGCCGCAGCTTCGGCACCTGGGTGACGTGGTTCCTGCTCGGCGGCGACCTCTACACCGCGTACACCTTCGTGGCCGTCCCCGCCGCGATCTACGCGGCGGGCGCCTCCGGCTTCTTCGCGGTGCCGTACACGATCCTCGTGTACCCGCTGATCTTCACCTTCCTGCCCCGCCTCTGGTCCGTCTCACACAAGCACGGCTACGTCACCACCTCCGACTTCGTGCGCGGACGCTTCGGTTCGAAGGGCCTGTCGCTGGCCGTCGCGCTGACCGGCATCCTGGCGACGATGCCGTACATCGCCCTCCAACTCGTCGGAATCCAGGCGGTCCTGGACGTGATGGGCGTCGGTGGCGGCGAGGACACCAACTGGTTCGTCAAGGACCTGCCGCTGCTGATCGCCTTCGCGGTGCTCGCCGCGTACACCTACTCCTCCGGCCTGCGCGCCCCGGCGCTGATCGCGTTCGTCAAGGACGGGCTGATCTACCTGGTCATCGCCGTCGCGATCGTCTACATCCCGATCAAGCTCGGCGGGTTCGACGCGATCTTCCACGCGGCGGGCAAGGCGTTCGCCGAACCGGGCCCGACCGGCAAACCCCGCGGTGAGCTGGCCAGCGGCCCCAACAGTCAGTGGGCGTACGCCACGTTGGCGCTCGGCTCGGCGCTCGCGCTGTTCATGTATCCGCACTCGATCACCGCGACGCTCTCCTCCCGCAGCCGCAACGTGATCCGCCGCAACACCACGATCCTGCCGCTGTACTCGCTGATGCTGGGCTTCCTCGCGCTGCTCGGCTTCATGGCGATCAAGGCGGGCACCGAGACCCACGGCAACGCCCAACTCGCCATCCCGCAGCTCTTCGAGGACATGTTCCCGAGCTGGTTCACCGGCGTGGCGTTCGCCGCGATCGGCATCGGCGCGCTGGTGCCCGCCGCGATCATGTCCATCGCCGCGGCCAACCTCTTCACCCGCAACGTCTACAAGGACTTCGTCAAACCCGGCGCCACGCCCGAGCAGGAGCACAAGGTCGCGAAGCTGGTGTCGCTGCTGGTGAAGGTCGGTGCGCTGGTCTTCGTCCTGAGCATGGACAAGACCGTGGCGATCAACTTCCAGCTGCTGGGCGGCATCTGGATCCTGCAGACCATGCCGTCGCTGGTCGGCGGCCTGTTCACCCGCTGGTTCCACCGCTGGGCGCTGCTGGCCGGCTGGGCGGTCGGCATGGTCTACGGCACGCTCGCCGCCTACGGCGTGGCGAGCCCGACGCAGGCCCACTTCGGCGGCTCCAGCGCGGAGATCCCCGGCATCGGCCAGATCGGCTACATCGGCCTGACCGCGTTCGTCCTCAACGTCGTGGTGACGGTCGTCCTCACCGTCGTCCTGCGCGCCCTCAAGGCCCCCGAGGGCACCGACGAGACCAGCCCCGGCGACTACACCGCGGACGTCGGCGACGCAGGCGTCACCCCGGACCTCCCGCCCGCCACGGCGGACGTCCCGGCGGGCCGCTGAGCCCCGGACACGCCGCTTCCGCCGCAGGCCGCCGCATCCCTTTGGGGGTGCGGCGGCCTGTTGCTTCGAGCCGGGGTCAGCTCACCCAGTCCTTGAGCGGCTCGGTCTCCAGCGTGATGTTCACCGGGTCCGGCAGCTGGAGCGGCTTGCCGAACGGGACGGTGTGGGCGTCCTCGTAACGGGAGCCGTCCGGCTCGCTGAAGAGGGTCACCTCGCAGGTCTCCCGGTCGATCAGCAGGCAGAGCGGGATCCCGGACTCCGCGTAGGCGCGCGGCTTCTCCACCCGGTCGCGGCGGTCGGTGTCCCCGTCGTGGGAGGTGACCTCGACGACCATCAGCACGGGGTCGGGATCGGCCCACTCGCCCTGCCCGACGAACGCGTCACTGGCCGCGAGGGAACCGTCCGGGCGCGCTCGCCCACTGCGGTACGTCTCGACTTTGAGGCCCTGGTCGGGGTTGAGCCACAGCTCGGGCCGGTGCTGCATGCAGATGCGCGTCAGCCACTGGATGATCCGCCCGTGGTCCCCGTCCGGCACGGCCTTGCTCCTGATCTTCCCGTTGATGAGTTCCAACCGCGCGCCTTCTTCCGCCCGGTCGATTATCCGGGCGGCTTCCTCGAAGTAATCGGTGAGCGTGCCGTGCGGCCGGTCGATGAGCGCGGTCACGGGAGCCTCCTCGTGCGTCGCCAAGCCCTGCAGGGACTGCGGTACCGACGATATCCGAGACCGCTGACAGTCACCGCCCGCCGCCACACCGCACTAGATATGGGGGTGCGCTCAAGACCCCACCACCACATGTATGCTCGTCCTCGCTGTCGCCGCAGGGGAATCCGGTGTGAGTCCGGAACTGTCCCGCAACGGTGTACGAGAGCGCAGATATCCCATGATGTCGACCGGCCCGGCCGGTGTGCGCCCCGTGAGTCCGAAGACCTGCCGATGGTACGTCCGCGCCGCCTTGGCCGGACGTCGAGATGTCCGGGCCCCGAGGGATGGGCCGGTGGACGCCGCGCGGGTCGCCGCGCGCCCGCGCACCCCGAGTGCCGCCGGGCGCCGCCGCCTGCCGCGGCCGTCCGTCGCGCCTCCCTCCGGCCCCCGCCGAGTGAGGGAGAGCACCACGTGACCACCGCGCCACCGCAGTCCGCGACCGACGCCGAGGCCGCAGCGCTTGAGACGGCCACGTTCCCCGCCGGCGTCCCCGGCCAGGATCCGCCCGGCACCGCCCTGCTGCGCACCCTGACCGAGCTGACCGCCGACCTGACCGCCACCGACCCGGGCAAGGTCGCCGCCGCCGCGCTCCGCGGCCGCCACCCCGGCTCCGACGAGGCCGGGCTGCGGGAGCTGGCGATCGACGCCGCCGCCGGGCTGATCGGCGACGAGCCGCAGTACTCCAAGCTCGCCGCGCGCCTGCTGACCCTCGCCATCGCCGAGGAGGCCGCGGCCGAGGGCGCCGTCTCGTTCTCCGCGTCGGTCGCAACAGGCCACCGCGAGGGCCTGATCGCCGACTCCACCGCCGCGTTCGTCGCCACCCACGCCGCCGAGCTGGACGCCCTCGTCACCCGGGCGCTGGCCGACGGCGCCGACGACCGCTTCGGCTACTTCGGGCTGCGCACCGTCCACTCCCGCTACCTGCTGCGCCACCCCACCACCCGGCAGGTCATCGAGACCCCGCAGCACTTCCTGCTCCGGGTCGCCTGCGGGCTGGCCGAGGACGACTCGGCGCGGGCGCTGGCCGACGTCGCCGAGCTGTACCGCCTGACCAGCTCGCTGTCGTACCTGCCCTCCTCCCCCACCCTCTTCAACTCCGGCACCCGCCATCCGCAGATGTCGTCCTGCTATCTGCTGGACTCGCCGCTGGACGAGCTGGACTCGATCTACGACCGCTACCACCAGGTCGCCCGGCTCTCCAAGCACGCCGGCGGCATCGGCCTCTCGTACTCCCGTATCCGGGCCCGCGGTTCGCTGATCCGCGGCACCAACGGGCACTCCAACGGCATCGTGCCGTTCCTGCGGACGCTCGACGCCTCCGTCGCGGCGGTCAACCAGGGCGGCCGGCGCAAGGGCGCCGCCTGCGTCTACCTGGAGACCTGGCACGCGGACATCGAGGAGTTCCTGGAGCTGCGCGACAACACCGGCGAGGAGGCGCGGCGCACCCACAACCTCAACATCGCGCACTGGATCCCCGACGAGTTCATGCGCCGCGTCGAGGCCGACGCCGACTGGTCGCTGTTCTCCCCCTCGGACGCGCCGGAGCTGGTCGACCTGTGGGGCGAGGAGTTCGACGCCGCGTACCGCAGGGCGGAGGCCGAGGGCCGCGCCACCAAGCAGGTCCCGGCGCGGGTGCTGTACTCCCGGATGATGCGGACGCTGGCGCAGACCGGCAACGGCTGGATGACCTTCAAGGACCACGCCAACCGCACCGCCAACCAGACCGCCGAGCCCGGCAGGGTCGTCCACTCCTCCAACCTCTGCACCGAGATCCTGGAGGTCACCGACGACGGCGAGACCGCGGTCTGCAACCTCGGCTCCGTCAACCTCGCCGCCCACCTCGGCGATGTGGCGGCCGGCTGGGAGCACGCGATGGACTGGGAGCGCCTCGACGCCACCGTCCGCACCGCCGTGACCTTCCTCGACCGCGTGGTGGACATCAACTTCTACCCGACCGAGCAGGCGGCGGCCTCCAACTCCCGCTGGCGTCCGGTGGGTCTGGGCCTGATGGGCCTCCAGGACGTCTTCTTCCGGCTGCGGCTGCCGTTCGACTCGCCCGAGGCGCGCGCGCTGTCCACCCGGATCTCCGAGCGGATCATGCTCGCCGCGTACGAGGCGTCCGCGGACCTCGCCGAGCGGCACGGCCCGCACCAGGCGTGGCCGGCGACCCGTACCGCCCGCGGCGTGCTCCACCCCGACCACTACCCGGACGCCGAACCGCTCTGGGCGGACCGCTGGGCCGCGCTGCGCGCCCGCGTCGCCGCGACCGGTATGCGCAACTCGCTGCTGCTGGCGATCGCCCCGACCGCGACGATCGCCTCCATCGCGGGCGTCTACGAATGCATCGAGCCGCAGGTCTCCAACCTCTTCAAGCGCGAGACCCTGTCGGGCGAGTTCCTCCAGGTCAACGCGTACCTGATCGAGGAGCTGAAGGCGCTGGGGCTGTGGGACGCCCGCACCCGGGACGCGCTGCGCGACGCCAACGGCTCGGTCCAGGACGTCGCGTGGATCCCCGAGGAGACCCGTGCGCTGTACCGCACCGCCTGGGAGATCCCGCAGCGCGCCCTGATCGACATGGCCGCGGCCCGTACGCCGTACCTCGACCAGAGCCAGTCGCTGAACCTCTTCATGGCGTCGCCGACCATCGGCAAGCTCAGCTCGATGTACGCCTACGCCTGGAAGCGCGACATCAAGACCACGTACTACCTGCGCTCGCGTCCGGCGACCCGGATCGCGCAGTCCGCCCGCGCGGCCGTCCCCGCGCAGCTGCCGCAGGCCGACCCCGAGGCGGTCGCCTGCTCCCTGGAAAACCCCGAGTCCTGCGAGGCCTGCCAGTAATGACCGCCGTCCCCGAAACCCACGCCGCCGCCGCGCACACCGCCACCACCGGCACGAAGAACCTCCTCGACCCGGGCTTCGAGCTGACCCTGCGGCCCATGCGGTACCCGGACTTCTACGACCGCTACCGCGACGCGATCAAGAACACCTGGACCGTCGAGGAGGTCGACCTCCACTCCGACGTCGCCGACCTCGCCAAGCTCTCCCCGGGCGAGCAGCACCTGATCGGCCGTCTGGTGGCGTTCTTCGCCACCGGTGACTCGATCGTCGCCAACAACCTGGTGCTGACGCTGTACAAGCACATCAACTCCCCCGAGGCGCGGCTCTACCTGAGCCGGCAGCTCTTCGAGGAGGCCGTGCACGTCCAGTTCTATCTGACGCTGCTCGACACCTATCTGCCCGACCCGGACGACCGCGCCGCCGCGTTCGCCGCCGTCGAGAACATCCCGTCCATCCGGGAGAAGGCGGAGTTCTGCTTCCGCTGGATGGACTCCGTCGAGTCCCTCGACCGCCTGGAGTCCAAGGCCGACCGCCGCCGCTTCCTCCTCAACCTCATCTGCTTCGCCGCCTGCATCGAGGGCCTGTTCTTCTACGGCGCGTTCGCCTACGTGTACTGGTTCCGCTCCCGCGGCCTGCTGCACGGCCTGGCCACCGGCACCAACTGGGTGTTCCGCGACGAGACGATGCACATGGACTTCGCATTCTCGGTCGTCGACACCGTCCGCAGCGAGGAGCCGGACCTCTTCGACGCTGAGCTGGAGCAGCAGGTCACCGCGATGCTGAAGGAAGCCGTCGAGGCGGAGCTGCAGTTCGCGCACGACCTGTGCGGGGACGGCCTGCCGGGCATGAACACCGCGTCGATGCGCGAGTACCTGCAGTGCGTCGCCGACCAGCGCCTGCAGCGGCTGGGCTTCGCGCCGGTCTTCGGCTCGGAGAACCCGTTCTCCTTCATGGAGCTGCAGAACGTCCAGGAGCTGACGAACTTCTTCGAGCGCCGGGCATCGGCCTACCAGGTCGCCGTCGAGGGTTCGGTCTCGTTCGACGACGACTTCTGAGCCGGTAGCTCACCTACGACGAGCGGCCCGCGGACGGGGATTCCGTCCGCGGGCCGCTCGGCACATCCGGCAGGTCAGTCGTTGGCGACGACGGGGTAGCGCGGCTCCTGCTCGGCCATCTGCTTCAGCGCGCCCTTCCGCTCCCGCTTGGAGAGGCGGTCGATGTAGAGGTAGCCGTAGAGGTGGTCGGTCTCGTGCTGGAGGCAGCGCGCGAAGTAGCCGGTGCCCTCGACGGAGATCGGGTTGCCCTTGGCGTCCTGGCCGCGGACGACGGCGTAGTCGGGGCGGGCCAGCTCGGCGTAGGCGCCCGGCACCGACAGGCAGCCCTCGTTGGAGTCGTCCAGCACCCGGCGGGCGGCCGGGAGTTCGTCGAGGACGGGGTTGCAGACCGCGCCGACGTGGCGGACGCCGTTGTCGTCCGGGCAGTCGTAGACGAAGACCTTGAGGTCCACACCGATCTGGTTGGCGGCCAGGCCGACGCCCTCGGCGGTGCGCTGGCTGGCGAACATGTCGTCGATCAGCTGCGCCAGCTCGTCGCCGAACTCCGTGACGTCCTGGCACTCCTTGTGGAGCACGGGGTTGCCGACAACCGTGATCGGCCGGGACGTACCCCGCTCACGGTGCGCGAGCTCCCGCTCCGCCGCGTCCGTCGTGTCGTCGACGAACTCGTCCACGCGCTGCTCACCGTCTTGATCAAACACAGGCTGCTGGGCCATCTCCGCCGTACGCCTTCCTTGGAACCCTGATTAGTCGCCCTCCAGCCTACGGGGGCGCCGCGGCGGTCAGCAGACCTCTTCCAGATCACGCCACTCGCGGGTGTCCGGACTGTCCGCGACCCAGCCGTCCAGCAGCCCGCGCACCAGGGCGGCGGGCGCCGCTATGCCGCACTCCCGCTCGGGCACCCAGAGCGATCCGGAACCCGCGGTGCGGTGGCCGAGCGGCCCGGGGTGGCCGGGCTCGCTGTGGTCGTGCGGATCGAGGTGCTCGCCGTCGCCCTCGTCGCTGGGCATGCTCGACTCCGAACACGTACGGCACAGCAGCCGCACCGACGACGACCAGTCCTCGGCGGCGAACCCGGCGTCCGCCGCCAGCCGCTCCAGCGCGTCCCGGTCCGCCTCGGTGGCGGCCTCCAGCAGGACGACCCAGGTGGGGACGGGCGACGGCGCCCACAGCTCGATCTCGTCGAAGACCGGGTACGAAGGGCCCGCGGCGGTGGTGCGCTCGCCGTGCGGGACGCCGTCGTGCAGCACCACCTCGCCCCAGCGGCGGCCGGAGGACGGCAGCGGGATGGACAGCACCTCGATGCGGGCCGGGTCGAGGCGGCGGCCCCAGACGACCTCCGCCTCGCCCTCGGGCGACAGCCGCACGGCGGCGCTGCCCAGCGCCATCTGGGACGGCTCGCTCTGGGTGACACCGCTGCCGGGGACCTTCAGGCCGTACGCCTGCCAGGCGCGGCGGGCCAGCGGCCAGTCCTGGAGGGCGGTGGCGGCGATGCCGACGTTCCACCAGTCGGGCGCGCCCGGGGAGCGGTCCAGCAGGGCCACCGCGCGCAGCCCCGCGGCCCTGGCCTGCTCCCAGTCGTGCCGGAATTTGTGCAGCAGGGCGAGGTTGAACCAGGACTCCGAGAGCCAGGGCTCCATGTCGGCGGCGCGCGTCAGCAGCGCGCCCGCGTCGTCGTAACGGCCGTCGCCGATCAGCGTGAAAGCCCGGTCGGTCGCCTGCCGCCACGAGGCGGAGGGCCGGTGCCGTACCTTGCCGAAGATCTTCACGATTCCCGCCTGCTGGTTGCTCGATGCCGCTGGAGGTGGTGTCCCGAGCGGCGCCCGGGGCCACCCGGGCGCCCACTGGCAACCTGCCACAGAACGCCGTCGGCCTCAGCGTCTTCGCCGGGGCCCCTGCGGCTCCCTTGCCCTGCGTGCTCCCCCTGAATCCCCTTGGCGGGGCTTCCTTCGCATCCAACCATGCCCATCTCGGCAGGCGCTCATTACCCATGGGTTCCCCCCTGCGTTCACCAGGGGCGGAACTCTGGGGAAGGCTGCGGCACCACCGGCCTCACCCGGTGCTGCCGCCGCGGGCCAGGACCCGCGCGAGCGCCTCCACGACGCCCGGCTCGAAGTCCGGCCCGCCCGCCGACCGCAGCCGCTCCAGCGCCCGCGCCCCGCCGGCCCCGGCCGCCTGGCCCGCCCAGTCGTCGTACGCGTTGACGGTCCGCACGATGCGCGCGGTCACCGGCTGCTCACGGTACGGATCGGCCTGCCGCTCGACGATCACGGCGACCTCGGCGGGGACGCCGGTCTGCCGGACGACGGCGCCGCCGAGCAGGGCGATGCGGCGCTGCTCGGCGGGCGGCAGCGGCGCGGTCGCCCCCGACGGCACCGGGTCGACGAGCGACAGCTGCCCGATGTCGTGCATCAGCGCGGCGTGCTCCAGGAGGTCCAGCTCCGGCTCGCGCAGCCCCAGCTCCCCGCCGACCGCGCGGCTGAGGACGGCGACCCGGCGGACGTGGCCGGGCGGGGTGTACCCGGCGATCTCGGTGGCGCGGGCCAGGGAGGCGACGGTCTGGCGGCGGGTGGCCCGGGCGGCGGCGAACCGGCGCAGCGCGCACTGGGTCAGCAGCAGCGGCAGCGCGAACACCGGCAGCGCCCACAGCCCGGCGACCGCCGTGGCCGGCGCGATGGCCACGCCGGTGGCACCGACCGCCGCGCCGATCCCGCCGGAGGCCCGCAGCTCCCGGCGCAGCAGCGCCCCGTACGGGCGGCCGGTGCGGGCCCGGGCGGACGCGGCGGTGAGGAGCGCGTCGCCCAGCGTGGTGAGCGCCGGCAGCGCGAGCAGCACCAGGAGCGGCACCTGGCCCCGGCCGGCCCCGGCGGCGTACAGGGGCTGGACGCAGATCGCGACGCAGCCGCAGGTCAGCAGGTTCCGCGCCAGGCGGTCGCCGGCCGGTCCGCGGCCCGCCCGCGGCACCGTCCCCACCAGGCGGGCGAGGCCGACCACCACGACGGTCTGCGCCGCGCCGTGCGGGGCGGGCGCCCCGGCGACCTCGCCGAGCAGCGCGTACGCCAGCGCGCCGGCCGCCGCCAGGGGCGCGCGTGCGCTCTCCCCGGGCGCCCCGGCGGGCCGCTGCCGGACCAGTTCGCCCACCGCGATCAGCGCCCCGAAGGCCAGCGCGACGCCGGGCTGCGCGACACCGGCCCGCAGGGTGTGGACGAGGGCCCACAGGGCCAGCGCGGCCGCGGCCGTACGGATCGCCACGGCGAGGGCGGCGCCCGGGGCGGGCCGGGCCGCTCGCCCCGGGGCGTCCTCGGGGTGCGCCGCCCCGGGGGACGGCAGGGTGCCGGGGCCCGCGGCCGGGCCGCTCACGCGTCACCGGGCCGGGCGGAGTGGTGCCGGGCGCGGCCGCCGCGCCCGGCGGCGTGCCGGCCGTGCGGTGTGGCGCCGCCGCGGCGTGCGCCGGGCGCGGGCAGCTGCGGCAGCGGGGGCGGGCCGCACGGCAGATCGGGGGCGGGGTCGGCCGGCAGGGCCGGGTCCGGGTGCCAGCCGTGCCGTTCCAGGGCTGCGGCCAGCGCCCGCACCATCCGCGGGTCGAACTGCTTCCCGGCGCATTTGCGCAGCTCGGCGACTGCGGCCGGGACGGGTCGGGCGCGGCGGTAGGAGCGGGTGGAGGTCATCGCGTCGAAGGCGTCGGCGACGGCCACCACCCGGGCGCACTCGGGGATCTGCGCGCCCTTGAGGCCGTAGGGGTAGCCGCGGCCGTCGAGCCGCTCGTGGTGGTGGAGGATCGCGTCCCGCGCCTCCCCGAGGAAGCCGATGCCGCGGACGATCTCGTGGCCGTACTCGGGGTGGAGTTCGATCAGGGCGCGTTCCTGATCGGTGAGCGGGCCCTCCTTGCGGAGTAGCCGGGTGGGGACGCCGAGCTTGCCGACGTCGTGCAGGATCCCGGCGATCCGCAGCACTTCCGTACGGTCCGCGGGCAGGCCCAGCTCCCGGGCGATCATCACCGAGGCGCGGCCGACGCGTTCGCCGTGGCCGCGGGTGTAGCGGTCCTTGAGGTCGACGGCCTGCACCAGCGCGCGGACGGTGGCCCGGTGGGCGGCGCGCTCCCGGTGGTACTGGGCGAAGGCCCAACACGAGAGGTACATCGCCGGCAGCACCAGCAGCGCCGCCGACGGGCCGTACGCGCCGCGCCAGAGCACCGCCGTCATCAGTCCGGCCGGGCCGTGCACCAGATGCGGGCCCAGGGAGCCGCGCAGCAGTCCGCGCCAGGCGGTGCGCGGCCGCGCTCCCTCGGCGGTGATCCGTACCGCGCCGTCGAGGGCGGCGAGCACGGCGCAGAGGACGGTCGCGGCGGCGAGGGCGGGCAGCAGCACCCGGGGGGAGTGCGGGGACGCGAGGGCCCGGGGCCCGGCGGCGGCGTCGAAGAGGAGGGCGGCGGCCCAGCAGGCCAGGGCCAGTTCCGCGGCGTGCCAGAGGCGGCGGGCGGTGCGGGCCGGCTCCTCGGCCGGGGCGAGCAGCGCGCCCGGGACGGCGGCCAGCGCGGCCAGCGGCGGCGGCAGCAGGAACACCCCGGCCAGCAGCACGGGCAGCGCCGTGAGGAACGGTGCGGTGCCGGCCGGGATCCGCAGGCCCGGGAGCGGGCGGTGGCGCAGCGTCTCGCAGCCCGCGTGGAGGGCGGCCAGGGCCGCGGCGTCCGCCCAGGGGGCGCCGGGCCCGAGCCGGACGGCCGGGGCGGCGCAGGCCACCGCGGCCAGGACGGCTCCCGTGATGCAGCCGCGCGCGGCCGGCGGCAGTGCCCGCATCGCGCCCTCCTCCCCGAATACACGGCCCGGTTCCGCGCAGCGTCGTACGCGGTGTGGGGGGTGCGGCGAGGATAGAGGGGGCCAGGCGGACGCGTCGGCCCATTGCGGGCCAAGGGCGGAGAAAAACCCCGCCACTCATTCCTTCGGGTGATACGCGGCGTTATTCGGCGCGCGCTGCCTCGGTGCGTGCATCGGCGGAGTCCGCCGCTTCGGCGGGGGACGCGGCGGCATCGGCGGTGCCGTCCGCGCCCCGGGCGCCGGTGGAGTCGTCGCTGCGGGCCGCGTCGTGACGGGCCTGGTCGAGGACGCTGACCTCGGGGACGGTCTCGCCGGCCCGGATCAGGTCGATGCGGCCCATGACCTTGGACCGCAGGTCGCGCGGGACGTCGTCATGGCCGCAGCAGCGCTTGACGAGCTTCTTGACGGCCTGTTCGAGGCCGTACTTCTCCAGGCACGGCGAGCACTCGTCGATGTGCACCTGGAACTTCTCGCACTCCCCCTCCGGCATCTCACGGTCGAGATACTCGTAGAGGTGGTCGAGCACCTCGGAGCATTCCTTGTCGTGCGGATCTCCGCAGCTCATGATCCCGAGCCTTTCCGGTCGTGCGGCTGCGGTGCCTGCGCGGCAGCCCCTGCCCCGGCCGGGACCAGCCCGCGCTCGCGGGCGTAGTCCTCCAGCATGCCGCGCAGTTGGCGCCGGCCGCGGTGCAGACGGGACATCACCGTGCCGATGGGTGTCCCCATGATGTCCGCGATCTCCTTGTACGCAAAGCCCTCGACGTCCGCGAGATAGACCGCGATGCGGAATTCCTCCGGAATGGCCTGGAGTGCGGCCTTCACGTCGGAGTCGGGGAGGTGGTCGAGCGCCTGCGACTCGGCGGAGCGCAGTCCGGTGGACATGTGCGACTCGGCGCGCGCCAGCTGCCAGTCCTCGATCTCCTCCGCCGCGCTGCGCTGCGGCTCACGCTGCTTCTTGCGGTAGGAGTTGATGAAGGTGTTGGTCAGGATGCGGTACAGCCACGCCTTGAGGTTGGTGCCCTCCCGGAACTGATGGAAGGACGCGTACGCCTTGGCGTACGTCTCCTGCACCAGGTCCTCCGCGTCGGCCGGATTGCGCGTCATGCGCAGCGCGGCGGAGTACATCTGGTCCAGGAAGGTGAGGGCGTCGCGCTCGAAGCGGGCGTTGCGCTCGGCGTCGCTCTCCTTCCGGTCCGCGGTGTGCTCCTGTGCCGCGCCGTCGGTCCCTGCGTCGGTACCGGTGACCGGACCCACCTCCTCCAACACCGTGACGGACCCGGATGCGGATCCACTCGATTCGGAGAATAGACGACGATCCCGGACCGCCGCCGCTCCAGCCGGAGCGGCCGGCGGTACCTGCGTCTGGGGCCATCGCAGGTCGGCGGCGGGACGAGCGGGGCAGGCGATTCCCATGCGACGGGCTCCCATTTCCTCGTGCTGCGCAAGCGGTGTACGGACGTCCTACGCCACCCTCAACAGCCGTGCCCCGCGGCGCATTCCCGGCCCGACGCACCTTTTCGCGGCGCCTCACGGAACACCGAGTTTGACAAACCGCGTTGCCGCTTCGGCAATAGAGGTATGACGGATGACACGTACGAACGGGTGCTCGGCGAGGTCGGACCGCGGCTGCGGCGGCTGCGCCAGGAGCGCTCGGTGACCCTGTCCGCGCTGTCGGAGGTGACCGGCATCTCGGTCAGCACCCTCTCCCGCCTGGAGTCCGGCCGCCGCCGCGCCACCCTGGAGCTGCTGCTCCCGCTGGCCCGTGCCCACCAGGTCCCGCTGGACGAACTGGTCGGCGCCCCGGAGGTGGGCGATCCCCGGGTACGGGCGGTGCCGCAGCGCCGGGCGCACATGACGTTCGTGCCGCTGACCCGGCAGCCGGGCGGCCTCCAGGCGTTCAAGCTCGTCGTCGACCCGGTCCCGGGCCCGCCCGAGCAGCGCACGCACGAGGGGTACGAGTGGCTGTACGTCCTGTCGGGACGGCTGCGGCTGCTGCTGGCCGACCGCGATGTGGAGCTGAAGGCGGGCGAGGCGGCCGAGTTCGACACCCGGCTGCCCCATTGGTTCGGGCCCGTGGACGACAAGCCGGTCGAGCTGCTCAGCCTCTTCGGCCGGCAGGGCGAGCGGATGCACGTCCGCGCCCGGCCCCGGGGGCGGACGGAGTGAGACGGCGCGCCGGGGGCGAAGGCCGGTGGGCCGGGCCCGCGGGCCACCGGCCGGCGGGGCCGCGGGCCCGTGCGCCGCAGGTCAGCCGAAGAGCTGGTCGAGCCACTCCGCCACCGCGTCCGCCAGCGTCGCCATCGAGGCCTCCTCGCTGACCCCGGCCCGCTTGGGGACGGCGAACCCGTGGTCCCCGTGGGCCAGCTCCCGCAGCTCCGTACCGGGCGGGAACTCCTCGGGGCGCCCGAAGGGGTCCCGGCCGCCCTGGACGACGAGGGTCGGCACCCCGGCTGCGGTCAGCTCGTCGGCGCGGGACTTCTCCGGGCGGCCCGGCGGGTGCAGCGGGAAGCTGAGGGCGAGGACGGCGTGCGCGCCCAGTTCGCGCGCGGTGCGGCAGGCGACCCGCGCCCCCGCGCTGCGGCCGCCCGCGACGACCGGCAGCCCGGGCTTCTCCAGGGCCGGCCACAGCGCCGTCCACCCGGCGTCGAGGGTCTTGGGGGCCGGCGCCACCTTCTTCCCGGCGACCCGCCACGGCTGCTCCACGAGCGCGACGGTGTAGCCGCGGCCCGGCAGCGCGGCGGCCAGCGCCCGCAGGTCACGCGCCTCGATACCGCCCCCGGCGCCGTGGCCGACCGCCAGCACCGCCCGGGCCGGCACGGGCGCCCGGAACCAGGTGATCCGCGCCTCGCCCGCGGGCGTGGCGACCGTCTCGCTCTCGTGCACACCGGAAGTCATACGCCCATCCTGCCGCCCCGCGGACGCCCCGGCCGCACGGGCCCGCCACCGGGAGCGGCGGGCACCCGCCTTCCGAAGGGTGTCCTCCTCGGAGCGGCGGACCGGCGGCCCCTGGGGCGCGCCCCTCAGAACAGGGTGCCCACCTCGGGCCCGTCGAGTTCGGTGAGCAGCTCGGGGCCGTTGTTGCGGACGTTGCTGACGGCCGTCGGCACCGGGTACGCGCGCATCAGCCCGGCCGGGGGCGGGGCGAGCAGGGCGAGCAGCCCCTCGGGGTCGGCGGGGGACGGGTCGAGCCAGGCGTCCCAGCGGTCGGGCGTCATCACCAGCGGCATCCGGGGGTGGATGTCGGCCAGCGACTGCGGCCCCTCGCCGCCGTCCGCCCCGGCCAGCGGCGTGGTCTCGGCCGCCGTGGTGATGACCGCGCACGTCACCCACCAGGCCCGCGGGTGGTCGGCGGGGAGCGTGGCATCGCGCCAGAACTCGTACAGCCCGGCCATCGCCATCACCGAACCGTCGGCGGGCGTCACGAAGTACGGCTGCTTACGGGGGCGCTTCTTCACCCCGCGCTCCTCCAGCTCCCGTTCCTCGGGGGCGGTCACCCACTCGTAATAGCCGTCCCCGGGGAGCAGGCAGCGGCGGGCGGCGAACGCCTGGCGGAACGAGGGCTTCTCGTGGACCGTCTCGGCCCGCGCGTTGATCATCCGTGCGGCGCCGTCCGGCGAGTTCGACCACGACGGCACCAGCCCCCAGGTCAGCGTCCGCAGCTGCCGCACCGGCGCCCCCGGGGGGAACGCCCGCGCCGCGGCGCCCTTGAGGGGACGCTCCAGGACCGCCTGTACGGGGACGGTCGGGGCGATGTTGTAGTCCGGGGCGAGCGTCTCCTCGGGCACCAGGTGCCCGATCCCGAAGGTCGCCGTCAGCTCCTCGGGCCCACGACTCGCTGCATACCTGCCACACACGGCAATCCACCCCTTTGACCTGCTGACCCACCAGGGTAGGCCGCCGCGGCGGACACCGGGCGCCCCGGCCGCCGGCCCGGCGCGCGCCCGCCCGGACGCGCCCCCGCTCCCCCTCCGCGCCCCGGGCGCGCGACCCGCCGCGTACCGTCGGGCAGCCGTGCCACACTGCCAGGCCATACGAAGGGACGACAGGGACGCCATGGACACCGATCGCCTCACCGACATAGGCAGCCGCGTCTTCGGGGCCCAGCCCGACCCGCCGGTCTGGCTGGTGGTCGCGGCGGGGGTGCTGGCGCTGGCGGCCGTGCTGCCGCGCCCGGCCTGGCGGCTGACCCGGAACGCGGTGACCATCGCCCACGAGGGCGGCCACGGCCTGCTGGCGCTGCTCACCGGCCGCCGCCTGGAGGGCATACGGCTGCACTCCGACACCTCGGGTCTGACCGTCTCGCGCGGCAAACCGACCGGTCTCGGCATGATCCTGACCGCGGCGGCCGGGTACATCGCCCCGTCCCTGCTGGGCCTCGCCGGCGCCGCGCTGCTGGCCGCCGGCCACATCACGGCGCTCCTGTGGGGCGCGACGCTGCTGCTCCTGGTCATGCTGGTGATGATCCGCAACGCCTACGGGGTCCTCACGGTCGTCCTGACGGGCGCCGCCTTCCTCCTCGTCTCCTGGCTGACGCCCGCCGACGTCCAGGCGGCCTTCGCGTACGCGGCCGTGTGGTTCCTGCTGCTCGGCGGCGTCCGGCCGGTGTTCGAGCTGCAGCGCAAGCGCCGCCGCGGCCCCGCACTGCGACCGGGGTCGCCGAGCGGTGCGCCGGACTCCGACCCCGATCAGCTGGCCCGGCTGACGCACGCCCCGGCGTTCGTCTGGATCGGCCTGTTCCACGTGGTGACGCTCTGCTCGCTGTTCGGCGGCGGCCGCTGGCTGCTCGGCCTGTGACCCGCGCCCCGCGGCGGTCCGGCGGGCCGCCGCACCCCGCCGCTCCGGCTCAAGCCGCCGCGAAACCGGCCCTCCCCGGGCGCGCATCCCCCGATCGTGCGCATCGCGGACGCCGCGGGCGGCGGTGCGCCGGGACGGTTGCCTGATCAGCGCGGTGTGCGACGCAGGTACGTCGCAGTCGCACCGTTTTTGATCAGGATGGGCACCCTTGCCCAGCGATTAAAGTGAGGGCATGACCGAGAGCACCGCACTCCCCGCACTCTGGCCCGCCCCCGTCGCCTCGGGGGCGGTCGATGCGACCGTCACCGTGCCCGGCTCGAAATCGGTCACCAACCGCGGTCTGGTGCTCGCCGCCCTCGCCGCCGAGCCGGGCTGGCTGCGCCGCCCGCTCCGCTCCCGCGACACCCTCCTGATGGCCGAGGCGCTGCGCACCCTGGGCGTCGGCATCGAGGAGACCGCCTCCTCCAGCTCCGCCGAGCCCGGCGGCGGCGAGGCGTGGCGGATCATCCCGGCCGGTCTGCGCGGCCCGGCCACCGTCGACGTCGGCAACGCCGGCACGGTCATGCGCTTCCTGCCGCCGCTCGCCGCGCTCGCCGACGGCCCGGTCCGCTTCGACGGCGACCCGCGCTCGTACGAGCGTCCGCTGGGCGGGGTCATCGAGGCGCTGCGCGCCCTCGGCGCCCGGATCGAGGACGACGGCCGCGGCTCGCTCCCCATGACGGTGCACGGCACCGGCTCCCTCGACGGCGGCCCGGTCGCCGTCGACGCCTCCTCCTCGTCCCAGTTCGTCAGCGCGCTGCTGCTCTCCGCGCCCCGCTTCAACCAGGGCGTGGAGGTGCGGCACACCGGCACCGCGCTGCCGTCCATGCCGCACATCCGGATGACGGTCGACATGCTGCGCGCCGCCGGCGCCCAGGTCGACACCCCGGAGGCGGGCGGCGAGCCGAACGTCTGGCGGGTCACCCCGGGCGCCCTGCTCGGCCGGGATCTGGTCGTCGAGCCGGATCTCTCCAACGCCCAGCCGTTCCTGGCGGCGGCGCTGGTCACCGGCGGTCGCGTCACCGTTCCGGACTGGCCGGCGCACACCACGCAGCCCGGTGACGCGCTGCGCGAGATCTTCACGGCGATGGGCGGCTCCTGCGAGCTGACCGAGGCGGGGCTGACGTTCACCGGCGGCGGCGCGATCCACGGCATCGACGTCGATCTCGGCGAGGTCGGCGAGCTGACCCCCGGCATCGCCGCCGTCGCGGCCCTCGCCGACTCCCCGTCCACGCTCCGCGGCGTCGCCCATCTGCGGCTCCACGAGACGGACCGCCTCGCCGCGCTCACCAAGGAGCTGAACAACCTCGGCGGCGATGTCACCGAGACCGCCGACGGCCTGCACATCCGCCCGCGCCCGCTGCACGGCGGCGTCTTCCACACCTACGAGGACCACCGGCTGGCGACCGCCGCGGCGCTCATCGGCCTCGTCGTCGAGGGGGTGGAGGTGGAGAACGTCGCGACGACCGCGAAGACCCTCCCGGACTTCCCCGCCCTGTGGCACGCCATGCTCGACCCGGCCGCACCGGCCGCCCGGAGAGGCTGAGGGTTCCGCGTCATGCGCCGCTACGGCAAGAATCCCGATGAGGACGACGTCCGGGTCCGTCCCAACCGCAAGGGCAACCGCCCGCGTACCAACATCCGCCCCAAGCACGAGGACGCCAGCGAGGGCCTGGTCCTGACCGTCGACCGGGGGCGGCTGACGGTCCTCATCGACGACCGCACGGTCACCGCGATGAAGGCCCGTGAGCTGGGCCGCAAGAGCGCCGTCGTCGGCGACCGGGTCGCGGTGGTCGGCGACCTCAGCGGCGCCAAGGACACCCTGGCCCGCATCGTGCGCGTCGAGCCGCGCACCTCCACGCTGCGCCGGACGGCCGACGACGACGATCCCTACGAGCGCGTCGTCGTCGCCAACGCCGATCAGCTCGCCATCGTCACCGCCCTCGCCGACCCGGAGCCGCGCCCCCGGCTGATCGACCGCTGTCTGGTGGCGGCGTACGACGCGGGGCTCGATCCGCTGCTGGTGCTCACCAAGTCCGATCTCGCCCCGGCCGACACCCTGCTCGCGTCGTACGGCGCGCTCGGCGTCCCCTATCTCGTCACCAACCGCGACGAGCTGGCCGACGGTTCCGCCGCCGACCGGGTCCGCGAGCGGCTGGCCGGCCGGATGACCGCCTTCGTCGGCCACTCCGGCGTCGGCAAGACCACGCTGGTCAACGCCCTGGTGCCGGACCGCCGCCGGGCCACCGGCCATGTCAACGCGCACACCGGCCGCGGCCGCCACACCACCACCTCGGCGCTGGCGCTGCCGCTGCCCGGCGACGACGGCTGGGTGATCGACACACCGGGCGTCCGCTCGTTCGGGCTGCACCACGTCGATCCCTCGCGGGTGGTGCTGGCCTTCCCCGATCTGGTGCCGGGCACCGACGGCTGCCCGCGGGCGTGCAGCCACGACGAGCCGGACTGCGCGCTGGACGACTGGGTCGCCGAGGGGCACGCCGATCCGGCGCGGCTCTACTCGCTGCGCCGGCTGCTGGCGACCCGCGAGCGACGCGAGGGCGACTGAGCGGCGCAATCCCCTGCCCACCGTCCGGGGTAACTGCATAATCACACCGAGACGGACGTAGCGGTCACCGACAGACGGAGGCATGGGACATGGCATGGCTGCTCGTCGTGGTGGCGGGGCTCCTGGAGACCGGGTTCGCGGTCTGTCTCAAGCTGTCGCACGGCTTCACCCGCCTCTGGCCGACCATCGCGTTCGCCGCGTTCGCGCTCGGCAGCTTCGGCCTGCTGACGCTGTCGCTGCGGAAGCTGGACGTCGGCCCGGCGTACGCGGTGTGGACGGGCATCGGCGCCGCCGGCACCGCCGTCTACGGCATGGTCTTCCTCGGCGACCTGACCTCCACGCTCAAGATCGTCTCCATCTGCCTCGTCATCGCCGGCGTCATCGGCCTGCAGCTGTCGGGCTCGGCGCACTGACCCACGGCGCGCCGCCCCTGGGCCGCGCCCCGGCCGTCCGCGCAGGTCAGCCGCCCGACTCCGCGCGCCCGGTCCGCCCCGGCGCCCGGGCGAACGCCCCGCGCACCAGCCGCGCCACCGCCTCGCTCTCCGCGTCCCGCCCCGCATCGGCCGTACGGGCACCGCCACCGGGCGGCTCCGGCCGGGCGGGCGCGACGACACAGGAGAGGGTGAGCCGGGCGGCCGCCTCGCACGCGGTGTCCAGCGCGGGCAGCTCCTCGTCCGGCCAGTGCGGCGCCAGCGCGGCCACCGCACGCTCCCGGAACCGGCCGACGAGATCGGTGGGCCCGGGCGGCGTCCCCTCCCCCGCGCCCTGCCGCTGCGCCGGGACGGCCCGCCGGGCGCCGCGGGGCCGCACCGGCGGCGGTCCGGCCGCGCACCGGGGCGGCAACCGGTCGCCCCAGCAGCCGGTCAACGCGGCCCTGACCAGCGGATTGGTGCGCGCCACGCGCAGCGTCCAGGCGGCGGCAGCGGCGACCCGGGCCGCCGCGTCACCGGCCGGAGCGGGCGGGCCGACGGTCCGGCCGGCCGGCGCTCCGGACCGTACGGGCGGGCCGCCGCGCTCCCCCGAAGTCTCCGTCAGGGCCCGCTCGACACCGGCCAGATACGCCTCCATCTCCCGGCGCACCAGCGCGCGGGCCAGCCCGGACTTGCTGCCGAACTCGTTGTAGAGGGTCTGCCGGGAGACCCGGGCGGCGGCCGCCACATCGACCATCCGGACCGCCGTCCAGGGCCGGTCCGCGAGCGCCGCGTAGGCCGCGTCGAGCAGGGCTTCCCGCACTGTCGGCATCGTCGCCTCCCGCCTGCCCGGTCCCATATGACCGGTGTGCGCACAGAATTGAGGCGCCGTCGGGGACTGTCAAGGGGCGCCGCGTGCGGCCGTCCGGGGCGTATCCGCCCGGCGGGGCCCGATCATGTGGCTGTCCGTGCATACCAGTAGATACTGTTCGTACATGCCCGACTATCACGATGATCTCCGTCTCGGACACGTCCTCGCGGATGCCGCGGACGCCGCCACCATGGAGCGGTTCAAGGCGCTCGACCTCAAGGTGGAGACCAAACCGGACATGACCCCGGTCAGCGAGGCGGACAAGGCCGCCGAGGAGTTGATCCGCGGTCATCTCCAGCGGGCCCGGCCGCGCGATTCCGTCCTCGGCGAGGAGTTCGGCTCCACCGAGGGCACCGGCCCGCGCCGCTGGATCATCGACCCGATCGACGGCACCAAGAACTACGTGCGCGGCGTCCCGGTCTGGGCCACGCTGATCGCGCTGATGGAGCGGAGCGAGGGCCGCGACCGCCCGGTCGTCGGCATCGTCTCCGCCCCGGCGCTGGGCCGTCGCTGGTGGGCGGCCGAGGGTCTGGGCGCCTTCACCGGCCGCAGCCTGACCTCCGCCAGCCGGCTGCGCGTCTCCGAGGTCGGCAGCATCCGGGACGCCTCGTTCGCGTACTCCTCGCTGACCGGCTGGGAGGAGCGCGACAAGCTCCCGGGCTTCCTCGCCCTGAGCCGCGACTGCTGGCGCACGCGCGCGTACGGCGACTTCTGGCCGTACATGATGGTCGCCGAGGGCGCCGTGGACATCTGCGCGGAGCCGGAGCTGTCGCTGTGGGACATGGCGGCGTGCGCCGTCGTGGTACAGGAAGCCGGCGGCCGCTTCACCGGGCTGGACGGCAGGCCGGGCCCGCACAGCGGCAACGCCGCGGCCTCCAACGGCCTGCTCCACGACGATCTGCTGGCGTACGTGGGCGACGCCCGCAGCTGACGCCGCATCCGCGGGAGACCGCACGAAGAGGCCGGAGCCCCATGGCATCCGGCCTCTTCGGCTGGTACGGCAAGCGGGTGGCCGCCCGCGGCCGGACCGCCCCCAAGGGGGACGGCCCGGTGCGCGAGGTGCCGGTCAGCCGCGCAGGGCCTGGACCGCGGCGTCGAGCCGCTTGCCGTAGTCCGCGTCCGCCTTGCGGAAGTTCTCGATCGCGCGCTGGGCGATGTCGTCGCGGGAGACCTTGGCGATGAAGCCCGCGAGGTTGCTGATCAGGCGCTCCTTCTCGTCCTCCGACATCAGGCGGTAGAGGTTGCCCGCCTGTACGAAGTCGTCGTCCTCGGCGTGCGAGGGCGCCGCGCTCTCGCCGGTGACGCCACCGGAGAGCTGGAAGGGCTCCCACAGCGGCCGGCCGGTCTGGACGGGACCGCCGAAGCTGTTCGGCTCGTAGTTCTTCGCCCCCGCGTGCCGGCCGTCGTACATCACGCCGTCCCGGCCGTGGGTACGCGCCTCGGTGGCGTGCGGGCGGTTGACCGGCAGGTGGTCGGCGTTGATGCCGACGCGGTAGCGGTGCGCGTCGCCGTACGAGAAGAGGCGGCCCTGGAGCATCTTGTCGGGCGAGGGGCCGATGCCCGGCACGAAGTGGTGCGGGGAGAAGACCGACTGCTCGACCTCGGCGAAGATGTTCTGCGGGTTGCGGTTCAGCTCCATCTTGCCGAAGTTGATGACCGGGTAGTCCTCGTGCGGCCACACCTTGGTGAGGTCGAACGGGTTGAAGCGGTAGTTCGCGGCCTCGGCGGCGGGCATGATCTGCACGCCGACCGTCCAGCTCGGGAAGTCGCCGCGCTCGATGGACTCGCGCAGGTCACGCTGGTGGCTGTCCGGGTCCTCACCGGCGACCTTGGCGGCCTCCTCGCTGGTGAGGTTCTTGATCCCCTGGTCGGTCTTGAAGTGGTACTTGACCCAGAAGACCTCGCCCGCCTCGTTGCTCCACTGGAAGGTGTGCGAGCTGAAGCCGTCCATGTGGCGGTAGGACGCGGGGATGCCGCGGTCGCCGAAGAGCCAGGTCACCTGGTGCGTCGCCTCGGGCGACAGCCCCCAGAAGTCCCAGACGTTGTCCGCCTCCTGCGAGCCGGTGTACGGGTCGCGCTTCTGGGTGTGGATGAAGTCGGGGAACTTGATGGCGTCCTTGATGAAGAAGATCGGGGTGTTGTTGCCGACGAGGTCGTAGTTGCCCTCCTCGGTGTAGAACTTCAGCGCGAAGCCGCGCGGGTCACGCACCGCGTCGGCCGCGCCGAGGTTGCCCGCGACGGTCGAGAAGCGGGCGAACATCTCGGTCTGCTTGCCGACCTCGGAGAGGAACTTCGCCCGGGTGTACTTGGTGACATCCGCGGTGACGGTGAAGGTGCCGTACGCTCCGGCGCCCCGGGCGTGGACGATGCGCTCCGGAATCCGCTCGCGGTTGAAGTGGGCGAGCTTCTCGATCAGGAGCTGGTCCTGGATCAGTCCGGGTCCGCCCAGGCCGGCCGTCTCGCTGTTCTGGTTGTCCGCAACCGGAGCTCCGGACTCCGTCGTCAGCGGTCCCGTGGTGCTCTCTACCGACACGTGCGCCTCCTGAAGTCTGCTACCTGCCCTTGGCTTGCGCCGCTGCCGATCCTACATTGGACATTGTCTAAGTCAAGAAGGGTCCGAAAGTCGTACCCGATCCGGTGATGGACGGTGCACTGTTACCCTGGGCGTATCTGACTGATAGGTGAATGGCATGAGTGACCTGCTGGAACGGCTTCGGGACCGCGGCTGGCGACTGACCGCACAGCGGCGCGTGGTCGCCGAGGTGCTCGACGGCGACCACGTCCACTACACCGCCGACGAGGTGCACGCCCGCGCGACCGAACGACTCCCCGAGATCTCCCGCGCCACCGTCTACAACACCCTCGGCGAGCTGGTCTCGCTCGGTGAGGTGCTGGAGGTCAGCACGGACGGCCGCGCCAAGCGCTACGACCCCAACGCCCACCACGACCACCAGCACCTGGTGTGCTCGCGCTGCGGCACCATCCGGGACGTCCACCTCCACGGCGACCCGCTCTCCGCCCTCCCCGAGCCCGAGCGGTACGGCTTCCAGGTCTCCGAGGTGTCGGTCACCTACCGGGGCCTGTGCCCCACCTGCGCCGCCACGTCCTGAATCCGCGGGCCACGCCCCCGTCCGGGCCGCCCCGCCGTCTTGATCGGCTCGCACCCACCGGGTGCGGGCCCGTTGCCATGCCCGCATCCCTCGCGCGAAAGCGGTCGCGCATACGACGAAGGCCCGGATCCTCGAAAGAATCCGGGCCTTCGTCTTGAGTAGCGGGGACAGGATTTGAACCTGCGACCTCTGGGTTATGAGCCCAGCGAGCTACCGAGCTGCTCCACCCCGCGTCGTTGTGGTGTTCACTGTAGACCCACGCCGACGACCAGCGCAAATCCGTTCCCCGGGAGCGGCGGCGGACCGCCCCCGAGGCAACGCCGTCAGGCGCTCAGCTCCTCCTGGAGCGCCTCCTGCAGCCGGGCCGCCCGCTCGGCGACCTCCGGCGGCCCCAGCTCCACGGCGCGGGCACACCACGAACCGGCCTCGGTCAGCGCCCCGCGCCGCGCGGCCAGCAGCGCCAGCCGGAGCGCGGCCCGGCCGTGGCCATCGCGAGCCGCCCGCTGCCACCACAGGGCGGCCTCGGGCAGGCTGCCCTCGCGGGCCAGGAGCAGGCCGAGGTTGAAGGCGCCGTTACGGCTCCCGGCCTCGGCGGCCGCGCGGTACCAGCGGGCCGCCTCGGCCGTCTCACCCCGGGCCGCCGCGAACATGCCGACCCTCACCTGGGCGTGGCGGTGCCCCTGGGCGGCCGCCTTCTCGTACCAGCTCAGGGACTCGGCGTCCGGCTTCCGCGCCTGGCCCGTGGGCCAGGGGTCGTCGGACTTCGCCACCTCCGCGGACCGGCGGTCCAGCAGATCGGCGAGGCGGAACGCCGCCTCCGCGCTGCCGCCCTCCGCCGCACAGCGCAGATGGTGTTCGGCGGCCTCGTCCGCGCCGTCGCGCTGCTGGGCGATGGCGACCTGGAGCGCCGCCTCGGTGTGCCCGGCCGCGGCCGCCCGCTCGTACCAGATCCGGGCGGCGCGCTCGCTGCCCCGCCCGGCGAACAGGATGCCGAGGTTGAACGCCGCGTCCACGCTGCCGGCCTCGGCCGCCTTGGAGAACCACGGCTCGGCGCCGGCCGCGTCGCCGCGCTGGAGCAGCAGGATGGCCAGCGCGTTGGCGGCCTCGCGGTGCCCGGCGTACGCGGCGCGGCGGTACCACTGCTCACCGCGCCCGGCCCGGCCCTGCTCGGCGCAGAGCAGGCCGAGGTTGTAGGCGCCGTTGATGTCGCCCGCGTCGAGCGCCGCGCGGTACCAGCGCTCCGCGGTCTGCAGCTCCCCGCGGTCGGCGTGGAGCGCGCCCAGTGCGTTGGCGGCGTTGCCGTCGCCCTCCTGGGCAGCGCGGCGCCACCACTCGGCGGCGCTCTCGGTGTCCCCGGCGTCGCGCAGCAGGAAGGCCAGCGCGCAGGCGGCCTTCGGCTCGCCGTCCCTGGCGGCGGAGAGATACCAGCGCCCCGCCTCCTGGACGTCGCCGCGCTCCTCCAGCAACGTGCCGAGCTGGAGCGCCGCGCGCCGGTGTCCGCGCGCGGCGGCCTGGCGGTACCACTGCTCGGCCTCGGCCTCCCGGCTCAGCTCGCCGTAGGCGGGCGCCGTGCGGCGGTCCGCGCCGCGCCCCTCCTCGATCAGCCGGGCGAGGCGGTAGGCCGCCTCCCGGTGCCCGCGCTCGGCGGCGGTGCGAAACCACCGCTCGGCGCCGCTGTCCCCGCGGTGTTCGAGCAGGTCGGCGAGGGCGTACGCGCCCAGGCAGTGGCCCGACTCGGCGGACTGGCGCAGCCAGTACTCAGCGGCGGGCTCGTCACCGCGCTCGCGTTGATGGCGCCCGAGGGCGTGTGCGGCGGCGGCGGACCCGGCGACCGCGGCGATCCGCCACCAGCCCGCCGCCTCGTCCGCGTAGCCCCGCTGGTGCAGCAGTACGCCGAGATTGTTCGCGGCCGCGCGGTCGCCCGCGACGGTCGCGGAGCGCAGGTACGGCTCGGCGCCGTCGAGATCCCCGCGGCGCAGCAGCAGCGCGCCCAGTGCGCTCATGGCCGCGGTGTCGCCGGCCTCCGCGGCGCGGCGGTGACCGGTCTCGGTCACGGCGTCCGACGCCTCGGACGCCTCCGCGGCGTCCATGTCGTCCATCGGCAACTCGGATGTGCGCCCTTCGTCAGGCGCATGCACAAACCGGTCCGTCTCCAACAACCTTGCCTTGTCCCCCATAAGAGCCATCGTCGCACCACCCGTAACCCTCGTACACCTGGTATACAGCACCGGGCGAGGTCACTTCAGCGGTTTGTCGACTTCCCGACACAACGACTTGTCAAACTCAAGCACACAGGTTCCCCACATCGCTTGTTCGACGTGGCTGTACGCAGGAAGAACGCGACCGACCGGTCGGGTACCCGGTGCGGGCGCGCTCATGACGAAGGCCCGGATTCTCGAAGAATCCGGGCCCTCGTCGTCAGTAGCGGGGACAGGATTTGAACCTGCGACCTCTGGGTTATGAGCCCAGCGAGCTACCGAGCTGCTCCACCCCGCGTCGTTGTGTCCTCAACTTACCACGGCACGGGGCGGGGTCCGCGCAGGCCCCGCCCCGGCTCATGGTGCCCGGTGGCCGCCGGACTGCCCGGCGGCCACCGCAGACGGCCCGGCGGTCAGCCGCCGGAGCCGCCGCCCTTCTTCCCGCCCGCCTTCTTCTCGGCGGCCGCGGCGCGGTCCAGCGCCTCCTTGAGCTTCTTCTGGGCGTCGCCGTACGCGCTCCAGTCGCCGTCGACCCGGGCCTTCTCGCCCGCCTCGTACGCCTTCTGCGCGTCGGTCAGCGCCTCCTGCACCGTCTGGTCCGACGGCGGCTGGGTCGTCTCCCCGCCGGCGGGCGGTTCCTCGCCCGGTGCGGTGCTGCTCGGCGCCTTCTTGCCGAAGACGACATCCAGCGCGTCCTTGAGGGAGTTCTCCAGGACGGGCTTGTTGTCGCCGTAGCTCACCAGCACCTTCTTCAGGAGCGGGTAGTTGGTGTTGGCGCCGCGCAGATAGACCGGCTCGACGTAGAGCAGACCGCCGTCCAGCGGCACGGTCAGCAGATTGCCGTACTCGATCTCCGAGTCACCGAACTTCTTGAGGATGTTCAGTTCGTTGGCGATCTGCGGATCGGAGTTGAACTTCGACTGCACCAGCTGCGGGCCCGGCACCGGCGTCTCCGACGGCAGCTTCAGGATTCTGATCTTGCCGTAGTCGCCGCTGGTGGCGTTCGCGTCGACGGCCATGAACGCGCCGAGGTTGTCCCTCTTGTTGGGCGTGAACGTCGTCGTCAGCGAGAACGTCTGATCCTTCTGGTCCGGCATCTTCATGCTCAGGTAGTACGGCGGCACGGAGTTGCCCGACTTGTTGGTCGGATCGTTGGGGATCTGCCAGCGCTCCGAGCCGGTGTAGAAGGTGCCCGGGTCCGTGACGTGGTACGTCGTCAGCAGCTGCCGCTGGACCTTGAAGAGGTCCTGCGGGTAGCGCAGGTGCTCCATCAGCTGCGGGCTGATCTTGCCGCGCGGCTCGACCGTCCCGGGGAAGGACTTCATCCAGGTCTTGAGGACCGGGTCGGCCTTGTCCCACTGGTAGAGCTTGACGGAGCCGTCGTAGGCGTCGACCGTCGCCTTCACGGAGTTGCGGATGTAGTTGACCTGATTCTGCTGGGCCATCACCGCCCGCTGTCCGTTGGTGAGCGAATCGGCGGTGGTGTCGCCGAGCGTGGTCCGCGAGGCGTACGGGTAGCCGTTGCTCGTGGTGTACGCGTCGACGATCCACTGGACGCGGCCGTTGATCACCGCCGGGTAGGCGTCGCCGTCGATGGTCAGCCACGGCGCGACCGCCTCGACGCGCTCCTTGGGCGTGCGGTTGTAGAGGATCTTCGAACCGTCGCCGATTGCCCCGGAGTAGAGGATCTGCGGCTCACCGAACGCCACCGCGTAGGCGGCGCGGTTCACCGGGTTGGCGAGGCTGACACCGCTCTTGCCCTGGTAGGTGTAGCTCTTCTCGCCGCTGTCGTCGGAGTAGTCCAACTCCTTCTGCGGACCGCCGACGATGGAGTACTGCGTGGTCTTCTCGCCGTAGTAGATCCGCTGCTCGTACGTGGGCAGCTTGCCCTTGGACGGCAGGTCGGACTCGGTGTACTTCGGGCCGCCGCCCTCCGCGGTCTCGGTGCCCTTCGCCGCCACGGCGCCGTAGCCGTGGGTGTACTTGAAGTGGTCGTTGATCCAGTTGCGCTCGGGGATGCCGGCGATGTTCAGCTCACGCAGACCGATGACGGTGTCCTGCTCGACGCCGTCCTTGTCCTTGTACCGGTCGACGTCGAGGGTCGAGGGGAACTGGTAGTAGCCGCGCACCTGCTGCTGTTGCTGGAACGCCGGGGAGACGACGTTCGGGTCGAGCAGCCGCATGCTGGCGGTGGTGTCGGCGTTGTCCCGGAGCTTTTGGCTCTCGGCCTTGCTGCCGGGCTGGTAGTCGCCCTTGTAGCCGGTGACCTTCGAGTCCTGGATGTCGTACGCGTCCCGCGTCGCCTTGATGTTCTGCTTGATGTACGGCGCTTCCTTGGCCTGCTCGTTCGGCTGGACCTGGAACTTCTGCACGATCGCCGGGTACAGCCCGCCGATCAGCACCGCCGAGAGGACCATCAGACCGAAGCCGATGACCGGCAGCTGCCAGGTGCGGCGCCACAGGGTGGCGAAGAACAGCACCGCGCAGATCGCCGCGATGAAGAACAGGATGGTTTTCGCCGGGAGGTAGGCGTTGGCGTCGACGTACCGCAGGCCCGTCCAGCCGTCGGCGGACCGCAGCCCGCTCGACTTCACGGCCAGGCCGTAGCGGTCGAGCCAGTACGCGACGGCCTTGAGCGAGACGAAGATGCCCAGCAGCACCGACAGATGGCCGGTGGCGGCGGCGGTCGCGCGGGAGCCGGGGCTGGTGAGCCGCAGCCCGCCGTAGAGGTAGTGGGTGAGCGCGGCGGCGACCAGGCAGAGCACCGCGGCGGCGAAGCCGAAGCTCAGCAGGAAGCGGTACCAGGGCAGGTCGAAGGCGTAGAACGCGACGTCCTTGCCGAACTGCGGGTCCTTCTGGCCGAACGGCACGCCGTTGATCCACTGGAGCCAGGTGCGCCACTCACCGGACGCGGAGGCTCCGGCGACCAGCCCGACGACGACGGAGATCGCCGGCAGCACCCACTTCTTGAAGGGCGCCAGGCTCATGCGGTAGCGGTCCAGGCTCTGCTGCTCCATGGACATCGCGCTGAGCGGCGGCCGCAGGCGGTGGGCCAGCCAGATGTTGACGCCGACGACCACGGCCATCAGCACGCCGAAGACGGCGAAAAGGCCGATCTTCGTCCACAGGGTCGTGGTGAAGACGGAGGCGTACTTCACCGAGCGGTACCAGAGCCAGTCGGTCCAGAACCCGGAGAACATCACAAAGAGCATGGCCAGGACGGCCAGTACGCCCACCGTCATGAAAAGGGTCCGGGCCCGCCGCGACGGCCGGCCGACTCTCATCCGTGGCCCGGAGGGGCCTCCGCCGCGGTCCGGCATCTGGAAAGCCAAGGTGCGCACCTCGAAGATCGCTGTCGTGTGGAACAGGCCCGGAGATAGTAGGACCCACTGAACCAACTTACGAAGGCTTTACCCGGTTCCCGATTTCCGGGGTTCACAGGGCACGATGTGAAACATGACGAACAACCCCGTGGACGGCACCCCGCTCGCCGCCTCTCCGCTGACCCGCGCGGTACTCGAGATCGACGAGTACAGCGCCGGACTGGGCTGGGACCAGCCCGCCCGCCTCTTCGCCCTCGTGGACTCCGCCAAGCTGCGGGAACAGGAGCCCGCACTCGCCTCCCAGCTGGGCATCGACGACGACGCGGCCGCGTCGCTGACCCCCGTCGAGCAGGACGAGATCCCCGCCGGGACCCCGCTCGACGAATTCCTCGCCACCATCGCCTGGCCCGATGCCGTCGCCGGCTGCGCGCTGACCGTGGAGCGGCTGATGCTGCCGCCGTCGGCCGAGGACTCGGTGCCCGCGGGGCTGGACGAGAAGCAGCTCGCCAAGTGGGTGGCCGAGCACCCGGACCGTCAGGAGGTCCGGATGACGGTGGCGGTGCTGCGCGACGGCTCCCGCGAGTCGGCGCTGCGGCTGCGCGAGAAGGACGCGACGTCCGAGGTGCTCACCGGCGCCTCGCTGGTGCCGGGCCTCGCGGACGCGCTGGCGGCGACGTTCGAGGCGTGACCGGTGGCGGGCGGCGTACGGGGCGGCTTCCCGTACGCCGGACGCGGCCCCGGGGCGCGCCCAGCTCCCGTGCGGTGCGCGACGCGCCCTAGTGGGATATGGAGCAGCTGGGCAGGCCCTCGGTGTGCCCGCTGCTGATCTTCTTCAGCGCCTGGACGGCGTCGCCTATGGTGTCGACCTTCACGAGGGTGAGCCCCTCGGGGGTGTCCTTCGCCGCGGAGGCGCAGTTGTCCTTCGGCGTGAGGAAGTACTGGGCGCCCTTGGCCCGGGCGCCGACCGTCTTCATCGAGATGCCGCCGATCGGGCCGACCTTGCCCTGGTCGTCGATGGTGCCGGTGCCGGCGATGAACTTGCCGCCGGTCAGGCTCTGCGGGCTGAGCTTGTCGACGATGCCGAGGGCGAACATCAGCCCGGCGCTGGGGCCGCCGACGTCGGCGAGCTTGACGTCGATGCTGAACGGGAAGATGTGGTCGACGCCCGCCTGGATTCCGACCAGGGCGCGGCCGCCGTCGGCCTTCACCGTGGGCACCGTGATGTCCTTGCGGCCGCTCTCGGGCCGCTGCCCCTTCTTCTCGGCCGCCGCCGCGCTCTTGGCGGGGATGACGGTGAAGACGACCTTCTCGCCCGGCTCGTGACGGGTGACGAGCTTGGTGACGTCGTCCTTCGCCTTCACCGGCGTACCGTCCACCGCCTTGATCACATCGCCGGCGTGCAGCAGTCCGTCGGCCGGCTTGCCCTTGAGCACGGAGGCGACGACGGTCTGCGTGGCGACGGGGATGTGCAGCTGCTTCAACGCCGCGACCTTGGCGCTCTCCTGGGACTGGGAGAACTCCTCGGCGTTCTCCTGGTCGGCCTGCTCGGCGGTCTGCCCCTCGGGGTAGAGCGTCTTGTGCGGGACGACGGCGCTGTCGGGGTCGAGCCAGCCGTAGACCGCCTCCAGGAGGTTCATGGAGTAGTCGGGGCCGGTGACGCGGACGGTGGTCATGTTGAGGTGACCGTTGGTCGGGTACGTCTTGCGGCCGGAGATCCGCAGCACCGGCTGCCCCTCGTGGTCGCCGAGGGTGTTGACGGTGGGGCCCGGCGACATCTCGGAGTACGGCACGGGAATGAGCACCCCGGCGCAGAGCAGCGCGATCAGCATCAGTGTCGAGGCGAGCAGCGTCGCGGTGCGGCGTGGCATGGAACGACAGTACGGGACGGGTATGACAACCGGCTCGCGGGGCCGTCCGTACGAGGCGAGCGGCCGGTCCGGCGTCCGCCCGCCGCCCGGTGTGTTCCGGTGCGGCGGGCGGACGCCGGGTCAGACCAGATCGGATCCGGAGTGCTCGCGCTCCATCGCGGCCCGGAAGCGTTCGTATCCGGCGAGCTCCGCGATGTCGCCGCCGCTTCTGCGGTTGCGTTGTGCCCAGGTGCTCCACAGCATGGCGGCGAGCGCGGCGAGGACCGGAATCAACAGCCAGAGGAGCGCACCCATAGTGGCCTCCAGAAAGTGTCCCACCGCTATCGACGAATAAGCAGATTAACCATCTGCCACGTCAACGCTCACGCCCGGGGGCAGGTTACGCAACCGGAACCCACCCACCCGGTTGGCTCCGTGCGCGGGGGCCGACCGGGCGGCGCGGTGGGGCCGGGCGCGTGAGCGGACGGCGCGTCGTCAGGCGCCGACCCATTCCTCCGTGCCGTCGGAGAAGGTCTGGTGCTTCCAGATCGGGACCGTCGCCTTGAGGTCGTCGATCAGCCGGCGGCAGGCGGCGAACGCCTCGGCGCGGTGCGGGCAGGAGACCGCGACGACGACGGCGAGGTCGCCGACGGCGAGATCGCCGACGCGGTGGACGGCGGCCAGTGCGCGCACCGGGAAATCGGCGGCGACCTTCTCGGCGACCTGCCGCAGCTCCGCCTCGGCCGTCGGGTGCGCGGAGTAGCCCAGCCCCTCGACGTCGGTGCCGCCGTCGTGCGAGCGGACCGTGCCGACGAACAGCGCGGTGCCGCCCGCCGCGGCGTCGCCGACGGCCGCGAACACCTCGTCGACGGAGAGCGGCGTCTCGCGGATCGCCAGCAGCCGGACGGGATCGGCCGCGGCCCGCTCTCCGGGGTGGTCACGGCCTGGGGTCGGGGTGACGTGCGTGCCAGACATGCCGCCATCGTGCCGCACCGCACCCCGGAAGGGGAATGCCCGTTTCCCCCGGGCGCGGGGCGCGCCGCCCGGCGGATCGTCCGGGCGCGGCCCCGTGCCCGCCGCGCCCGGTGATCCTCGTCAGATGCGGCGGCGGGCCTTGCGGGCGCGGCGGACCAGGGCGGCGGTGCCCAGGAGGGCGACGGTCGCACCGGCGGCGCCGGCGGCGGTGGCGTCCTTGCGGCCGAGGCGGCGTCCGGCGACGGTGTGCCGCCCGGCGACCTCCTCCAGCAGTTCGGCGAGGACCTCCTCGTTGCTCCACCGGGGCCGCCAGCCCGCCTCGTGCAGCCGGCTGCCGCTGACCACCCAGGGGTGCATGGTGTACGCGAGGTCCCCGGCGGGCGAGGGCGTCAGGCCGATGCGGTGCAGCCGGGCCGCGGCGCCCAGGGCCACCGAGGACGGCAGCTCCATGCGCCGGATGCCGGACAGTTCCTCGACCTCTTCCTGATCCAGCCAGCCGTCGCAGCCGACCGCCAGCTCGCCCTCGACCTTCTCCAGAGCCGCGTACTCCAGGGCGCTGACCAGGTCCTCGACGTGGCAGAACTGCCAGGCGGGGCGGGAGCCGGCGACGACCAGGAGGCGCGGCGACTCGAAGTAGCGGGTCAGCGCGGTGTCGGTGCCGCCCACCAGGACGGCGGGCCGTACGACGGTGCAGTTCAGGCCGGGGTGGGCGCGGGGCGCCCGCTGGGCGAGGCGTTCGATCTCCAGGAGGTCGCCGACCCCGGTGGCGTCGGCGGTGGCCCGCAGCTCGGCGTCCTCGGCGAGCGGGATGTCGTTGTCGGGCAGCGCGCCGTAGACCATCGCGGAGGTGCAGAGCACGACCCGGTGCACCCCGGCGGCGGCCGCGGCGGTGAGGACGGTCTGGGTGCCGCGGACGTTGTAGGCGGTGCGGGCGGCGGCGTCGGACTCCAGGTCGAGGTCGAGCGCGAGGTGGACGACGACGTCGGCGCCCTGCAGCTTCTCGGCGATCGCCGGGTCCCGGATGTCCAGGACGTGCCAGTGGGCCTCGGGGACGTCGCCGCGCCGCTCGTCGATGGCGATGACCCGCTTGACCTCGTCGGATGCGGCCAGGGCGCGGGTCAGCAGCGCGCCGACGCCGGTGGCGGCTCCGGTGACGGCGATCACAGGACGGCGGCCGGGCCGCGGGGCCGGTTCTTCGGTACCGCGTCCGGTCTGCGGGGTCGGGGCGTCAGCGTTTCGCGCTGCGCGAACGGTCGGATCTGGGGAACTCACCGGGCGTCTCCAGCGGTTGTCTTCAGTACGTATGCGTACCGCCGCGTACGTACAGGTGGCGTCCATCCTGCCGCAGGCGTCCCGACAGCGGAGCACCGAGCCCCGATGCTCTGAGGGTGTCTACGCTGGAGGGTGATGTCGGGCAGCCGCCGTCGGCCGAGGGCCGGCGGCCCTACGAGCCGAGGAAACCCGTGAGTGACACCCCATTTGGATTCGGCCTTCCGCCGGAGGAGCCGGAGGACGGCGACAACGGCAAGAAGAAGGGCGGCCAGGGAGGTAGCCAGGGCCCCGCGGACCCGTTCGGGTTCGGCAGCGGGAGCGGTGGCGCGGACAACCCGTTCGCGGCGCTCTTCGGCGGCATGGGCGGCCCGGAGGGCCAGATGAGCCCCGGCGACCTCGGCGCCGCCTTCCAGAAGCTGGGCCAGATGCTCTCGTACGAGGGCGGGCCGGTGAACTGGGAGATGGCCAAGGACATCGCGCGCCAGACGGTGGCGCAGGGCACCGAGGCGGGCGGCAAGGACGCGTCCGTCGCGCCCGGTGAGCGCACCGCGGTCCAGGAGGCGGTCCGCCTGGCCGACCTGTGGCTGGACGGCGTGACGTCGCTGCCGTCGGGCGCCGGGACGGTCGTGGCGTGGAGCCGGGCGGAGTGGGTCGAGGAGACCCTGCCGGTCTGGAAGGACCTGGTGAATCCGCTGGCGGAGCGCGTCGGGTCGGCGATGGGCGATGTGCTGCCCGGTGAGATGCAGGCCATGGCCGGTCCGCTGCTGGGCATGATGCGCTCCATGGGCGGCGCGATGTTCGGCACCCAGATCGGGCAGGCGCTGGGCGTCCTGGCGGGCGAGGTCGTCGGCTCGACGGACGTGGGGCTGCCGCTGGGCCCGGCCGGCAAGGCGGCGCTGCTGCCCGGGAACATCGCGACGTTCGGCTCCGGTCTCGGCGTGCCCGAGGAGGAGGTGCGGCTCTACCTGGCGCTGCGGGAGGCCGCCCACCAGCGGCTGTTCGCGCATGTGCCGTGGCTGCGCTCGCATCTGTTCGGGGCCGTGGAGGGCTACGCCCGCGGCATCAAGGTCGACACCTCGAAGCTGGAGGACGTCGTCGGCCAGATCGACCCGCAGCACCCCGAGGAGCTGCAGAACGCCCTGCAGTCCGGCATGTTCCAGCCGGAGGACACCCCGGAGCAGAAGGCCGCGCTGGCGCGGCTGGAGACGGCGTTGGCGCTGGTCGAGGGCTGGGTGGACGCGGTCGTGCACGCCGCCGCGTCGCCGCATCTGCCGTCGGCGGACGCGCTGCGGGAGACGCTGCGGCGGCGCCGGGCGACCGGTGGCCCGGCGGAGCAGACGTTCTCCACGCTGATCGGGCTGCAGCTGCGGCCGCGGCGGCTGCGGGACGCCTCGCGGCTGTGGGCGTCGCTGACGGACGCGCGGGGCCTGGAGGGCCGCGACGCCCTGTGGGCGCACCCGGACATGCTGCCGACCGCCGCCGATCTCGACGACCCGGACGGCTTCGTCCACCACGAGCAGATGGACTTCTCCGAGCTGGACAAGATGCTGGGTGACGCGGCGAGCGGCGGCAAGGACCCGCAGAAGCCGCAGGCGGACGGCGGCTCCGGTGCGGACGGCGAGAGCGGCGGGAGCGGCTCCAGGGGTGACGGCGACCGGTGAGCCTGCACGACGAGGCGGCGCGGGCGCTCAAGGAGTGGCCCGCGCCGTCGTCCGCCCAGGAAGAGCTGCGGCTGGCGTATCTGGAGCATCTGTCCGCACACCCCGACGGCATGTGGAAGCCCTGCGCGGCGGGCCATCTGACGGCGAGCGCGCTGGTGATCGACCCGGCGGGCGGGCGGGTGCTGCTGACGTTGCACCGGAAGCTGAAGATGTGGCTGCAGATGGGCGGCCACTGCGAGCCCGGGGACGCCACGCTGGCGGACGCGGCGCTGCGCGAGGCGCGTGAGGAGTCCGGCATCGCGCGGGGGCTGGAGCTGCTGCCCGGCGGCCCGGTGCGGCTGGATCGCCATCACACGCCGTGTGCCTGGCATCTGGATGTGCAGTTCGCGGCGGTGGCGCCCGAGGGTGCGGTGGAGCGGATCAGCGACGAGTCGCTGGATCTGCGGTGGTTCCGGTACGACGAGGTCGACGCCGTGGCCGACGATTCGGTGGTGCGGCTGGTCGAGGGCGCGCGGGCGCTGCTTTAGACGCCGGTCGCAGGGCCGGGCCCGGGTGGTTTCGCCTCCGGGCCCGGCCCTGTGCCGTCAGTTGGTGAAGATGTTGCCCTGGTTGTAGCCGCGGGCGCCCTGCTGGCCCATGCCGAACTGTGCGGCGAGGCCGGAGCCGATGACGGCGTTCTGCGGCGGGAGCAGCTCGCTGGGCTGGACCAGGGCGTATCCCTGGCCGAGGAAGCTCAGCTCCCAGCCCTCGCCGGTGTTGCCGCGGCGCCGCCAGACGCCGGAGGAGTGCGTCTGGGCCTGCATCTGGACCCGCAGCGACGCGGACCAGGCGACGACCGCGTCGGCGTCGGCGTTGACGTAGGTCTCGGGGGTGACCGGCAGCATCAGCGGCTGGCCCGAGGTCATCAGGACGACCTTGCCCTGACCTGCGATGTTGAGCTGGTACTTGCCGGTGCCGGAGATGCCGTACCGGCTGTCGACGGAGACGGCGTCCCAGTGGAGCCCGGAGTCGAGCGCCAGGACGTAGCTGCTGTCGACGGTCAGGCCCTGGTGGTCCACGTCGAGGATGTGGACGTACTGGGCGAGGTTGGCGAGGTAGACGGTGCCCTGGCCGGAGATGCGCATCAGGTCCAGGCCCTCGCCGGTGACGGCGCGGGCGTAGTGCTGGCCCTGGGTCTGGTAGTCCCCCTCGAATTCGAGGAGTCCCTGGTAGGCGACCATGGCGCCCTTGCGGGCGAGGAGGTCCTCGTGTCCTTCGAGGGCGACGCGCAGCAGCTGGGAGTTCTGCAGGGCGTAGCGGTCGTGGGTCTGTGCCTCGGTGTGGGCGAAAAGCGGGCTCTGCATGTTCCTCGGTCCCCCTTCAGCCCCGGGCCCGGAGCCGGTCGGTGCTGTCCTCGCTGGGCTGGACGACGACGAAGCCCTGGCCGGAGAAGCCGAGCTGGTACGCCTCGCCGCTGCCGCGTCCGATCATCGAGGACGCCTTGAAGCTGCGCTTGCCCTTCATCTTCAGGTTGGCCGACCAGGCCACGAGGGCGTCGGGGTCGACGTACGTCTCGTCCTCACCGCGCCCGCAGTCGACGACGATGGGGGTGCCGCGGGAGGTGAGGGCGACCCAGCCGGTGCCGGATATACCGACGTTGAACAGTCCCTGACCTGCGAATTTGGCCATGCCCTTGACGCGTTGGACGCCCCACTGGAGCTGGGCGTCGAGGGCGAGGAGGTTGGTGCCGCTGACGGACAGCGACTCACCGTTGAGGTGGATGCAGACGACGTCGGCGCCGTAGTCGGCGAGGTAGAGGATGCCGTCGCCGCTGCACTTCATCAGCGGGGCGCCCTCGCCGGTGATCCACTGGGAGGCCATCTGGCGGACGGCGGGCGGGTTGGGCTCGTACTGGATGAAGCCTTCGTAGGCGACCATCGATCCGGTGCGGGCGAAGACGTCGTGTCCGCTCTGCATGGCGATCTTGACCATGGCGCTGCCGTGGTTCTCCATGCGGGCGGCGGGCGGGGTCGGGGCGTAGCCCGACAGCTGCTGCTGGGTCATGGTGACGGGCTCCCTCAGACCTCGTAGGGCTGGACGACGATGAAGTTGCCGGGCGCGCCGCGGAATTGGAGGTTCACGGACTCGCCGGAGTGGCCGGGGTAGGCGTGGCGGCGCATGCTCACCTGGCTGGAGACGATCACCTGCGCGGCGGCGGACCAGGCCACGACGGCGTTGGCGTCGGCGAAGGTGGTGGGGGTGACGGGCAGGACGACGGGCGTGCCGTGGGTCTTGATGACGACGGTGCCGGTGCCCTGGAACTGCAGGGTGAACAGGGCGCCCCCGGGTATGCCGTGGCCTTCGACCCGGCGGACCTCGTGCTGGAGCGACTCGTCGAAGGCGAGGACGCTGTCGGCGGAGACGCACAGGGCGTCACCCTGCAGCTCGACGGGGTGGATGTGGGTGCTGTCCTCGGCGAAGAAGACCTGGCCCTGGCCGGTGCAGCGCATCAGCTGCATCTCCTGGCCGGTGGCGTTGCCGACGAGCCGGCCGCGGAGACCCGCGCCCTTGTAGTTGAAGTCGACCTTGCCCTGGTAGAGCACCATGCTGCCCTGGCGGGCGAGGACCGGCTGGCCGTCGACGCCGAGGTCGACGCGGACCAGCTTGCTGTTCTGGAGCGTCCAGCGCTGCCCGGTGGGGGCTTCCTTGTACTTCTCCAGGACGACGCCGAGTCCGGGCCCGCCGTCCTGGGGCACGACCGGTGCCTGACCGGGGTGGGGCGCACCGGGGGCCTGCCCGTACGGGCCCGGGGCCTGCGGCGGGAACTGTCCGGGCGGCGCTCCCTGGGGCGCGCCGTGGCCGCCGGGTGCGGCGCCGTGGGGGGCTTGCCCCGGGGTGCCGTAGGGGGCCTGGCCGGGCGCCGGCTGTCCGTACGGGGCCGGGTGCTGTCCACCGGGCATGCCGGGGGCCGCGGGCGGCGGTACGGGTGCGGCGGGCGGCGTCATCGGGGCGCCGGGCGGGGCGAGGGGCGCGGCCATGGTGGGCGCGCTGTGCATCTGAGGCGCGGCGGGCTGTTGGGGTGCGGCCGGTTGCGGGGCGGCGGGCGGGGTGCCCTGGGGCGCTCCGAAGCCGGGGTCCGCCTGCTGCGGGGGCACGGGCTGCTGTGCGGGCGCCGGGGTCTGCGGAGCGGCGGGCGCGGTGGGGGCCGTGGGGGCCGCGAAGGCCGGGGCCGGGCCTGCGGGCGGGGCGAAGGCGGGGGCGGCCTGCGCGGGCTCGGCCGCGGCGGGCTCGGGCGCCGCCTCCTCTTCGAGGACCTCGCCGCCGAAGTTCTTGAGCAGCGCCTCCAGACCGCCGTCGAAGCCCTGGCCGACGGCGGCGAACCGCCAGACGTCCTTGAGGTAGAAGTCGCCGAGCATGACGGCGCGTTCGGTGCTGAACTCGGAGCCGTTGAAGGAGTAGCGGGCGACCTCTTCGCCGCCTGCGACGATGCGGAGGTAGCCGGGGCCGATCTGGGAGACCTGGCCGGCGCCGTCGAGGGCGGCGGTGAAGGACAGCTTCCGGATGTGCGACGGGATGCGGTCGAGCGTGACCCGGAACGACTGGGTGTCACCGGCCTGTTCGCCGAGCTGCTGGATGGCCTGCTCGGGCGAGGCGGGTTGGTTGAAGAAGATGAAGTACCGGTCGTCGGAGAGCCGTTCGTCGGCGTCCAGGCCGAAACAGCTGATGTCGAAGGTGAGCCCCGGCCCGCCGATCTGCACGCCGACGTACAGGTCGGTCCCTGCCGTCAGGTCACCGATCCTGGCCTTGTGGCCCCGCTGGAATTCCCTGGCCATAGGTAACGCCTGTCCCCCCGCTCCGGCTGTGAGTTGGTACTGCGGTCAGGCTATCCGCTGCCACCGACAGCGCGGGATGCCGGGGCGTGACCGGTGCCGGTCCGAGGTCACCCGGCCGGTTCGGCGGGGTGCGGCAGCCTGTCTGCGGCGGCGACGCCTTCGAGGTAGCCCCGGGCCCGTTCGGTGCGCGGGTAGGCGTCGAGCAGCTTCCAGAACCGCGGGCCGTGCCCGGGCACGAGGAGATGGGCGAGTTCGTGCAGCAGTACGTAGTCGACGACGTATTCGGGCATGCCCTGGAGTCGGTGGGAGAGGCGGATGGTGCCCTCGGCCGGGGTGCACGAGCCCCAGCGGCTGTTCTGGTTGGTGACCCAGCGCACCGACGCGGGCCGGGCCTCACCGCCCAGGAACCGGGCGGAGAGTTCGGCGGCCCGCTCGGTCAGCTCGGCGTCGCCGGGACGCCGCCTGCCGTCCTTCGCGGCGAGCCGCTCCAGCATCACGGCGACCCAGCGTTCCTCCTCCGCCCGGGACATCCGGTCCGGTATGAGGACGACGGTGCGGTCGCCTTCCCGGCGGGCGGAGACGGTGCTGCGCCGACGCGCGCTGCGCCGCACCTCTACGGGGCCGGGCGGGGTGCCGGGGGTGGAGCCACGGGGGTCGGGGGTGGCGGGTCGCAGGGGGTGCTCCTTCTCCGCGGTGGACGGGTGGGCAGGTGCCGGTGTGCCGCGCCCGAGGCTACTCGCGGCCACTGACATCCGGTCCCGGCCGGGGAAGGTCCACCACAGACGGATCGGTTGTCCACAGCCCGCCGCATTCGTACGACCGCTCGCTGCGGGCCTGTGGACAACTCGGGGGGTGCGCCGGCCGCCGGCGCATGCTGGGTCCACACATCGCGGGAGGACCGCGGACGGACCGGGGAACGGGGGCGGATGCGATGCGTCCGATGATCAAGCCGGCGCTGCGGCGCGGCTGGCGGGACAACGCAACGGTGCAGTACGGCGTGGCGCCGGCGCACGCGGTGGTGGTGGGGCCTCTCGACATCGCGACGGGCTACTTCCTCGACATGATCGACGGCACCCGCACGATGGAGGAGTTGATCGCGCAGGCCCATGCGCTGGATCTGCCGCCCGCCCGCGCGCGGGGTGTGGTGGAGCGGCTGGGCGCCGCGGGCCTGCTGGAGGTGGCGTCCGGCGGCGGTCCCGGGGCCGACGCGGTCCGGGCGGACGGTGCGGCCTGTGCCCGGCTGCGGCCGGATCTGGGGTCGCTGTCGGTGCGTCATCCGGAGGCCACCGGCGCGTGGGGACGCATAGGGGCGCGGCGGGCGGTCCGCGCGCGGGTGCGGGGCGCGGGTCGGGTGGGTGCGGCCGTCGCCGCGCTGCTGTCCGCGTCGGGCATCGGCCGGGTGGAGGTACTGGACGGCGGGAAGATCGAGCCGTGGGACGTGCTGCCCGGCGGGTATCGCGCGGATCAGATCGGTGAGCGGCGGGACGCGGCCGCGCGGCGGCTGGTGCGGGAGACGTCGCCGTGGGGGCGCGTGCCGCGGCCGGTGGTCCCGGTGAGCGAGTCGGGCGAGCCGGGTCTGTCCCTGGTGGTCCTCACCCCGCGGGACGGTCTGGGCGCGTACACCCCCGATCCGCTGCTGTCCGAGCCGCTGTTGACGGCCGGCATCCCTCATCTGTACGCGGGAGTGGTCGAGGGCACGGGCGTGGTGGGGCCGCTGGTGGTGCCGGGTCTCTCCGCGTGCGCGGGCTGCGATGAGCTGCGGCGTACGGAGGCGGATCCGGCGTGGCCGAAGCTGCTGGCCCAGTGGCGGTCGGGCCGGCGCTCGGCCGCGGTCCCGGCGTGTGACGCGTCGCTGGCGACCATGGTCGCGGGGCAGGCGGCGGCGCAGGCGTTGATCTTCCTCGACGGGACGTTGCCGCCGTGCACGGGCGCCCGGTGGGAGTTCGCACTGCCGGGTGCGGGCATGCGCACCTCAGCGATCGCGCCGCATCCGGAGTGCGGGTGCGGCGCCGCGCGGTCGACGGCGTCCGACGAGCCCTCGGATCCACGGCGGCGGCACGCCACAATGACGGAGTAACCCCGCTTGGGGACAGTGTGAGTTGGAGGGGCGCATGTCTGATCTTCCCCGCAAGGCGGTCACCCGCACCGCCAAGCTGGCCGCGCTGCCCCTGGGGTTCGCCGGTCGCGCCACCTGGGGTCTGGGCAAGCGGATCGGCGGCCGGTCTGCCGAGATCGTCGGCCGCGAGCTGCAGCAACGCACCGCCGAACAGCTCTTCAAGGTGTTGGGAGAGTTGAAGGGCGGGGCGATGAAATTCGGGCAGGCGCTGTCCGTCTTCGAATCGGCGCTGCCGGAGGAGGTGGCCGGCCCCTACCGCGCGGCGCTGACCAAACTTCAGGAGGCGGCACCGCCGATGCCGACCGGCACCGTGCACACCGTCCTCGCCGAACGGCTGGGCGAGGAGTGGCGGGAGCTGTTCCAGGAGTTCGAGGACAAGCCGTCGGCCGCCGCATCGATCGGTCAGGTGCACCGGGCCGTGTGGCACGACGGCCGTCCCGTAGCGGTGAAGGTGCAGTATCCGGGCGCCGGTGCGGCGCTGCTGTCGGACCTCGCCCAACTGAGCCGCTTCGCCCGTCTGCTGGGCCCGCTGATCCCCGGCATGGACGTCAAACCGCTGATCGCCGAGTTGCGGGACCGGGTGGCGGAGGAGTTGGACTACGCGCTGGAGGCGGAGGCCCAGCAGGCACACGCCGCGGAGTTCGACGGCGACGAGGACGTCCGGGTCCCCGCCGTGGTGCACCAGAGCGATCAGGTCCTGGTCACCGAGTGGCTGGAGGGCATACCGCTGGCGGAGGTCATCGCCGACGGCACCCCGGAGCAGCGGGACCGTGCGGGGCAGTTGCTGGCACGGTTCCTGTTCTCCGGCCCGGCGCGTACGGGGCTGCTGCACGCCGATCCGCATCCGGGCAACTTCCGGCTGCTGGCCGACGACGGGCCGGTGAGCGGGTGGCGGCTCGGTGTTCTGGACTTCGGGACGGTGGACCGGCTGCCCGAGGGCCTGCCGCCGACGATCGGCACCGCGCTGCGGATGACGCTGGAGGGCCACGCCGAGGTCGTCCACCAGCAGCTGTGCGACGAGGGGTTCGTGAAGGACTCCATCGAGCTGGACCCGGAGGAGGTGCTGGAGTATCTGCTGCCGATCATCGAGCCGGCGCAGGTGGAGGAGTTCACCTTCACCCGGGAATGGATGCGGCGTCAGGCCACCCGCATCGGCGACCCCCGCTCCCCCGCCCACCAGCTGGGCAAGCAGCTCAACCTTCCCCCGTCCTACCTGCTGATACACCGGGTGACGCTGAGCACGATCGGGGTGCTGTGCCAGCTGGGGGCACAGGTCAGGCTGCGCGACGAACTCACCGACTGGCTACCGGGCTTCGTCGCCCCGGACGAGCCCGCCGACGAGCCGGGCGAGGAGGAGACGACGGAGCCTGACGGCCGGGTGACGGCGGAGGAGCCCATCGGCTGACACCGGGGCGCCGGGGCCACCGCCGTGCAGCACGGAGATCACCAGTGGGCGGAGTCCAGGCGCCCTTCGATGGAACGGAGGTTCTCCCGCGCGCAGCCGTCGCAGAAATAGCGGCGGACTCCGTGCTCCACCGAGCAGGTCCACAACGGCGGGCTTCCCTCGGCGACGGCGCCGCAGCGGGCGCAGGAGATGCCGGGGGCGGCGCCTTCCCGGCTGCCCGCGGTCGTTCCGGGGCGCTCCCCGGCGTCGATGTCGGTCTCGGCCGTCGGCTGCTGCGCCGTGCCGTGCGTCGTGCGGTCCACCGTACGACGATATCCCCGCAACCCCCGCCACGCCGGAAACACGCGCCCGGGGCCCGCCCAACCGGACGGGCCCCGGGCCCACAGCGCACGGACCGTGTCCGCCACCTCGCCTCCCCCGTGGCCGACCGGCCTGGCAGAGGTGTGCGGCACGCCCAGTAATCCTGTTACCGCGTCACTGCATCACGGCCATGGCCAGGGCGCGGCGGGCGCGGAGCGACGCGCGTTCCGCGCGCCGCTGCATCCGCCGCGCGGCGGCGAGCCGATGCCCCCTGCGTTCGGACTCGGCTTGGTGCAGGCGTTCGTGCATATGGGCACGCGCCAAAGCTTCTGGGATGAGTTGCATTTCGAGGTTCCTGTTCTGACGCGACTCGATCGCACCGGAGTTCACGGGTGCGGGCATTTCGGTGATGGTGGGGTTCATCGCTGGGTCCTGCTTCCGGGGGTCCCGCGTACCGGGACGGTCGATCGTTCCTGTGCCGGGGGTGTTCATGCCGCGACCGGGTTCTTGCGCGGGCGGCCTCGCGGGCGCTTCCGCGCCACGACGACTCCCTGGACGAACAGCTCACCGCCCCAGACGCCCCACGGCTCACGGCGGTCCTTGGCACCCGCCAGACACGCCTCACGGACGGGGCAGGTCCGGCACAGCGACTTGGCGTACTCGACGTCCGCCGGGGACTCGGCGAAGAAGACCTCGGGGTCGTAGGTGCGGCACGGCACGGCGGCGCCGAGACGGTCGATTTCGTTGTCCAGCTCGGTGAGGGGAAGCAAGGAGTTCTCCTGGGGATCAGGCGGGGGGATCAGGTCGGTCGCAACGGACGGGGTGTGCGTCTGCAGTTGCACGGTGTGTGTTCCTCGTCTGTGTGGCCCGGCGGTGGCCGGGCGCTGGGCAAACAAAAGGGCCGCGGATCCCGGTGGGGGTTCCGCGGCCCTGGAAGGCGCCGACCTGATCATGCCGATCAGGCTGGATCTCTCCAGGGTTCAAGGCCGCGGTAGGCCCACGTTTCGTGCTGGCGGTACTGCTGCTGGGATCCGGCACCATTGGCTGCCGCGGGAGCAAAGGCATTCGCCACTGCTGCCACTGCCACTACCGCAGGTGCCTGCGCCGGTCGCGCACTGCGCTCCTCCGCCACGAGGGACAGAAGGGACTCGGGACGCTTGACCTCGACGCCGGAGAGGCGGCCGAAGCCGGACATACCGGTGCCCGGGAGCGAGGAGCCGAGAGAGCAGGGGGCGACGACCGAACGATCGGTCATTTTGTTCATCTCGATGAAGCTGATCACTGGGCTCGCCTCCTCTCGGCGTCTCGGTGGACCGGGGATCCCGTTCCAAACATGTTCAAGTACAACACGGATACTTCCGGACCCGGAAGCCCGTCATCACCGTGCTTCCGAAGGCTATGGGGATGCCGTCCGCGCGCGCAAACTATTTTTCCGACGAGTTTTCCGCGGCGTCCTCACGGACCTCGCCGCTGCCTTCCCCCAGACCGTCCGTCCCACCCTCGCCAAGCTCCTGACCTGCACAGAGCGCCAACACCTCGACCCCGAAACGGTCCAGCTTCCGCCGCCCGACACCGGAGATCTGCGCCAGCTCCCCCGCCGACTCCGGCACCGCCTCCGCAATCGCCATCAACGTCTTGTCGGTGAACACGCAGTACGCCGGCTGCGACAGCCGCGCCGCCTGCTCCGCCCGCCAGTCACGCAACCGCTCGTACAGCCCCTCGTCCAGCTCCGACGGGCAGTCCTCGCACCGCATCAGCTTCATCTCGCCCGCGTCCGTCAGCGTCCGCCCGCACACCCGGCACCGGGCCGGCTTGCGGTCCCGGCGCCGGAAGCCACCGGACGCCCCGCCCGCGCCCCGCTCCACACCACCCGCGGCAGCACCCGCCGCGCGGCGCGCCACGCCGCCGCCACCGGGCCGCAGACCGTTCAGGAACCGGCTGGGGCGCCGCGACGCCCGGCCCCCCGGCGAACGCGCCAACGACCACGACAGCCCCAGATGCTCCCGCGCCCGCGTCACGCCCACATACAGCAGCCGCCGCTCCTCCTCGACCTCCGCGTCGGACGTCGCGTGCGAGATCGGCATCATGCCCTCGGTCAGCCCCACCAGGAACACCGCGTCCCACTCCAGGCCCTTCGCGGCATGCAGCGACGCCAGCGTCACCCCCTCGACCGTCGGCGCGTGCTGCGCCCGCGCCCGCTCGTCCAGCTCCGCCACCAGATCCGCGAGCGACGCCCCCGGACGTGCCCGCGCGAAATCCTCCGCCAACCGCATCAGCGCCGCCAACGACTCCCAGCGGTCCCGCACCGCCCCCGAACCCTCCGGCGGACGGCTCGTCCAGCCCTTCGTGCTCAGCACCGCCCGCACCTGCGACGGCACATCCACCGCATCGTCCAGCAGTGCGTCGTTCCCCCCGAAGCGGGCGGCGCTGCGCAGCGCCACACCCGCCTCCCGCACCTCCGGCCGCTCGAAGAACCGCTCGGCCCCCCGCAGCAGATACGGCACGCCCGCATCCGCCAGCGCCTGCTCGTACACCTCGGACTGCGCATTGATGCGGAACAACACCGCTATCTCACCCGCCGACACCCCCGACGCGATCAGCTCCCGGACCCGCCGGGCCACCCCCTCCGCCTCCGCGGGCTCATCGGCGTACTCCACGAACACCGGCTCCGGACCCGGCGCCCGCTGCGACACCAGCTCCAGACGGTGCTCCGCCGCCCGGCCGCTCGCCTGCGCCAGCACACCGTTCGCGAGATGCACCACCTGAGGCGTCGAACGGTAATCCCGCACCAGCTTCACGAGCGTCGCCCCCGGATGACGCGTGCGGAAATTCAGCAGATGATCGGGGGTCGCGCCGGTGAAGCTGTAAATCGTCTGCCCCGGGTCACCCACCACGCACAGGGAATCCCGCTCCCCCAGCCACAGCTCCAGAAGGCGCTGCTGCAACGGGCTGACGTCCTGGTACTCGTCGACGACGAAATGCTGATACTGCGCCCTGACCTGCTCCGCGATGTCGTGCCGATCCTGCAGCACCCCCACCGTCAGCAGCAGCACGTCCTCGAAATCGATGACGCCGCGCTCCCGCTTCAGCTGCTCGTACATCGTGTAGATCTGCCCGACCTCGGCCGCATCACGAGGCGCCGCCCGGCCCGCCTTCACCAGCGCCGCCGGATAATCCGCCGGAACCGTCTGCGTCACCTTCGACCACTCGATCTCCCCCGTGACCTCCCGCAGCTCCGCGCGGTCCAACCGCACCCGGCACCGCGCCGCCGCCTCCGCGACCACCTGCACCTTCCGCTCCAGCAGCCGCGGCACCTCACCGCCCACCGCCTTCGGCCAGAAGAACTGCAGCTGCCGCAACGCCGCCGAGTGGAACGTCCGTGCCTGCACGCCGCCCGCACCGAGCTGCCGCAGCCGGCCCCGCATCTCCCCCGCCGCCCGCGCCGTGAACGTCACCGCCAGCACACTCGCCGGCTGCATCACCCCCGACCGCACGCCGTACGCGATCCGATGCGTGATCGCCCGGGTCTTGCCCGTGCCCGCACCCGCCAGCACACACACCGGACCCCGCAGCGCCGTCGCCACCTCGCGCTGCTCCGGGTCGAGCCCGTCGAGCACCGCATCGGCCGAGTCCGGGACCTGCGGGAAAAGAGAGGAATCCGATGCTGCAGTCACCCGCCCATGCTGCCAGGTCCACCACCGGACACCCCAAAACTGTCCACAGGACATCTCGGCCCGGTATGACCGCAACCGCCTTCTGTGGACAGCCGCCGACGCCCCGCGCCGAAATCTGCTGAAGTGGGAGCAGACAGCGAGGACGACCGGCCGTACGGCTGCTGGGCGCTCGACGTTGCGGTGGCCGGGTGCGGCGGGGCGGCCTTCGGGGCTGCTGGGGCGCGGTGGGGGGGGGTGGAGGAGGGGTGGGGTGGGGGCGGGCCCCCCGGGGGCAGGGCGGGGGGAAGGGGGAAGGGGGGCGGGGAGTCCCCCGGGAATGCTCCAGCCCCCCAAATCGTTCCCCTACCGTCGCCACCCCGGCCGAGCCTCTGGGCACCGAGCCCGCAGGTACCGGTCGGGGCCGTTCGGGACGTGGGTCCGGTTCGGTGTGGCGGCTTCTGTTCGAGAGTCTTACCGAAGGAGCGCGGGACGCATGGCGGGCACTGTGACGATGTACAGCACGACCTGGTGCGGTTACTGCCGTCGGCTGAAGGGCCAGATGGACCGCGAGGGCATCGCGTACACGGAGATCAACATCGAGCACGACGCCGAGTCCGCGGCGTTCGTGGAGAAGGCGAACGGCGGCAACCAGACGGTGCCGACCGTGCTGGTGGTCCCCCCGTCCGGCGGCGAGAACATCGTCATGACGAACCCGAGCCTCAACCAGGTCAAGCAGGCGCTGGCCGTCTGAGGCACCGCGCACGACTGTGCCCTCCCCGGAGTTCCCCGGGGAGGGCACAGTCGTGTCCGGGCGGCCCCGGCCGCCACACGTCGGCAGAAGGCCGCTCCGGACGCCCCGCGCACGTAACCGCCCCCGCCGCATGGCACACACGCCGCAGCGGCGCTCCCCGTCCCCCGCGGGAAGCACCGCTGGGGTGCGCTGCGTCGCTCGTGCGGCGTCGGTCAGGGCTTGGGCAGCGGCTTGCCGTACCAGGTTTCGATGAGGCGGGCGGCGATGGAGATGCCGTACGGGGGCAGGACCTCGCCGGAGGCGAAGGCGGCGGTGAGGTCGTCGCGGGAGAACCAGCGGGCCTCCTCGATCTCCTCGCCGTCGACGTGTATGTCGGAGGAGGTGGCGCGGGCCATGAAGCCGAGCATCAGGCTGGAGGGGAACGGCCAGGGCTGGCTGGCGACGTATTCGACGTCGCCGACGACGACGCCGGCTTCCTCGAAGACCTCGCGGGCCACGGACTGCTCGATGGACTCGCCCGGTTCGACGAAGCCGGCGAGGGTGGAGAAGCGTCCTTCGGGCCAGTGGACCTGGCGGCCGAGGAGGGCGCGGTCCTGGTCGTCGGTGACGAGCATGATGACGGCGGGGTCGGTGCGGGGGTAGTGCTCGGCGCCGCAGGCGGGGCAGCGGCGGATGTGCCCGGCGGCGGCGATGACGGTGCGTTCGCCGCAGCGGGAGCAGAAGCGGTGCAGGCGCTGCCAGTTCTCCAGGGCGACGGCGTGGACGAGGAGTCCGGCGTCGCGCGGGGAGAGGAGCAGGCCGGCTTCGCGCAGGCCGGCGGCGCGGGCGGACTGGTCGAGGCGGCCGGGGAGGACGTCCTTCTGGAGGGCGAAGTAGCTGATGCCGTCGTCGTCGGTGCCGAGGTAGTAGCGGTGGGCCTCGGTCAGGGGCGCCTCGAAGGAGGGCGTCATGATGAGTTCGGTGCGGCCGTCGGGGGTGTCGTCGATGAGGGCCTGACCGCCGGAGACCACGAAGACGCGCGTGGAGGGGTGGCTCCAGGCCGCGGCGAGCCATGCCTCGTCGAGGCGGTGGTGGGCGGAGCGGTCGATGCCGCTCGGTGCGCTGAAGGTGATCGGCCGGTCTGCGCCGTGGTCGGTCCAGGTGGTCACTGCTGTCTCCAACTCCCCCTGTGACGTGGGTGGTTGCTGCGTGTGGGGCGGTGGGCGGGGTGGCGGGTCAGGTGGTGTGCCAGTGCTCCGCGAGGTCGCCCCAGAGGTGTGCGGTGGTTTCGGCGCCCTTGAGGAGGAGGTCGAGTTCGACCTTTTCGTTGGGGGCGTGCCAGCCGTCGGAGGGGATGGAGATGCCGAGGAAGAGGACGGGTACGCCGAGAACGTCCTGGAGGTCGGCTGCGGGTCCGGAGCCGCCTTCGCGGGTGAAGCGGATCTTCTGGCCGAAGGCGCGGCCCATGGCGCGGACGACGGACTGGAGCGCGGGGTGGTCGAGGGGGGTGAGGCAGGGGCGGGTGGCGCCCCAGAAGGTGAGGGTGTGGCGGATGCCGTCGGGGAGCTGGGCGGCGACCCAGTCGCGTACGGCCTGCTGGACGGTGTCGGTGTCCTGGCCCGCGACGAGGCGGAAGGAGAGCTTCAGCTGGGCGGTGGCGGGGACGATGGTCTTGCCGCCGGGGCCCTGGTAGCCGCCGGAGATGCCGTTGACCTCGGCGGTGGGGCGGGCCCAGATGCGTTCCAGGGTGGTGTGGTCCGCCTCGCCGAGGGTGGCGTGGGAGTGGGCGGTGCCGAGCCAGGCGGCTTCGTCGAAGGGCAGCTCGGCGAAGAGGGCGCGTTCCTGGTCGGTGAGGGGGATGACGCCGTCGTAGAAACCGGGGACGGTGACGCGGCGGTCGCTGTCGTGGAGGGCGGCGGCCAGGCGGGCGGCTTCGGTGGCGGGGTTGGGGACGGCGCCGCCGAAGGAGCCGGAGTGGATGTCCTGGTCGGGGCCGTGGAGGTCGATCTGGCAGTCGGTGAGGCCGCGCATGCCGGTGCAGACGGTGGGGGTGTCCTTGGACCACATGCCGGTGTCGGAGACGATCACGGCGTCGCAGGCCAGGCGGTCGGCGTGGCGGGCGATGAGGTCGGGGAAGTGCGGGGAGCCGGATTCCTCTTCTCCTTCGATGAGGAGTTTGAGGTGGACGGCGGGGGTGGTGCGGCCGGTGGCGGCGAGGTGGGCGCGGACGCCGAGGGTGTGGAAGAAGACCTGGCCCTTGTCGTCGGCGGCGCCGCGGGCGTAGAGCTTGCCGTCGGCGGTGTGCGGCTCGAAGGGGTCGGTGTGCCAGCCGTCCTCGCGGGTGGCGGGCTGGACGTCGTGGTGGCCGTAGACGAGGACGGTGGGGGCGTCGGGGTCGTCGCTGGGCCAGTGGGCGAAGACGGCGGGGTGGCCGTCGGTCTCCCAGATCTCGGCGGTGGGGAAGCCGGTGTCGGTGAGCTTGGCGGCGAGCCATTCGGCGCTGCGGCGCACGTCGGGGGTGTGGCCGGGGTCGGCCGACACGGAGGGGATGCGCAGCCAGTCGGCGAGGTCGGCGAGGAAGGTCTCGCGGTGGGCCGTGAGGTACGCGTGGACGGCGCTGTCCGGGGTGGTGCTCATGGGTCCGAGCCTATCGGCCTTCCGGGTGAGGGCGGTCGGCGGTCTCGCCGCGGAGGATGCGTTCGAGTTCGGGGCGCCCGGGGAGGTGGGTGGGGCGGATGAGGGTGCCGGTGCGGACGTGGAGGAAGGCGGCGTCGACGGCGTTGGGGGGCAGGTGGTGGCGTTCGGCCCAGGCGAGGCGGTAGATGGCGAGTTGGAGGGGGTCGGCGTCCTGGGTGTGGCCGGTCTTCCAGTCGATGATCTCGAAGCGGTCGTCGCCGTCGGGGCCGGGTGTGGTGTAGACGGCGTCGATGCGGCCGCTGATGACGCGTCCGGCGAGGGTCATACGGAACGGTGCCTCGACGCGGTGCGGGGTGCGGTGGGCGTAGGGGGTGCGGGCGAAGGCTTCCTTGAGGGCTTCGAGGTCGCTTTCGTCGGCGATGTCGGGGTGGGCGTCGGGGTCGGCGCCGGGGAGGTCGTCGGGGTCGTGGAGGGGGAGGGGGAGCTCTTCGTGGCGGGAGGCGACCCAGGCGTGGAAACGGGTGCCGCGGCGGGCGGCGGGCTGGGGCGGGCGGGGCATGGGGCGGGCGAGTTCGCGGGCGAAGGCGTCGGGGGCGGCGGCGAGGCGCATCAGCTGGGTGGCGCTGAGGGCGTGCGGGAGGGGGACGTCGCGGACGGTGGCGCGGGCGCGGCGGAGTTCGGCGGTGAGGGCGTCGAGGTCGCGGTCCCAGGAGGCGAGGGTGCGGCGGTCCTCGGGGAGGAGGGGCGCGTCGGGGGTGGTGGGGGCGGGGCCGGTGCCGTCCTGGGCGGTGCCGGTGTGATCCGGGGTGCCGGCCGCGGGGTGGCGCGGTCCGGGGACGGCGGGGCGGTGCGGGGCGCGGGCCGGGACGAGGTCCTCCTCGCCGGCGAAGAGGTCGTGGTCGTCGGCGGCGTTGGGGCGCGGTGAGGCGGGGGCGGGGGCGCTGCCGGGGCGGCGGGCGGGGGCAGCCGCCGGGGCGCTCCCGCTCTCCGCAGGGGTGTCCGTCACGCCGTGGGCGGGGGCGTCCGTCATGCCGTGGGCAGGGCCGTCCCGGCGCTCCGCAGGGCCGTCCGCATCGTCGGGGCGGGCGGATTCGGCTTCGTACGGCTCGGAGGGGGCGTACTCGGGTTCCCCATACAGGTCGGCATCCCCGTACGGCTCGGCCTCCTCGTAAGGGTCGGGCGCGTCGAGCGGATCGGGGTCCCCGTAGGGGTCGTACCGCTCGGGCTCCTCGTACGGGTCGTGCGGCGTCCCGGCCCGTGCGCGGTCGCCGTCGTGGCGCGGGGCGGGGACCTCGCCGGGCGGGGTGGCGGGTTCCTGTGGGAGGCGGGCGAGGTGGGCGCGGACGGTGGCGGCGGCGGTGCGGCGGTGGGTGGCGGCGGTGGGGTCGAGGGGCAGGGGCCAGTCGTGGGTGGTGGCTTCTTCGGTGAGGGTGGGGTTCTCGGCGTCGTCCTCGGGCGGGTCGGTCCAGGTCTCGATCTCGCCGTGGCCGGCCTCGCAGTAGGTGCGGAGGGCTTCGAGGAAGGCGGACGGGCCGCGGGGGCGCTTTTGCTGGGGGCCCCACCAGTGGCCGGAGCCGAGGAGGAGGGAGCGGGGGCGGGTGAAGGTGACGTAGCCGAGGCGGAGTTCCTCGGTGGCCTGGTGGTCCTTCATCGCCTCCTTGAACGTCTTGAGGCCGCGGGCGTCGAAGGTGTCGACGTCGGGGAGGGTGGCGGCGTCGCCGCGCAGGGTGTGCGGGAGGACCTTGGGGCGGGTGGTCCAGGAGTCGCGGGGCTGCTGGCTGGGGAACTGCTTGGCGACGAGGCCGGGGACGGCGACGACGTCCCATTCGAGGCCCTTGGACTTGTGGGCGGTGAGGATCTTGATGGTGTTGTCGCCGCCGGGCAGGGAGCTGTCGAGGCCCTTTTCGTGGCGGGCGGCGGTGCGGAGGAAGCCGAGGAAGGCGGCGAGGGTGGCGTCGCCGTCGAGGGCGGCGCCGCCCTGTTTGGCGGCGAACCCGGCGGCGGTGTCGAGGAAGGTGGTGAGGGTTTCGCGGCGGCGGGCGGCGAGGGCGTGCGGGGAGGCGGCCAGTTCGACGTCGAGGCCGGTGGTGGCAAGGACGCGGTGGAGGACGTCCATGAGGGGGTCGCCGGTGCAGCGGCGCAGTTCGCGGAGTTCGGTGGCGAGGTAGGCGAAGCGGACGCGGGCCTCGGGTGAGAAGGGGAGGCCGTCGTCGGGGCCGTCGGCTTCGAGGAAGGTGTCGAGGGCGTCGGCGAGGGAGAGGGTTTCGGCCGGGTCGGTGCCTTCGACGGCTTGGGCGAGGCGGCGCTCGGGGTCGTCGGGGGGGCCGGTGTGGTGGACGAGGGTGCGGGCGCGGCGGCCGAGGAGGGCGAGGTCGCGGGGGCCGATGCGCCAGCGGGGGCCGATGAGGAGGCGGACGAGGGCGGCGTTGGCGGTGGGGTCCTGGAGGACTTCGCAGACGGCGACGAGGTCGGCGATCTCGGGGAGGTGGAGGAGGCCGGAGAGGCCGACGACCTCGACGGGCAGGTCGCGGTCGACCAGTTCGCCCTGGATGCGGGCGAAGTCGGTGGCGGTGCGGCACAGGACGGCGATCTCGCCGGGCGGGGTGCCGGTGGCGACGAGGTGGGCGAGGTGGTCGGCGAGCCAGGTCAGCTCTTCGGCGTGGGTGGGCAGCAGGGCGCAGCGGACGGTGCCGTCGCGTTCGGCGCCGGGGGCGGGACGGAGGGCTTCGACGCCGGTGTGGCGGGCGCGGAGGGGGGCGGCGAGGGTGTTGGCGAGGTCGAGGAGGCGGCCGCCGCTGCGGCGGTTCTCGCTGAGGGAGTGGCGGCGGGCGGGGGCGCCGTCGGGGAACGGGAAGTGTTCGGGGAAGTCGTCGAGGTTGGCGACGGAGGCGCCGCGCCAGCCGTAGATGGCCTGGCAGGGGTCGCCGACGGCGGTGACGGCGTGGCCGGTGCCGGGCCCCGCGTGGGGTCCTGATCCGGCGCCGAAGAGGCCGGAGAGGAGGAGGCGCTGGGCGACGGAGGTGTCCTGGTACTCGTCGAGGAGGACGACGCGGAATTCGTCGCGGAGGAGGGCGCCGACCTCGGGGCGGGTGGTGGCGAGGGTGGCGGAGAGGGCGATCTGGTCGCCGAAGTCGAGGAGGTCGCGGCGGCGTTTGGCGTCGCGGTAGGCGGCGACGAGGGTGGTCAGCTCGCGGCGGGCGCGGGCGGTCTCGGGGACTTTGCGCAGGTCCGCGTTTGTCAGCGGGCGGTTTTCGAGGGTGGCGAGCAGCTCGGTGTCGTATGCCTGGAGGCGTTCGGGGGTGACGAGGTGTTCGGCCAGCTCGGAGTCGAGGGCGAGGAGGTCGTCGACGAGGGTGGGGAGGGAGGTGGTGAGCGCCGGGAAGGGGCCCTGGGCGGTGCGCAGGACGCGGGCGGCGAGCTGGAAGCGGGTGGCGTCGGCGAGGAGGTGGGCGCCGGGCTCGATGCCGATGCGCAGGCCGTGGTCCTTGAGGAGGGTGCCGGCGAAGGCGTGGTAGGTGGAGATGCGGGGTTCGCCGGGGTGGCCGTCCGGGTCGCCGGGGTCGTCGGCGGGGGTGGTGACGCCGGCGGCGTGGAGGGCGGTGCGGACGCGGTCGGCGAGCTCGCCTGCGGCTTTGTTGGTGAAGGTGAGGCCGAGGACCTGTTCGGGGGCGACCTGGCCGGTGCCGACGAGCCAGACGACGCGGGCGGCCATGACGGTGGTCTTGCCGGATCCGGCTCCGGCCACGATGACCTGCGGGGCGGGCGGCGCGGTGATGCAGGCCGTCTGCTCCGGGGTGAACGGGATGCCGAGGAGTTCTTTGAGCTGCTCGGGGTCGGTGAGTGGCGCGGGCACATCGAAAACGGTAACGGGCCGGACTGACATTCCGGGCCGGCTGGCGGCCGTACCGGTGGTGACCTGCGGGGATGCCGTGACGACGGGCTGCGTGCGGAGGGCGGCTGCGGCTCGGTGCGCCGCCCGTCGCCCGGTGGCGGGCCCGGCAGCCGTCGGCGTCGGCCGTCGGCGGCCGTCGGCGTCTCGTCACTCGATGATCTGGCGGCCCTCCGGCTGGGCGCTGCAGGAGGCGCGGAAGGCGCAGTGGGTGCAGTGGGTGCCGGTGGTGGGGGTGAACCGTTCGTCGAGGACGCGGCCGGCGGCTTCGGCGAGGAGGCCGCCGATCCAGGTGTCGTCCGGGGGCGGCTGGGTCTGGACGGCGGGCAGGGCGTCGCCGCCCTCCTTGCGGGGGGCGCCGAGCCGGAGGTGGACGAGCTGGGCGCCGGCGGTGTCGGGCGTGTGCCCGCCGAAGGCGTCGTCGAGGGCGCCCTGGCGGACGGCGAGCTGGTAGACGGCGAGCTGGGGGTGGTGGGCGACCTCGGGTCCGGTGGGTTTCTGCTTGCCGGTCTTGAAGTCGACGACGTAGGCACGGCCCTGGTCGTCGCGTTGGACGCGGTCCATGGTGCCGCGGATGCGGATCTGGTGGGGGCCCGCGTCGAGGGTGACGTCGAAGTCGTGCTCGGAGGCGGCGGTGGTGGCGCCGCGCAGGTCGCGTTCGTCGGTGTGCCAGCGCAGGAAGCGTTCCAGGGCGGCGCGGGCGTTCTCCTTCTCCTGGCGGGATTTCCAGGGGGCGTCGAAGGCGAGGGTGTCCCAGACGGAGTCGAGGCGTTCCATGAGGACGGCGAGGTCGGCGGGGGTGCGGCCGGAGGCGACCTCGTCGGCGAGGACGTGGACGACGTTGCCGAAGCCCTGGGCGGCGGTGGCGGGGGCGTCGGCCTTGACCTCGCGGCCGAGGAACCACTGGAGGGCGCAGGTGCGGGCGAGTTGGTCGAGGGCGCTGCCGGAGAGGACGACGGGCTGGTCGCGGTCGCGGAGCGGGGTGGTGTTGTGGGTGGGTTCGGCCAGGCCCCACCAGTTGTCGGGGTGGGCGGCGGGGACGAGGGGGCGGCCGTCGTCGTCGCGGAGGGCGGCGAGGCGGGCGAGGCGGTGGGCGGCGGCGTCGCGCAGGGCCGGGGTGGCTGCGGGGTCGACGGTGGTGGCGCGGAGTTCGGCGACGAGGGCGGCGACGGCCAGCGGGCGGCGGGGGCGGGCGGTGACGTCCTGGGGGGTGGTGCCGAGTTCGGCGAGGAAGCGGGAGGGCTGGTCGCCGTCGTCGGCGGCGGCTTTCACGGCGGTGACGACGAGGCGGTCGCGGGCGCGGGTGGCGGCGACGTAGAAGAGGCGGCGTTCCTCGGCGAGGAGGGCGCCGGGGGTGAGGGGTTCGGCGAGGCCGTCGCGGCCGATGCGGTCGGCTTCGAGGAGGGAGCCGCGGCGGCGCAGGTCGGGCCAGAGCCCTTCCTGGACCCCGGCGACGACGACGAGGCGCCATTCGAGGCCCTTGGCGCGGTGGGCGGTCATCAGGCGGACGGCGTCGTGGGTGGGGACGCGGCGGGTGAGGGTGTCGGCGGCGATGTCCTGGGCGTCGAGTTCTTCGAGGAAGTTGAGGGCGCCGCGGCCGCCGGTGCGTTCCTCGGCGCGGGCGGCGGTCTCGAAGAGGGCGACGACGGCGTCGAGGTCGCGGTCGGCGTTGCGGCCGGCGGCGCCGCCGCGGTGGGCGGCGCGTTCCAGGCGCTGCGGCCAGGGGGTGCCGTCCCACAGTTCCCACAGGGCGGCCTCGGCGGTGCCGCCGGTGGCGAGGAGTTCCTCGGCGGTGCGCAGGAGGAGGCCGAGGCGCTGGGCGCCGCGGGCGTAGGCGGGGTCGTGGGCGACGAGGCGTTCGGGTTCGGCGAGGGCGCGGGCGAGCAGTTCGTCGGAGGGCCGGGGCAGCGCGGCGCCCGCGGCCCGCTCCTCCTCCCGCAGTGCCCGCCCCAGCCGCCGCAGGTCAGCGGCGTCCATCCCGCCGAGCGGCGAGGTGAGCAGGTCGAGGGCGGTCTCGGGGGTGAGGTGGGCGGGGGCGGCGGAGGGTGCGGCGCCCGGGGTGGTCTCCTCCGGGGTGTCCGTGGCGGGTCCGGCGCCGGGCCCCGGGGCGTCCGGTACGGGTGCGGGCCCGTCGTCCGCTGCGGGTGCGGCGGGCTCGGCCGGCACCGGGGTGTCCGGTACGGCGGTGTCCGACGGGTCGTCCGCGACGGGTCGGGGCTCGGCCACCGGGGCGTCCGCGACGGGCTCGGCCACCGGGGCGTCCGGTGCGGGCTCGGCCGCTGTGGCCTCCGGCCCGGGCCCCTCCCCCGGGGCGTCCGGCACCGGCGTGCGCCCCGACGTGCCGCCGCGCGCCAGGGCCCCGTGGGCGGCCACCCGCAGCGCGGTGAGCAGCGGTGCCACGGCGGGCTCGTCGCGGAGCGGGAGGTCGTCGCCGTCGATGTCGAGGGGCACGCCCGCCGAGGTGAGGGCGCGGCGGATGCCGGGCAGGGAGCGGGCGCCGGCGCGGACGAGGACGGCCATGTCGTGCCAGGGGACGCCGTCCTCCAGGTGGGCGCGGCGCAGCAGGTCGGCGATGTTGTCGAGTTCGGCGCCGGGGGTGGGGTACGTGAGGACGTCGATGCGGCCGCCGGGGCGGACGGCGGCGGGCTCGCGGTGGGCGCGGACGGTGGCGGCGGGCAGCCGGGTGAGCGGCATCCGGCGGGCCAGTTCGCGGGTGGCGGCCAGCAGGGCGGCGCGGGGGCGGCGGGCGGTGGTGAGCACCTTGACGGGTGCGGGGGTGCCGTCGCCGCGGGGGAAGGCGGTGGGGAAGTCGAGGATGCCGTTCACGTCGGAGCCGCGGAAGGCGTAGATCGACTGGTCGGGGTCGCCGAAGGCGATCAGGGTGCGGCCGGGGGTGCCGGGTGCGCCGCGGGTGGTGCCGGGGCCGGCGAGGGCGCGCAGCAGGCGGAGCTGGGCGGGGTCGGTGTCCTGGTACTCGTCGACGTAGACGGCGTCGTAGGCGGTGGCCAGGCGGGCGGCGACGCCGGTGTCGCCGTCCTCGGCGAGGAGGACGGCGCGGTGGACGAGTTCGGCGTAGTCGAGGACGCCCTGGGCGTCGAGGACGTCGAGGTATTCGGCGAGGAAGGCGGCGGCGGCGCCCCAGTCGGGGCGGCCGGTGCGGCGGGCGAAGGCGGCGAGGGCGTCGGGGCCCAGGCCCAGTTCGCGGCTGCGGGCGAGGACGGCGCGGACCTCGTCGGCGAAGCCGCGGGTGGTCAGGCAGGCGCGGAGTTCGTCGGGCCAGGTGACGCGGGCGCGTCCGGCGGCGGCGAGGCCGGCCTGTCCGGCGAGGAGTTCGCGGACGACGAGGTCCTGTTCGGGGCCGGAGAGCAGGCGGAGCGGGTCGGCGAAGAGGTCGGCGTCCTGGTGGGCGCGGACCAGGGCGTAGCAGAAGGAGTGGAAGGTGGTGGCCTGCGGGAGGGCGGTGGTGCCGAGGCGGGCGGCGAGGCGGTCGCGGAGGGCGACGGCTGCCTTGCGGCTGAAGGTGAGGACGAGGATCCGCTCGGGGTCGGTGCCGCGGCTCACCCGGGCGGCGACGGACTCGACGAGGGTGGTGGTCTTGCCGGTGCCGGGCCCGGCGAGGACGAGGAGCGGTCCGCCGTCGTGCTGAACCACCGCGCGCTGCGCCGCGTCCAAGGCAGGAGGCTCCACGGTCGCCACGTCGGTCCGCACCAGGCGGTACGGGCCGGGGGCGTCCCGCCGCGACGCGCGGGGGTGCGGGCGTCGCGGTGTGTCGGAGAAGGAGGAGCTCACGTGGATCGCCGGTTCTGGTGGAGGAACGAGTCGTGACGGGGTCGACGGGGTGGACGGGGGCGGACGGGGTGCCGGGCGGCGTCCTGCCGGGGCCGGGCGGCCGCCGCGGGCGCGCCGCGTCGGCTCCCGACGCTACGCCAGGCGGCGGGCGGGGCGGCGGTTGTCCACAGGGCGCCTTCGGGCGTCGGGGGCGCGCGGGTTCAGGAGTGCGCCGCCGGGCCGCGGCCGCGCCGCCGGGCCCGCGGGGCCGGGCCGTCGGGGGCCGTGCGGCCGCCGCCGCGGCCGCGACCTGCGGCGGGGGCGCCGGGCGGGGGGCCGTCACCGCTGTCGTGGCCGGCCGCTCCGGTCGGGAGGGCGCCCTCCGGGATGCCGGGGAGGTGGGTGAGGTCGACGACGTGGCGGGCGCCGGGGGCGGTGTCGGAAACCTCACAGTCGGCGGCGGGTCCGAGGGGGCCGTCCCAGCGGGCGCGGCGCATGTCGAGGCGGGCGGCCGAGCCGTCGGCGGCGGTGCGCAGCGGTGTGCCCTCGGCGCGGTAGTGGGCGAGGGCGCGGCGTTCGCTGCCGGGCAGCAGGGCGCCGTCCGCGCGGACCACGCGCCACCAGGGGACGGCGCCGCCGTAGAGGGCCATGGCGCGGCCGACCTGGCGGGGGCCGCCGCCGCGGCCGTCGCGGTCCTCGGCGGCGAGGCGGGCGGCGACGTCGCCGTAGGTCAGGACGTGTCCCGGCGGGATGCGTTCGGCCATGCCGAGGACGCGTTCGGCGTAGTCGGGCAGCTCGGGTGCGGGGCGGGCGCCCTGCGGGGCCGGGCCGTCGTCCTCGGAGGTGTCAGGTGCGGTGCCGTCGCGGTGGCCACTCATTCGGTCCATCCTGCCGTACCCCGCCGACATCGGCGCGGGACGCGCGGCGGGGGCCGTGCGCCGGCGGTGTGCGGGCCGCGCGGGGGCCCGGGATGCGGGAGGCTCGGGGCGGGTCGCGGGGCGGTCCCCGGGCCGGTAGCGGGGGCTCGGCTTCCGCTTCTCGCGGCCGCGAAAAGCACCCTGATCCCCCCGGCCCCCGTGCGGCCGTGCCACCATCTTCCGGGCGGTGACTGGTGAGACGTGAGCGAAAAGCGACGTCCGGACGGCAGGGCGCGGCGCCTTCGCGGGTGACGGATGCCCCTGGCGCCCGGCAGCCGGGAGCCGCCGCCACCGTCCCGGGAGGCACGGCGCGAAGGCGCCGGACCGACCGTCCGGCGGCGGACCAGGGGAAGCAGCAACGGAGGCCGTCCGCGGTCTCCGCGACCGAAAAGGCGAGCACGATCGAGAAGGCCGAACGACCCGGGGCGTCCGAGAGACCCGACGGGCCCGCGCACGGCGCGGGCGACGACGGGCGGCGGGCGCCGCAGGGGCACGAGACGGGAGCCGGCGCGCCGCCGGACGTGGAGCACGCGGGGCCCGAGCGGCCCGCGGGCGCCGCGCGCGCGGCCTGTGGCGGGGACGCTGACGTGCCCCGGACCGGTTCGCACCTGGCGACGTGTGACGGCGCGGGGTGCGCGGGCGGTGCGGAGCACGCGGACCGGGTGTCCGGCGACGAGCCGCTGCTGCCGGCGCGGGTGCACCGCCCGGCCGATCTGCTGCGGCTGCTGCTCGGTATCGCGGGGATCGCGCTGGTCCTGGCGCTGGCGGCGTTCGCGCACGCCACGACGCAGGGGCTGGCCGACGACATCGGCAAGGGCGCGGGCCAGGCCCCGCGGCTGCTGATCAACTTCGCGGGTCTGGCGTCGAGCGTGGCGGTGCTGATCGTCCCGGTGGCGTTCGCCGTCGAGCGGCTGATCAAACGCGACGGGCTGCGCATCGCCGACGGCGTGCTGGCGGCGGTGCTGGCGCACGGGGTGTCGCTGGCGACGGACCTGTGGGTCGCGGAGGCGGCGCCCGAGTCGATCCGGGCGGCGCTGACCCAGCGGATGCACGACGGGTCGCTGACCACGCCCGTCCACAGCTATCTCGCGCCGGTCATCGCGTACATGACGGCGGTGGGGATGGCGCGGCGCCCGCGGTGGCGGGTGGCGATGTGGTGCGTGCTGCTGCTGGACGCGTTCGCGGTGCTGGTCGGCCGGTACACCACACCGTTCGCGATCGTCACGACGGTGCTGATCGGCTGGACGGTGGCGTACGGCACGCTGTACGCCGTCGGCACGCCCAATGTGCGGCCCACCGGGCAGCATCTGCTGGCGGGGCTGCGGCGGGTCGGCTTCCGCCCGGTGAGCGCGCTGCGCGCCGAGGACGTCGCCAACCCGGACCATCCCGAGCACTCCGACCGCGGGCGCCGCTATCTGGTGACGCGGGAGGACGGGCCGCCCATCGATGTGACGGTCGTCGACCGCGAGCAGCAGGCGCAGGGCTTCTTCTACCGGGTGTGGCGGCGGCTGTCGCTGCGCGGCATCAACCAGCGCCGCAGCCTGCAGTCGCTGCGGCAGGCGCTGGAGCAGGAGGCGCTGCTGGCGTACGCCGCGATCGCCGCGGGCGCCCGCGCGCCGCGGCTGATCGCCACGTCGGAGCTGGGCCCGGACGCGGTGATGCTGGTCTACGAGCACATCGGCGGGCGGCGGCTGGACGCGCTGGACGACGAGGAGATCACCGATGCGGTGATGCGCAGCGCGTGGGAGCAGGTCGCGGCGTTGCAGTCGCGGCGGATCGCGCACCGGCGGCTGGTCGGGGACGCGTTGCTGGTGGATCGTTCCGGCAAGGTGACGCTGACGGAGCTGCGCGGCGGTGAGATCGCCGCGGGCGATCTGGTGCTGCGGATGGACGTCGCGCAGCTGCTGACGACGCTGGGCCTGCGGGTCGGCGCGGAGCGGTCGGTGGCGGTCGCGGTGGAGGTGCTGGGCCCGGACGCGGTGGCGGACAGCCTGCCGCTGCTCCAGCCGATCGCGCTGAGCCGCACGACGCGGGCGACGCTGCGGCAGCGGGCCCGGGAGCGGTCGGCGCGGGAGCGGGAGGCGGTGCTGGAGGCGTCGCGGTCCGCGAAGGAGGCGCGCGAGGAGCTGGCGGCGTCCGAGCCCGCGGACCGCAAGCGGCTGCGGGCGATGCGCGCGCAGGCGAAGGCGGACGAGAAGCGGGCGCTGGACGAGGCGTCGGAGGAGGCGCGCGAGGAGGATCTGCTGGCGCAGATCCGGCGTCAGGTGCTGCTGATCCGGCCGACGGCGGTGATCGAACCGGCGAAGCTGGAGCGGCTGAGCCCGCGGATCCTGATCAGCTGGATCGCCGGTGCGTTCGCCGCGTATCTGCTGCTGTCGCAGCTGATGTCGCAGGTCGCCCACTTCAACCTGCTCGATGTGATCAAGGAAGCCCAGTGGGTGTGGGTGCTGGTCGCGATGGTGTTCTCCGGGACGACGTACATCGCGGCGGCCATGAGCCTGCTGGGCTTCGTCACCGAGAAGGTGTCGTTCCTGCGGACGGTGATCGCGCAGATCGCGGGGAACTTCGTGAAGCTGGTGGCGCCCGCCGCGATCGGCGGCGTCGCGCTGAACACGCGGTTCCTGCAGCGGGCCGGGGTGCGGCCGGGTCTTGCGGTGGCGAGCGTCGGCGCCTCGCAGCTGTTCGGTCTCGGCGCGCACGTCCTGCTGCTGCTGACGTTCGGCTATCTGACGGGGACGGAGAGCGGCGACGATCAGCTGTCGCCGTCCCGGACGGTCATCGCCGGGCTGCTGACGGTCGCGGTGCTGGTGCTGGTGGTGACGGCGGTGCCGGCGCTGCGGAAGTTCGTGGTGACACGGGTGCGGTCGCTGTTCGCCGGGGTGGTGCCGCGGATGCTGGACATCCTCCAGCGCCCCGGGAAGCTGGTGACCGGCATCGGCGGGATGCTGCTGCTGACCGCGGCCAACGTGATGTGCCTGGACGCGTCCATCCGCGCCTTCGGCGGCGGCGACACGCTCAGTTACGCGAGCATCGCGGTGGCGTTCCTCGCCGGCAACGCACTGGGCTCGGCGGCGCCGACGCCGGGCGGTGTGGGCGCGGTCGAGGGCGCGCTGATCACGGCGCTGACGCTGGCGGGGCTCGGCGGTGACGTCGCCTTCCCGGCGGTGCTGCTGTTCCGGCTGATGACGTTCTGGCTGCCGGTGCTGCCGGGCTGGCTGGCGTTCACGCACCTGACGCGCAAGGGCGAGATCTGAGGAACGGTGGCTGTGGCCACGGCGAAGGCGCCGTCCCGCGCGGTGCGGGGCGGCGCCTTCGGTGTGCGGGGGGGGCGGCCGCGGCGAACGGCCCCGGTGGCCCGGTCAGTAGACGGGCTTGTCCGGCTCGATCTGGTTGACCCAGCCGATGACGCCGCCGCCGACGTGGACCGCGTCGGCGAAGCCGGCGGACTTGAGGACGGCGAGGACCTCGGCGGAGCGGACACCGGTCTTGCAGTGCAGGACGATCTTCTTGTCCTGCGGGAGGTCCTGGAGGGCGTTGCCCATCAGGAACTCGTTCTTCGGGATCAGCCGGGCGCCGGGGATCGAGACGATCTCGTACTCGTTCGGCTCGCGGACGTCGATGATCTCGATCTTCTCGTCGGCGTCGATCCACTCCTTGAGCTGCTTGGGCGTGATCGTCGCGCCCATCGCCGCCTCCTGCGCCTCCTCGGAGACGACGCCGCAGAAGGCCTCGTAGTCGATCAGCTCGGTGACGGTGGGGTTCTCGCCGCAGACCGCGCAGTTGGGGTCCTTGCGGACCTTGACCTGACGGTACGTCATCTCCAGCGCGTCGTAGATCATCAGGCGGCCGACGAGCGGGTCGCCGATGCCGGCCAGGACCTTGATGGCCTCGTTGACCTGGATGGAGCCGATGGAGGCGCAGAGCACGCCGAGGACGCCGCCCTCGGCGCAGGAGGGCACCATGCCGGGGGGCGGGGGCTCCGGGTAGAGGCAGCGGTAGCAGGGGCCGTGCTCGCTCCAGAAGACGGACGCCTGGCCGTCGAAGCGGTAGATGGAGCCCCAGACGTACGGCTTGTTCAGCAGCACGCAGGCGTCGTTGACGAGATAGCGGGTGGCGAAGTTGTCCGTGCCGTCCACGATCAGGTCGTACTGGCGGAAGATGTCCATCACGTTCTCGGCTTCGAGCCGCTCTTCGTGAAGGATCACGTTCACGTACGGGTTGATGCCGAGCACCGAGTCCTTGGCGGACGCGGCCTTGGAACGGCCGATGTCCGCCTGGCTGTGGATGATCTGGCGCTGCAGGTTCGACTCGTCGACCTCGTCGAACTCCACGATGCCCAGGGTGCCCACGCCGGCCGCGGCCAGGTACATCAGGGCGGGCGAACCCAGGCCGCCGGCGCCGACGCACAGCACCTTGGCGTTCTTCAGCCGCTTCTGCCCGTCCATCCCCACATCGGGGATGATCAGGTGGCGGGAGTACCTGCGGACCTCGTCGACGGTGAGCTCCGAAGCGGGCTCGACCAGGGGTGGCAGCGACACGGCAGACCTCAACAAGGGGGTTGGTCGGTGTGGGTCAGTACGGTTGTTCTGTCCGTAACACTGCCACGCCCGTCTTCATTCCAAGACACCCGTTCCGATGCGCGAGACGAAATCGTCCCAGTAGCCGGGCAGCGCCTCCCAGGCGTCGCCGTCGCGGTCGCGCCGGTCGGTGAAGAAGACCGTGCCGGCGCCCTGCCAGCGGGCGATCCGCAGCGCCTCGTCGAGATGGCTGCGCGGGACGCCGTGGACGAGGTGGCAAAACCGCTCCGGAGGGTGGTCGGCGGTCCACAGCGCCACCTGTGACCAGCGGTATTCACTCCACGGTCCGGCGAAGGTGAGGAGCTGGTCGGCGGATTCGGCGTACCCCGGGTGCGGGTGGGTGCCGTGTCCGAACACGAGGTGGGCGCCGTCCGCGAGGCCGCGCAGCGCGGCGGCGGTGCGGCGGGTGGCGGGCAGCTCCTCCCGGTCGGCAGGGGCGCGGCAGAGCAGGAAACCGTCGACGCGGTACCACTCCAGGAAGCGGTGGGCGTCGGCGATCAGGTCACCGAAGGGCCGGGTGCCGTACCGCAGGTCGAGATGTCCCAACAGGCGGACACCCGTCTCACGCAGCCGGGCCGCGGCGGGCAGGCAGTGCGGGTCGGGGCGCTCCCCGGGCCCCGCGGCGACGTCGAGGACCGCCCAGTGGACCGGGGCGACCGGGGAGTAGCCGGGCACCGTGCCCGCCACGCCCCGGGGGGCCTCCCGGGGGGTGACGAACCCCCGGGAGACCCGCAGCAGTTCGTCCCATGCGGTGGGCGCGAGCAGCGGGTGGGCGATGCCCGGGACGCCGACCCCGAAGGGCCCGGCGCCGGTGGGGGTGCGGGTCGTGCCCGCGGTGGTCAGATGCGGCATGCGGCCTCCATCCAGATGTCGGCGAGGGATTCCTCCAGTCCGATCCGCGGCCGCCAGCCGAGCCGGTCACGCGCGGTGCGCACATCGGCCTGCTGCCAGGTGCCGCAGCCGTCCGGGTAGGGGTAGGTGGGCGGCGCGACGCCGTGCTCCGGGGACGGGCCCGGGATGATCAACCGGGCGGGCGGCGAGTCCAGTTCGTGCAGCGCGCCGCCGAATCCGGCGACCCGGGCGAGGACGGACGCGGCCTCCCGCAGCCGCACCGCGCGGCCGGTGCCGATGTTGACCACGCCCTGCGCGGCGGAGAGCGATGCGGCGTGCACCGCGCGCGCCACGTCGCGGACGTCGACGAAGTCCCGCTGCACACCGAGACCGCCGAGCTTCAGCTCGCCGTCGCCGGACTGCATGGCGCGGCGCATCGCCTCGGCGAGCCGCCCGAGCGGGGAACCGGCGGGGGTGCCGGGCCCGACGGGTGAGAAGACCCGCAGCACGACCGCGTCCAGACCGGAGCCGAGGACGAGTTCGGTGGCGGCGAGCTTGCTGACGCCGTAGGGGCCGCCGGGGCGGGGCACGGCGTCCTCGGCGGTGGACGAACCGGGCTGCGAGGGGCCGTACTCGGAGGCGCAGCCGAGGTGGACGAGTCGGGCGCCGCAGCCGCTGCGGCGCAGCGCCTCGCAGACGGTGGCGACGGCGACGGTGTTGTGCCGGGTGAGTTCGCGGGCGCCGCCGCGGGTGGCGCCGGAGCAGTTGACGACGACGCCGGGGTGGACGGCGTCCAGGAAGCGGGTGAGCGCGCCGGGGCTGCCGGAGGCGAGGTCGAAGCGGACGTCGGCGTCGTCGCCGCGGCCCAGCACGGTCAGCTGGACGGCGGGGTCGGCGAGCAGGCGGTCGGCGACGTAGCGGCCGAGGTAGCCGTTGGCGCCGATGAGCAGAACCCTCATCGGGCGACCCCCTGGTGCTCATGGCGTGCGGTCGGGTGGACGTTCATGTGTCGTGCTCCTCGTCGGACGGGTCGGTGGTGGTGGTTCGGCCGCGGGCGGGCGGCCGCCGCGGGACGGCGGCCCGGAGGGGGTCGTGGTCCGCGCCGATGCCACGGGTGGGGCCCGGGAGGCCGGCGGGCGGGCTATTCGCCGGATCATGGTCGGGCCGCCTCCGGCTCCGCGAGGACGGGATGGGCCCGCGCGCCGGTGAGGGTGCGCAGGGCGTGGCCCAGGAGGACGAGGGCGGCGGCGCTGCAGGCGAGGGCCGGTACGGCGGCCGGGCCCGCGGCGGCGGTCAGCGCCTCCACCGGCCGGGCCAGCGCCCCCGCGCCCGGCAGCCGGGCGGCGCGCACCAGGGCCGGGGCGAGGGCTTCGAGGGCGGCGGCCGCCACGGGCCCGGCGGTCGCCGCGGCGGGGAAGCCGTGGACGGCGAGCAGCCGGGCGAGGAAGAGCAGCGTGCCCAGGGCGGTGACGGCGACGAGGGCGGCGGGCGGATCGGCCGGGCCACCGGTGAGCCGGCGGGCGCCGAGCAGCAGGGCGAGCTGGGCGGCGGCGTACAGCAGGGTGGCAACGAGCAGCAACGGGCGGATGAGGGAGGCGAATTCGTCCAGTCCGCGGCTGACGGCGAGGCCGCGCCGGGCGCGCCGTCCGAACCACCGGGCGAGCACCGCGGCGGGCGCGACGGCGCAGGTCAGGGCGAGCGCGATGGCGGCGTCGGGGTGCGGCCACGGCGGCGGGAGGCCGGGGCCGCCGGCCAGGAGCGCGGTCAGCGGTGCGTCGCCGGGGAGGGCGTGGCAGACGGTCCAGGCGACGGCGAGCGGGGCGGCGACCGGGGGCCGCCCGGTCCGGCGGACGCCCAGCGGGCCGGTGCGCAGGGCGAGCCGGAGCGCGAGGAGGACGAGGGCGGCGCCCGCGGCTGCGGTGGCGGGCCGGGCCAGGGGGTGCCCCGGGTGGACGGCGGCGAGCGCGGCGAGGGTGGCGGCGCAGACCGCGCCCGGCAGCAGCTGGAGCCCGGCCCGTACGGCGGTTCCGCGCCGGGCGGGCTCCGGTGGCGGCACGGTGGCGGTCCGGGCGCGGGGCACCCGGGCGTACAGCTCCTCGGCGAGCGAGAAGACGTCGCGGTGGCGGAAGCGGGCGGCGGTGCGGTCGGTGAGGCCGTGCGCCTCCAGACCTGCGGCGATCTCCAACGGGTCGACGGCGTGCGCGCACAGCCGGCGGTGGTGGTGGATCAGCGTGCCGACCGGGTCGGCGGGCGGGGAGGCCGCGGCCTCGCGGGGCGGGGAGACCTCCCGGAGCGGGGGCGCGACGGCGGCCGGCTCCGGGGGCTCGGCGGCGGGCGCGTCCCAGGGCGGATGCGCGGCGGATTCCCCGTGGGCCGGGCGCCCGGTGGGAGGCACCTGCCGGCGCGGATCCTCGGCGGCGGACGCCTCCGGGGCCGGATGCCCCGCGGGAGGCACCTCCCGGAACGGATGCCCGGCGGCGTACTCCCCCTGGGCCGGATGCCCGGCAGGGTCCGCTCCCCGGGGCGGATGGCCCGGGGCGGGTGCCGGTCCGGCGGGGGCCGCCTCCCGGGGCGGGTGTCCGGCGAGGGACAGCGGTCCGGCCGGGGTCGCCTCCCGGGGCGGGCGTCCCGCGGCGAGGGGGCGGCGGGTGGCGCGCCAGGGGGCGGGCGGGCGACGGAGGGCGTGTGCCGGGGTGGCGGGGCGGGCGGGGGTGCGGGAGGGCTCGTGGTCCGGGGAGTCCGTGCTCGTGGTCATCGCGCCTCTCCTCTCGTGACCGCCGGGCGGCGGCGCGGCCCGGCGGCCCAGCTCGGGGTGCGGTCGGCAGGGGGCGTACGGGGGACGGCGCCGCGGCGGCCGGGGAGATGGGTCTCGGCCGGGCGGGCGAAGGGGCGCGGGGTGCCGGGGTCGGGCTCCGGCCGGGCGTGGGCGAGGAGTTCGAGGTAGATGCCGCGGAAGGCGGTGAGGTGGCGGTCGACGGTGAAGAGTTCCAGGGCCCGGGCGCGGGCGGCGCCGCCGAGGCGGACCCGCCGGGCCGGGTCGGCGAGCAGGGCGAGAACGGCGTCGGCGAGGGCGTGCGGGTCGCCGGCGGGGACGACCAGGCCGGTGGAGCCGATGACCTCGCAGACCGCCCCCGCGTCGGCGGCGACCAGGGCCCGGCCGCTGAACATCGCCTCCACCAGGCCGTACGGGAAGCCCTCACCGGCGCCGGAGAGCACCACGACGGCGGCGGTGGCGTAGGCGCCGGCGACGGCGGACGCCCCGGGGGCGGCCGGTTCCTCGAAGCGGACCGGGCCCGGCGTCCCGGGGAAGAGCCGGTCGGCCAGGGCCCGGCAGTGGGCGAGGTAGGCGGCCGCGTCCGGGGCGTCGCCGGGCCGGCCGACGATCCGCAGGACGGCGCCGGGGACGGCGGTCCGGACGTGGGCGAAGGCGCGCAGCAGTCCGGCGAGGTCCTGGGACGGTTCGACGGGGCCGGCCCACACCAGGGTGGCGGCGTCGTCGGCCACGGCGTCGGAGGCTTGCAGGAACGGCCCGGCGGGGACCCCGGGGTGGACGGTGCGCAGCCGCTGCGGCGCCGCCCCGCACCGCTCCTGCCAGCGGCGGGCGTGGGCGGTGCCGGGGGTGATGAGCGTGGCGCGGGCGTACGTCTCGGCGGCCAGGGCCCGTTGGAAGGCGGCGAGGAGGGCGCGGGCGGGGGCGCTCAGCGGGGTGGTGGCGCGGTCGAGGTAGTGGGCGCGCAGCCCCGGGCCGTCCTCGCTGACCAGGAGCGGGGTGCCGAAGAAGCGTTTGGCCAGCACTCCGGCGAGTGCGGTGGGACCGGCGGCCGTGGCGTGGCAGAGGTCGACGGCGTCGAGGCCCGGGGCGCCGTCGCCGTACCAGTCGAGGGAGAGCGGGCGCAGCGCCTCGTCGAGGTGGCCGGCGACCGCGAGGAGGTCCGGGACCCGGACGGCGTGCGCGGCGGCGAGTGCGCCGGGGGCGCGGCAGGCGCGCTCCAGCAGGCGCAGGGCGGCCTCGGAGCGGAGCAGGGCGGGCAGATCGGCGCGGTCGCGGGCGAGTCCGGCGAGGCCGTGGAGACCGGCGGCGAAACGGTCCGCCTGGGGTGCGCCGCCGGCGGGTTCGGCGGTGAGGGCGGCGGCGAGGTCGGTGAAGTGGCGGGCGAAGCGGCGGCGGTCGGCGCGGTCCGGGGTGCGGGCCCGGCGGGCCGGGTCGCCGGACGAGGGGCCCGCGGGGAGGGCGAACTCGGTGAACTCGTGGCCGGGCAGCCCCTGGACGAGCCGGTCGTACCAGCGCGGTGCGCGACGTACCGCGCCGGTGCGGGCACCCTCGGTGAGCAGTCCGATGCGCACGTGTCCACCCCTGTTCTCCGGCCTCGGCGGGTAAGTCGTCCTCCGGCGGTACGGTGCGGGCCGCCGGTTGCGGAACGACGCTACGCAAAAGGCCCGGTGGCGCGGCGGACGGTTGTCCGTCGCGCCACCGGAAGGGGTGAACGGTCGTAACTTTCCGCCCCATGGGGCGTTCTGGTGCGCTATGCAGTGGGTTCGCCCGAGGCGGGTCCGCGGGGCCGCGCCGTCCGCCCCGCGCGGCCGGGGCGCACCGCCCGGCCGTGCGGCACCGGCGCGCGGCGCGCCGCCCGGCTCAGGAGCGGGCGCGCACCGCCCGGCGTTCGGCGGCCAGATGCGGATCGAGGACGGGTACGGCCGCCAGCAGGCCCTGGGTGTACGGGTGCTGCGGGTGGTCGTAGACGGTGTCGACGGGGCCCTCCTCGACGATGCGGCCGGCCCGCATCACGGCGACGCGGTCGCTGGCCGCGCGGACGACGGCGAGGTCGTGGGCGATCAGGACGATCGACAGGCCGAGATCGCGGCGGAGTTCGGCGAGGAGGTCCATCACCTGGGCCTGGGTGGTGACGTCCAGGGCGGAGACGGGTTCGTCGCAGACCAGCAGGCGGGGCCCGGGGGCGAGGGCGCGGGCGATGCCGACGCGCTGGCGCTGGCCGCCGCTGAACTCGTGCGGGTAGCGGTGGTACCAGGCCGGGTCGAGGCCGACGCGTTCGAGGAGTTCGCGGGCGCGCCGGACGACGGTGGCGTCGTCGGTTCCGCCCGCCGCGCGCAGCGGGTCGGCGACCGACTCCCCGATGGTGCGGCGGGGGTTGAGGGCGGAGACCGGGTCCTGGAAGACCATCTGGAGCTCGCCGCGCAGCGGCCGCAGGGCCCGCTCCCCCAGGGCGCCGAGGTCGCGGCCCCGGTAGCGGAGGGTGCCGGCGGTGGGGTCGAGGAGGCGGACCAGCATCCGTCCGACGGTGGTCTTGCCGCTGCCGGACTCGCCGACCAGGCCGAGCGTCTCGCCCTCGGCGACGGTGAGCGAGACGCCGTCGACGGCGACGGTGCGGTCCCGGCCGAGCATCGTCCCCAGGGGCCCGCCGCGGCCGAACTCCCGGCGCAGGCCGTGCGCTTCGAGCAGCGGGATGCCTGTGTCGTCGCCGTCGTCGCCGTCGCCCGTCGCGGGCCGGGGCGCGCGGTCGGTGGCGGTCGCGGCGGCGGTGCGGGCCGCGGGGGCGGCCGGGCGCGCGGGCTCCGTGCTCCCGGAACCGGCCGGGCCTGCGGGCTCGTCCGCGCCCTCGGGGCCGGACGGGCGCCCGGTCGCGGGCCCGCGGCGCGCGGCGCCGGCCCCGCGCCTCTCCCCCTCGTCGGCCGCCCCGGCGCGCGTCACGCCCTCGCGCGCCGTCTCGATCCGGGGGACGGCGGCGAGCAGGGCGCGGGTGTAGGGCTCGCGGGGTGCGCCCAGCACCTCGGTGACGGGGCCGTGTTCGACGGCGCGGCCGCCGCGCATCACGAGGACGTCGTCGACGCTGCCCGCGACGACGCCGAGGTCGTGGGTGACCAGCAGCAGTCCGGTGCCGGTCTCGGTGCGCAGGGTGTGCAGCAGGTCGAGGATCTGGGCCTGGACGGTGACGTCGAGGGCGGTGGTCGGCTCGTCGGCGATGATCAGCCGGGGTTCGCAGGCGAGGGCCATCGCGATCAGGGCGCGCTGGCGCATCCCGCCGCTGAACTCGTGCGGGCGGGAGCGGGCGCGGCGGGCGGCGTCGGGGATGCCGACCCGGTCCAGGACCTCGACGGCGCGGGCGCGGGCCGCGCGCCGGGAGACGCCGGGCCGGTGGACGCGGTGCACCTCGGCGATCTGGTCGCCGAGCGAGTGGTAGGGGTCCAGGGAGGAGAGCGGGTCCTGGAAGATCATCGCGGCGGTGGCGCCGCGCAGGGCGCGCAGCTCGTCCTCGGGCGCCGCGAGGACGTCTCTCCCGGCGACGCGGACGGTGCCCTCGGTCCGGGTGCCGGTGCCGCGGTGCAGGTCGAGGAGGGTGGCGGCGACGGTCGACTTGCCGGAGCCGGACTCCCCCACGATGCCGAGGGCGGCGCCGGGCCGCAGGGTGAACGAGAGTCCGTCGACGGCGCGTACGGGCTCGGCTCCCCCGGTGGCGGGGAAGGTGACCGTGAGGTCGCGGACCTCGGCCAACGGGTCGGCCGGTGCCGGGACCGGAGCCGGTTCCGTGGCCAGGGGGGCGGTCATGTCAGCGTCACCCTTCGGTCGGCGAGTGCGTAGAGGACGTCGGCGACGGCATTGGCCAGGACGACGGCGGCGCCGACGCCCAGGACGGCGCCGACGACGACGGGGAGGTCGACGGTGCGGACCGACTCGACGGTGAGCCGCCCGAGTCCGGGCAGCCCGAAGAGGGTTTCGGTGAGCATCGCGCCGCCGAACATGGTGCCGAGGTCGACGGCGTTGAGCGCGACGACGGGCGGCAGGGCGCCGCGCAGCGCGTGCCGTCCCACGATCCGGCGTTCGCGCAGCCCGTAGGCGCGGAAGGTGCGGATGTGGTCCTCGGCGAGCGTCTCCAGGGTGGCGGAGCGGGTCAGCCGGGCGTACTTGGCGGATTCCAGGAGGGCGAGGGTGGTCCAGGGCAGCAGCAGGTTCCACGCCCACTGCTCGGGGTCCTCGGTCAGCGGGACGTAGGTGGGGAACGGCAGCCACTGGAGGGTGGCGCAGAAGATCATCAGCAGCAGCAGGCCGGTGATGAAGACCGGGGTGGCGGTGCCGGTGAGGGTGAGGACCGTGAGGACGCGTTCGGTGGCGCCGCCGCGGCGCAGCGCGGAGAGCAGCCCGGTGCCGACGCCGAGCAGCAGCCACAGCACCATGGCGCCGATCGCGAGCGAGGCGGTGACCGGCAGCCGGGAGGCGAGCAGCTGGGCGACCGGCTGGTCGTTCTGGTACGAGAGGCCGAAGCAGGGCGCGGGGCAGTGCAGCACGCCGGTGCCGGTGGAGTAGTCCCGGCCGGTCACCAGGCCCTGGAGGAAGTGCAGGTACTGGACGGGCAGCGGTTCGCCGAGCCGGAGCTGGTCGCGGACCTGGGCGATCTGTTCGGCGTTGCAGCGCGGGCCGCAGGCGAGCTTGGCGGGGTCGCCGGGCGCGACGTAGAAGAGCGCGTAGACGGCGACGGAGAGCAGCAGCAGGACGAGGAGGGCGCCGCCGGTCCGGCGCAGGACGTAGGCGGTCATGGGGTGGCGCCCTTCTGCGGTGCGGCGGCGGCGCGGCGGGTGCCGACCGCGAGGCGGGAGCGTTCGCGCGGGTCGAGGGCGGTGCGCACGGCGTCGCCGAGGACGGTGCAGGCCAGCACGGTGACGAGCAGGCAGCCCGAGGGCAGCAGGACGTACAGCGGGTCGGCGCGGAACCAGGTGGTGGCGGTGGAGAGCAGCTGTCCCCAGGAGGAGGTGGGCGGGGTGACGCCGATGCCGAGGAACGACAGGGACGCCTCGACGACGATGTTGGTGGGGACCAGCAGCGCCGCGTAGGTGAGGACGGGCGCGGCGAGGGCGGGCAGCAGTTCGCGGCGGGCGATCTGCACCGGGGTGCGGCCGGCGAGGCGGGCCGCGGCGACGTGGTCGCGCCCGCGCAGCGACAGGGTCTGGGCGCGCACGATGCGGGAGGTGCCGCCCCAGCCCAGCAGCCCGATGACGAGGACCAGCAGCAGCGGGCGGGGGAATCCGTCCGGGACGATCGCGGTCAGCGCGACGGCGAAGACCAGCATCGGCAGGGCGAGCAGCACATCGGTGAAGCGGCTGAGGACGGCGTCGAGGAGGCGGCCGCCGGCGCCCGCGGCGAGGCCGACAGCGACGCCGAGCGCCACCTGGACGACGGTGGCGCCGAGCGCGACGAGCAGCGAGACGCGGGCGCCGTACAGCAGCCGGGCGAAGAGGTCGCGGCCGGTGCCCGGTTCGACGCCGAGCCAGTGGTCGGCGCTGATGCCGCCGAAGGAGCCGTAGGGGACGCCGCCGCGGGCGGAGTCGACGAGTTGGTCGTGGTACGTGGTGGGGTCCTGGCCCTCCAGCGCCGCGAGCAGCGGGGCGCCGAGGGCGAGGAGGGCGAGGGCCGCGAGCACGGCGGCGGCCACGACGGCCGAGGGGCGGGCGCGCAGCCGCCGCCATGCTCCGGTGTCCGGGGTGTCGCTCATGGTTCCGGGGCCTACTTGACCGCGACCTGGGAGATGTCGAGGACGCCGTCCCAGTCGCTGATCACGACGTTGCGGATCGCCTTGCCGTGCAGCCGCTTGTAGACGGGGTGGAACAGCGGGACGGAGAGGGCCTTCTCGCCGATCGTGTCGTCGAGGGCGCCCCAGCGCGCGGCGGCCTTGTGCAGGTCGGTGAGCTGGTTGATGGCGTCGATCTCGTGGTTGACGGCGGGGTCGTCGAGCTGGGCGTGGTTGAAGTTGTAGGCGTCCTTGACGATCTGGCGGCCGTCGAAGATCGGGGCGAGGAACGGTCCGCCGGAGGGCCAGTCGGCGCCCCAGCCGGCGAGGAAGAGGCCCGGTTCGTCCTTGAGGCTGTGGACGGTGTCCTTGTAGTCGTTGTCCTCCAGGCCCTTCAGCTCGACGGTGATCCCGGCCTTCTTCAGCGCGTCCTGGACGGCGGTGGCGACCTCCGGGCTGGTCGCGAAGTTCTTGGCGGTGGAGTGGGTGAGGGTGATCTTCAGGCCGTGCGGATATCCGGCCTTCTTCAGCAACTCCCGGGCCTTTTGGGGATTTCCGGTCCTTCCGGCCGGGAAGGGGTCGGAGCCGGTGTAGCCGAAGGTCTTCTGGTTGGGCAGGAAGGTGGTGGCCGGTTCGGCGAGGGAGGAGCCGCCGGCGGCGTTGACGACGCTGGTGCGGTTGACGGCGTAAGCGACGGCCTGCCGCACCTCGGGCTTGTCGAAGGGCTTCACCTTCGGGTTGAACGCGAGGTAATTGGTGTAGCCGAAGTGGCCGGTGCCGACGCGCTTTTCGAGTTCCTTGTCGCCGGAGATGCGGGCGAGTTCGGCGGGCCCGAGGTTGGTGTCGGTGGTGACGGCGGCGGCGTCCGGACCGGAGCCGGTGGCCAGGCGCTGGTTGATGACGGCGGAGTCGAGACCGGAGCGGACGTCGACGGTGTCCGGGTAGGCGTGCCGCTCCTTGTCACTCGCCTGCGACCAGTGCGGATTCCGCTCCAGCAGCAGGTGTTCGCCGTCCCCGGTGTTCTTGACGACCTTGTACGGGCCGGAGGAGACGGGGTGTTCCTCGTATTTCGTGCCGGTGTCCTTGGCGCGCGGTACGGGCGCGAACTGCGTCTGCGTGGCGAGCAGCGGGAATTCGCCCTCGGGCTTCTTCAGATGGAAGACGAGGGTCTTGTCGTCGGGCGTCTCGATGGACTTCAGCCCGTCCTTGGACTTGTCCTTGTAGGGGCCCTGGTATTTCTCGCCGCCGATCAGCCAGTCCCGCAAATAGGGCGCGCCGCCGGAGAGTTCGGCGGCGAAGGACCGCTCGATGCCGTATTTGATGTCGGCGCTGGTGATGGGCGTCCCGTCCTCGAACTTCAGCCCGCTTTTGAGGGTGTACGTCCACACCGTGGCGTTCTTGCTCGGCCGTCCGGTGTCGGTGGCGAGGTCCGGGACGACCTCGGTGCCGGCGGCGCCGTTGGCGCGCTTGCGGGTGGTGAGGGTGCGGAAGACGAGCGTGGGGACCTTGCCGCCGCCGGAGGTGTAGAGCCGGGCGGGGTCGAAGTCGGTCTGCGGCTCGGAGTTGAGGACGGTGAGGGTGCCGCCCTTGTGCGGTGCGGCGCCGGCGCCCGCGTCCGCGGCGTCCTTCGGGCCGCAGGCGGTGGCGCCGGCGGCGAGGGAGACGCCGATCGCGGCGGCGACGGCGCGGCGCGCGGTCAGCGGCAGCCGTCGGGGGCGGGCGGGGGCGGGGGCCGGTTCGGCCATGACGGGGTCGCCTTTCGCAGCAAGGCCGCGCCCGGCTGCGGGGCGGTGGGCGGGCGCGGTGCGCACGAGGCCACCCCGGCGCGGGCGTGCGGGAGGAAGAGTCACACGGTTCGCGGGGGAAGGAACCCGGCCCGGGGCCGCCGGCCGCGCGGCGGGTGCCGGGGCGAGGGGTCCGTGGCGCGGGCGGGCCTCAGCGACAGTCGATGTCGGCCACGGACTGCACGGACACGCCGATCAGCGCCAGCTCTATGGCGGCGGAGGCGGTGGCGTGACGGTGCGGCATGCGCAGAACTATGGAACGAATGGCCGAATCCTGGCAAAGGTGTCTCGCGATGAGAGACCGCGCGTCTCACACAGGGGGACGGCGCGCACCTGACCCGACGGGCCCGCCGTCCCGCCCGGCTCAGCTGCTTCCGGGATACGGCCAGGAGTTGGGGCGGCAGGTGGCGCCGTCCGTCGTCAGGAACTTCGTCTGCTGCATCATCACCGGCGCGATCGCCCCGGACCGCGAGCAGACCTCGTGGTTGCGGCCGAGCCGGTGGCCGACCTCGTGGTTGATGAGCATCTGGCGGTAGGCGTACATCTTGTCCGGCCCGTACGTCTTCGCGCCCTGCGCCCAGCGGTAGGCGTTGATCATCACGCGCGGGGTCGCCGCCGAGTCGCACGAGACGTTGTCCTCGGAGGTGTCCAGACCCGACTTGGCGCACCACACGTCGGTGGTGCCGGGGCTGGCCAGCGTGATGACGAAGTCGGCGTCACCGGAGGCGACCCGCTCGAAGGTCCGGGTGCCGCCGTGCGCCCAACTCCGGTCGTCGTTGAGGGTCTTGTGCACCGCATCGGCGAACAGCTCGCCGTCCAGCGGCAGCCCGGTCTCCATGTCGACGCGGTAGCGGACGACGTGCCCGCGCCCGGGCGCCTTCGCGGCGCCGCCGACCGGCACGAAGTCCCCGGAGGCGGTCAGCTTCGCATCGAGCGGGAACGGCTCGGCCATCCGCTGCGCGTACGAGGCGGGCTTGGCGTCCTGCGGCCGGTCCCCGGAGCGCGAGGCGCCCTCGCCCAGCGGGTCGGTGCGGTCGGGCCCGCCGCCGGAGTTGGTGGTGGTGTCCGCCCGCTGCTCGGCGACCTGACCGGCCACCACCACGGCGAGCACGGTGGTCACCGCGGCGGCCGCGACACCGGTGAAGGTGCGGCCCAGCCCGCCCTTGCGGGCGGCGGCGGACGCCGCGTCCGGCTCGTCGGGCGACTGCGGACCGGCGGGGCCGCCGCCGTCCGACGGCGCCGCCTCCCGCGCAAGGACCGTGGAAGTGTCGGTGCCCGCCGGCCCGCCGGCCGGAAACGCCCCGGCGCCCGGACCGTCGAGGACGTCCAGCGCGTCGAACGCCTCCAGATACTCCCGCCGGGGCCCGGCGGGAGCGCCGGGGCGGACCTCGGCGGTGGCCGGGTCCGGCAGCCGCAGGTCCGGTTCGGCCGCCGCGCGCGGGCGCGGCACCCGGGGTCCGGCGGCGGACGGCCGGGACGCGGCGCGGCGGACGGCGGGCGGGCCGGGCGCCGAGGCTCCCGGGACCGACGGCGGCAGCCCCCAGCCGCCGCCCGGCTCCCGCTGCTCGGGGTGGCCGCCGCGCACGCCCTCGCGCCCGGGGCCCGGGTGGGCGGCGCCGCGCGGGCGGACGGCGGGCTCCGGGTGCGGCCGTTCGCCGTCGCCCGGCCCGCGCCGGCGGCGGCCGGTGCCCGGCTCGCCGCCGTGCGGCAGCGCCGTCTCCGTCGTGTCGTGCCCGTCCTGTGCCGCGCCTCGGCTGTGCCGTCCCACGCTCCGTCAGCTCCTGCCCGTATCGGCCGCCGCCGTGTCGTCGATCAGTTCCCGGATGGCCCGCGCCACCGTCCGCGGGTACTCCATCATCGCCACGTGCCCGGCCTCGGGCAGCGTTACCAGCCGCGCCCCACGGAAAGCGGCGGCGGCCCGCCGCGCCATCCGGTACGAGACGAGTTGGTCGCGCCCACCGTAGACGAGGAGCGTCGGCGCCAGCACCCGTTCCGCCTGACGCCACAGATTGTGCTGCCCGCCGAGGGTGTACGCATTGACCAGCCCGCGGGCGGAGCGCTCCATCACCTCCCGGAAATACGGGAGTTCGAGCCGCCTGGTGTACTCGTCGACCGCGTCGCGGAAGCCCTCGGGGGTGACGTTGCCCAGGTCGCCGTAGCAGAGCGCCAGCACCCCGCCGGTGCGCTGCTCGGGCGTCCAGTCGCGGGTGAGGCGGGCGAAGAGGCGGCCCGCGCCGGGCACCGCGAGCAGCGCCGTGGGCACCGCCGTCAACTGCGGCCGCAGCTCCGGCAGGGCCGGGGAGATCAGCGTCAGGGTGCGGACGAGATCGGGCCGGGCGGCGGCCACCCGCGTCGCGGCGGCGCCGCCCATGGAGTTGCCGACGAGGTGGACCGGACCGCGCCCGGTCGCGTCCAGATACCGGATGACCGCACGGGCTTGGGCCGCGACCGAGTAGGTGCCGTCGTCGGGCGGCGGCGCCTCGCCGAAGCCGGGCAGGTCGAGCGCCTCGCCGTCGACCCGGTCGGCGAGCAGCGGCATCAGCGCCGACCAGTTCCGCGAGGAGCCGCCGAGCCCGTGGACGTACAGCGCGGGCTCCCGCTCCGCCGCCCCGCCCGGGCCGGCCTCCGGCAGTGGCGCCGGGGTGCGCACGCCGAGCGTCAGACCGGCGAGCGGCACCAGCCGCAGCGTCTCGGCCGCCTCCTGCGGCCCCGGCCGCCCGGGACCACCGGGCGGCACCGGAAGGGCTGCGGTCCTGGTGTCGGGCGACTCGGTCGAAGACATGCCGTCGATGTTACGAGATGATCACGCGCGTACCGATGTGTTCGCCGTCACACACCGCATCGCGCTGCCGCGCCCGCTCTCCTAGGCTCGATACGAAGGGCGCCCCGGCCCGCCCGCGGCCGGAGGATCCGGACCGCCCGGCCCGGGGCGAGGAAGGCACAGCGGCCCGAAAGACTCCTAGAAAGGGAGCACCATGCCGGTCGATCCGAGCGATCCGGACACCTTCGACGACGAGAACGGCACCGCCTTCTCCGACGAGGCCCCGGAGGCCGACGCCCAGGAGCAGCACGCGGACGTCGCACCCCACCGCGACGAGCCGCTGTCCGGCACCGACCCCGACGCCGCGAACGAGGCGGACCGCGCCGAACAGTCCCGCGTCGTGGAACTCAACGAAGACGAATACCGATGACCTGGGGTGTTATGTCACCTTCCCACAAGGGTGCGGACCGGATTTTCTCGGCTCCGACCGCCCACAGCCCGGTTACCCAAAAGTACGATGGCGGGCGCGGTGTGCCACCTTGCGTACGCCGCGTACGGAACGACTTCTGGGAGGCAGCGTGAGCGCCATCGAGCAGACCGAGGCGGCACGCCCGCGGGGCACACGCCTGCCGCGCCGAGCACGGCGCAACCAGCTTCTGGGGGCGGCACAGGAAGTGTTCGTCGCGCAGGGCTACCACTCCGCGGCGATGGACGACATCGCCGAGCGGGCGGGCGTCAGCAAGCCGGTGCTCTACCAGCACTTCCCGGGCAAGCTGGACCTCTACCTCGCCCTCCTCGACCAGCACTGCGAGGCGCTGCTGCACTCGGTGCGCACCGCGCTGGCGTCGACGACCGACAACAAGCAGCGCGTCGCGGCGACGATGGACGCCTACTTCGCCTACGTCGAGGACCCGGGCGGCGCGTTCCGGCTGGTCTTCGAGTCGGACCTGACCAATGAGCCGGCCGTCCGCGAGCGGGTCGACAAGGTCTCGCTGGAGTGCGCCGAGGCGATCTGCGAGGTGATCGCCGAGGACACCGGTCTCTCGCGCGACGAGTCGATGCTGCTGGCCGTGGGCCTCGGCGGCGTCTCGCAGGTGGTGGCGCGCTACTGGCTGGCGGCCGACAGCAAGGTCCCGCGGGACACCGCGGTGGGCCTGCTGACCTCTCTCGCGTGGAAGGGCATCGCGGGTTTCCCGCTGCACGGCATCGATCCGCACTGACCGTGTTCGCTCCCGGCGTGCCCCGGGGCGTCCTGCACCTTCCCGTACCGGGCTAATGTGTGCTGCGTACGGCGCGGCTGGCCGCGCACCCAACTGACCGTCGGAGGGACATCAGCCGTGGAGGTCAAGATCGGCGTGCAGCACGCGCCCCGCGAGATCGTTCTCGAGAGCGCGCAGTCTGCCGAGGAGGTGGAGGGCGCCGTCGCCGACGCCCTGAGCGGCAAGTCGCCGCTGCTGAGCCTGGTGGACGAGCACGGCCGCAAGGTCCTGGTCCCGTCGGACCGGCTCGCCTATGTGGAGATCGGCGAGCAGTCGGTCCGCAAGGTCGGCTTCGGCGCGCTCTGACACCGGGGCGCCCGCGGGCGCCCGCGGCAACCGCCCACGGCGGCCGGGATTTCCTCCCGGCCGCCGTCGGCGTTCTCCGGGCCCTCTTCCCGCTCCCGGCGCCCCGCCCCGGCACCCCGTTTCCGGTCCCTCCGGTTCCTCTTCCGGTTTCCCGCTCTCCCCGGCCACCGCCCGCTCCCCGGCCCGGAACCGCCCGCCCCCTCCGCCCCCCACGTCATCCCCGTTCCCTCCCGTCCGGCCCGGTTCGGCGGAACGGAGGCATGAGGGTTGCTGAGCGTGGCTGATGGGTACCACCGCCTACGACCGATTTGTTCGTCCGGTCGGTCCGGTCGTCAGCCGTTTACGCGGGAGGGAACACGCATGATCTGGGAAGCTCTGGGCGCCGTCGCGATCGGTCTCGCGCTCTCCTTCACCGCCACCCGCCGGCTGCCGGAACGGTTCCCCGTCCGCTCCCTGGCGCTGGCCACCGGCCCGGTCGCCGCCCTCCTCGGCGCGCTGCTGACGCGCTCGATCCTCGGCCCCGGCCACCCCGTCCAGACGCTCGCCGCCGCCGTCGCCGTCGGCGCCGCACTGCTCTCGGTGCTGATCCGCCCGGCCCGCACCACCCTCTCCGGCTCGGCCCCCGCCTGATCCATACGTCCGCTTGCCCCATACGTAACGGCGCGGCCCCGGACCGGTCGGTCCGGGGCCGCGCCGTTACGTCCGCGGTGTGCCGCCTACGCCGCCAGGCCCAGCGCCGCCATCCGCTTGGTGTGCGCCTCGGTGATCCGGGAGAACATCCGGCCGACCTCGGCCAGGTCGAAGCCGTCGGCGACGCCGCCGACCAGCATCGTCGAGAGCGCATCGCGGTCGGCGACCACCCGCTGCGCCTGCGACAGCGCCTCGCCCATCAGCCGCCGCGCCCACAGCGCCAGCCGCCCGCCGACCCGCGGGTCCGCCTCGATCGCGGCACGCACCTTCTCGACCGCGAAGGTCGCATGGCCGGTGTCGTCCAGGACGGTCAGCACCAGGTCCCGGGTGTCGGTGTCCAGCCGGACGGCGACCTCGCGGTAGAAGTCACTGGCGATCGAGTCGCCGACGTACGCCTTGACCAGGCCCTCCAGCCAGTCCGACGGCGCGGTCTGGCGGTGGAACTCGTCCAGCGCGGCGGCGAACGGCTCCATCGCCTCGTTGGGCTCCGCCTCGATGTCGGCGAGGCGCTGGCGCAGCCGCTCGAAGTGGTGGAACTCCGCCGACGCCATCTTGGCCAGTTCGGCCTTGTCGTCCATGGTCGGCGCGAGCTTCGAGTCCTCCGCGAGCCGCTCGAAGGCGGACAGCTCGCCGTAGGCGAGGGCGCCCAGCAGGTCGATCACGGCGGCGCGGTAGTGCGGCTCGGCGGATGCCTCCGACCAGTTCTGGGCGGCGATCCCGGTCGGTTCCGGCGCGTCGGCGGTGGCGGTGTCTGGCGTCTCCATGACCGGCACAATAGCCGCCGGACGGCCCCCGCAGCGCCGGGCCACCGCCTCCCGTGGCGCCCGCCCGGACGGGCCGGGATCTCACCCGGTCGCGCGGCGCGGGCGGCTTGTTCCCTTTCTCACCCGGACAAGCCTTCGGATGTCCCGGTGCATCCGGGGTACAGTGGTAATGCGCCCGCCGAGTATCGGTGGGTCGTTCCACGCATGCGGATGCCCGGTCGGTGGCCCGATCGGCTCCAACCCGACCGCCCTCCCCCGCGGCGCGTACGCGACGTACGCATCAGCAGGAGGGACACCGCTCGCGGCAGGAGTGCCTGAGCGTTGGCAGTGGTCCCGCGCCGCCGGCTTTGCAACCCGGCCCGTACACACCTCGTACGAAGCGCGGTACGACCCCCTTCGCCGCCTCGTGCCGCGTCTCACAGAAGAGGCAAGATTCTGTCTACGTTCCGAGAACTCGGGATTTTCCCCGAGACCGCCGAGGCCCTCGAAGCCGTCGGCATCGTTTCCCCCTTTCCCATCCAGGAGCTGACGCTCCCCGTCGCGCTCTCCGGCAGCGACGTCATCGGCCAGGCGAAGACCGGCACCGGCAAGACGCTGGGCTTCGGCCTGCCGCTGCTGGAGCGCGTCACCGTCCCCGCCGACGTCGAGGCGGGCCGGTCCACCCCCGAGCAGCTGACCGAGGCGCCGCAGGCGCTCGTCGTCGTCCCCACCCGCGAGCTGTGCCAGCAGGTCACCAACGACCTGCTCACCGCCGGCAAGGTGCGTAACGTCCGGGTGCTGGCGATCTACGGCGGCCGGGCGTACGAGCCGCAGGTCGAGGCGTTGCAGAAGGGCGTCGACGTCGTCGTCGGCACCCCGGGCCGCCTGCTCGACCTGGCCGGCCAGCGCAAGCTCGACCTCTCGAAGGTCCGCAGCCTGGTGCTGGACGAGGCCGACGAGATGCTGGACCTCGGCTTCCTGCCGGACGTCGAGCGGATCATCCAGCTGCTGCCGGCCAAGCGGCAGACCATGCTGTTCTCGGCCACTATGCCCGGCCAGGTCATCTCGCTGGCGCGTCGCTACATGTCGCAGCCCACCCACATCCGCGCCACCGCGCCGGACGACGAGGGCCAGACCGTCGCCAACACCACCCAGCACGTCTTCCGGGCGCACTCCCTGGACAAGCCGGAGATGGTCGCGCGGATCCTCCAGGCCGAGGGCCGGGGCCTGGCCATGGTGTTCTGCCGCACGAAGCGGACCGCCGCCGACATCGCCGACCAGCTCGCGCGGCGCGGTTTCGCGTCCGGCGCGGTCCACGGCGACCTCGGCCAGGGCGCCCGCGAGCAGGCGCTGCGCGCCTTCCGCAACGGCAAGGTCGACGTCCTGGTCTGCACCGACGTCGCCGCCCGCGGTATCGACGTCGAGGGCGTGACGCACGTCATCAACTACCAGTCCCCCGAGGACGAGAAGACCTACCTGCACCGCATCGGCCGCACCGGCCGCGCGGGCGCCAAGGGCACCGCGGTCACCCTCGTCGACTGGGACGACATCCCGCGCTGGAAGCTGATCAACAAGGCGCTGGACCTGCCGTTCGACGAGCCGGAGGAGACGTACTCCACCTCCCCGCACCTCTACGAGCAGCTGCACATCCCGGCCGGCACCAAGGGCGTGCTGCCCCGCTCGGAGCGGACCCGCGCCGGGCTCGCCGCCGAGGAGGTCGAGGACCTCGGTGAGACCGGCGGCCGCGGTCGCGGCCGCGGCCAGGCCCCGGCGGCCGCCGAGCGCCCCCAGCGCACCCGTACGCCCCGGCAGCGCCGGCGCACCCGTGGCGGCGCTGCCGTCGACGGCGGCGGCGCCCCGCAGGCGGAGGCCGTGCTGGACGCCGCCGAGGGCGCTCCGGCCGAGGCCACCGAGGCCCGGCAGCCGCGCCGCCGGCGCCGGACCCGTTCGGGCAGCCGCCCGGCCGAGGCCGTGACGCCGGCCGTGGACGCACAGCCCGCGGCTGCCGTCACCCCCGTCGCCGAGGAGGCGGAGGCCGCCCCGGCGAAGCCGCGCCGCCGCCGGACGCGCGCCGCGAAGCCCGCCGAGGCGCAGGCCGTGGTGGAGACCGTCGAGGCGCCCGCCGCGCCGGTCGCCGAGGAGGCCCCGGCCAAGCCGAAGCGGACCCGCAAGACCGCCGCGGCCAAGGCCGCCGAGGCCGTGGACGCCGCCGAGGGCACCGAGGCGCCCGCCAAGCCGAAGCGCACGCGGAAGACCGCCACGGCCAAGGCGGCGGAGGCCGTGGAGAGTGCCGAGGGCACCGAGGCGCCGGCGAAGCCGAAGCGGACGCGGAAGACCGCCGCCAAGGCCGTCGCGCCGGAGGCCGTCGCCGAGGAGGCTCCGGCCAAGCCGAAGCGCACCCGGAAGACCGCCGCGGCCAAGGCCACCGAGGCCGCGGAGTCCGCCGAAGGCGCGGAGGCGCCCGCGAAGCCGGTCCGCCGCCGCACCCGTGCGAAGGCCCCGGCCGCCGAGGCGACGCCGGAGAGCTGATCCGCGGCACACCCGACGGCCCGTTCCCGCCCACCCGGCGGGGGCGGGCCGTCGCCGTGTCCGGAGCCGCCGGGCCCCGCCCACCGGGCGAACGCCGGGCCGCCGCGGGCCGCCGCGCGGCGATCTCCCCGCCGCGGGCGGATAGCCTCGGGGGATGAGCAGGCCGCCGACACTTTCGCTGCCCCCGTGCGCCAGCGCGTACCGCCTCGTCACCGCGCGCGGGGAGTTCGCCGTGCACGACGCCCGGCCCGGGCGGACGCCGCTCGGCACGGCGCTGCTGGTCCCCGGGTTCACCGGCAGCAAGGAGGACTTCATCGCGCTGCTCGCGCCGCTCGCCGCGGCCGGGTTCCGGGTGGTGGCGGTGGACGGCCGCGGCCAGTACGAATCCCCCGGCCCCCGGGACCTCGCCGCCTACGGGCAGGGCGCGCTGGCGCAGGACGTGCTGGCGCAGGCCCGGGCGCTGGGCGGCCGGGTGCATCTGCTGGGGCACTCGTGCGGCGGGCTGGTGAGCCGGGCGGCGGTGCTGACCGACCCGGCGCCGTTCCGCTCGCTGACGGTGCTCAGCTCCGGCCCGGCGGCCATCGACCCGGCGCAGCAGACCCGCGTCCGGATGCTGATCGATGCGCTCGGTTCGCTGGACATGGCGACGGTCTGGCAGGCGATGCGGGCGATGGATCCGCCGGAGGCGGCGGATGCCGGTACGCCGTCGGAGATCGGGGAGTTCCTGCGGCGCCGCTGGCTGGCGACCGTTCCGGAGCAGCTGATCGCCACCGGGCGGCAGATGCTGGAGGAGCCGGACCGGGTCGACGAGCTGGCCGCGGTGCCGCTGCCCAAGCACCTGGTGTCCGGCACGGTGGACTACGCCTGGCCGGTGCCGCTGATCGACAAGATGGCGGCGCGGCTCGCCGCCCGCCGCACGGTCGTCGAGGGCGCGGAGCACTCCCCCAACGCGGAGCGCCCCCGGGAGACGGCCGCCGCGCTGGCCGCCTTCTGGGGCGAGCACTGAGCCGTCCGCCGGGGCGCGCGCCCGGTGGCGGCGCGGGCTGATCGTCTGCCGTACGAAGCGGTGTCCGGCGCGTGGTGACCGGGCCCGGAATCCCCTCCTCACCTGCAAATACTTAGACCATCGAAAAATTTCCTTAGCGTAGGGAATGTTTGCAGGGGGCCAGGACGTTGGACACGTAGAAGCTCGGGCAGCGACGCCCGCGCTCGCCATCCATCAGTTCTCCTGCAGGAGGATCAGACGAAGGGAAGCCGTATGCGCTTCGAGATCATGCGCCTGGACGATGTCGACGGCACCGCCGTGGACAGCACCGTCGTGGACGCCGCCTCCGTCAACCGGATCGTGCAGCAGGCCGCCGCAATCGGCCAGCGCATCTACATCCGCCCGGCCGACACCGTCGCCGCCCGGTAACACCGAAGCCGCCCCGCGCGGTTCGCACGGATGCGCCCCCGTACGGAAGTGCCGTACGGGGGCGCGACTGCGTTTCGGGCCGGACGCGGTCAGGCGCCCTGCACGACCTGGGTGACGCCGTTGATGATCTGCTGCACGGCGAGCGCGGAGAGCATCATCCCGGCGAGCCGAGTCACCAGCACCACACCGCCGTCCTTGATGACCCGGATGATCAGCAGCGAGAACCGCATCGCCAGATAGAGCACGACATGGATCGCCACGATGGCGCTCCACACCGACAGCTGCGCGGTGAAGCCGTGGGCGTGCTGGACGGCGAGGATCACCGACACGATCGCACCGGGCCCGGCCAGCAGCGGCATGCCCAGCGGGACCAGCGCGACGTTGACGTCCTTGGTCTGGGTGGGCTCCTCGGACTTGCCGGTGAGCAGGTTCAGCGCGACCAGCAGCAGGAGCAGACCGCCCGCGATCATCAAGGCGGGGGTGCTGATGTGCAGCCGGCCCAGGATCTGGCGGCCGAAGAGCCCGAAGACGGCGATGACGCAGAACGCGACGGTCGCCGCCTGCCAGGCCATCCGGCGCTGGACCTTGGCGGGCCGTCCCGCGGTCAGCCCGAGAAAGATCGGGGTGATCCCGGGGGGATCCATGATGACAAAAAGGGTGACGAAGAGAGTACTGAAGGCAGCGACGTCGAACACGGTGATGATTGGCCTTGCGGTGGAGGTGGAGCGGGGGAACGGCGCACCGGCAGGGCGGCGCGCGGGCGCACCGCACGGACGCGGGCGCCGGAAGGAAGAAAGAGCCGCCGGACTCCGGCGGCAGGGGCTCAGCCGCCCGCGCCGGGGACGGGGAAGGCGCCGGTGGCCCGGCGCACGATCTCGCCGTAGATCTCCGGGTCGGTGGTGTATTCGCCCAGCTCACAGGTCTTGTGGCTGCCGTGGTAGTCACTGGACCCGGTGGTCAGCAGCCCGGCTTCGGCGGCGAGGGAGCGCAGCCGGGCGCGGGTCGGTGCGTCGTGGTCCATGTGATCGACCTCGATGCCGTCGAGACCGGCCGCGGCCAGCTCGCCGAGGGCGCTCTCGGGCACACAGGCGCCGCGCTTGACGGCGGCGGGGTGCGCGACGACGGCGACGCCGCCCGCGCCCTTGATCAGCCGGAGCGCCTCGAACGGGTCCAGCTCGTGCTTGTCGACGTACGCGCGGCCGTCGTTGGCCAGCCACTGCGCGGTGAACGCGTCGGAGACGGTGGGCACGACGCCCAGGTCGACCATGGCGGTGGCCACGTGCGGCCGCCCCACGGCGCCGTCACCGGCGATGGCGGCGACCTGCTCCCAGGTGATCGGCACGCCCAGCTCGCGGAGCTTGGCGACCATCCCCTGGGCGCGCGGCACCCGGTCGTCGCGGAGCAGCGCCCGCTCACGGGCGAACGCGGGCTCCTCCGGGTCGAAGAGGTAGGCGAGCATGTGCAGCCCGGTGCCCGCGATCCGGCAGGACAGCTCGGCGCCGGTGACCAGCGTCAGCCCCGCGGGCAGCGCGGCGCGCGCCGCGGCGTGCCCGGCGACGGTGTCGTGGTCGGTCAGCGCGACGACGTCCAGCCCGCGGGCGGCGGCATTGGCAACCAGCTCGGCGGGGGTGTCCGTACCGTCGGACGCGGTGGAGTGGGTGTGCAGATCGATGCGCACGACGCTGAACTCCCCCCTGCGCTACGGGACGGTGACCGGACGGCGCCCGGCGCGGGCGCCACGGGCGCGCCACAGGGCGTCGCGCCAAGGATACCGGGCCGCGGAAGAACCCCGGCCGCCTCGGGGAAAATGCCCGGGACCGGTCCGGGCCTTCAGGACAGCAGCCGCGGGGAGAGCGCCCCGCACGGCAGCAGATCGATCTCGGCGCCCGCCTCGCGCAGATCGGTGAGGACCATCTCGTCGTACATCAGCAGACCGGACTGCTCGGGCCAGACGATCGCCCACAGCCAGAGCCCGCGGGCCTCCCCGGCGAAGACCACGCGGTCGGCCGGGGAGCCCTCGACGTGCCACATCGGGGTCGGGCGGCCGGAGGCGAGGATCTTGGTGTGCGGGGCGGTGTCGACGCGCATGCCGGGGCCGGGGTCCGGGCCGTCGATCCCGGCGTAGCGGGCGCCGAGCCCGACGCCCAGCTCCTCGGCGATCAGCAGGAGTTCGCCGGGACCGCCGAGCGGGCCGGGGCCGGAGCAGGCGACGGCGGTGGCGCGGCCGCCGCTGCGGTCGTCACCGGCGCAGGCCACGCCCGTGAAGAGCCAGCCGACCGGCAGCGGCCAGGGCATCCACACCGGGACCTGCGAGCGGTTCACGACGACGCCGAGCGCCTCGACGCTCGGCGGGACGACCGGCTGGAGCGGCTGCACGGTGCCGTGCACGGCGCACTGCCAGGAGTCGGAGAAGAGACCGGGCGCCCGGACGCGGCCACCGCACTTCGGGCAACTGGGTTCACCCCTCATAGGGATCCACGGTCCTCCAGCCGCGCGGCCGCGTCAAGGACGATCACCCGACCGGTCGGAATGTTTCACGCACCGGACCGGGGCCCGGCGCACACCCGGGCACGGCCCGCCGGACGCCGTCCGGGAGCCCGCCACCCGCCGGCCACCGGCCCCGGCGGCGGCTCCCCGGACCGGGCCCCCGGCGCGCCTCACGTCAGGTCCGCACCGCCGCGCAGCGGGTCCCGCAGATCCGTGCCCTGCGCCAGCCACCGCTCCTGGAGCGCCTCCGCGCCGTGCACCCGCTTCCAGGCCGCCTCGTTGGGCGTCATCGGCAGCAGCGGCAGGAAGCGCACCGGGTCCAGCGGCGCGTCCAGCTCCAGATCCTCGACGAGGCCGCCGGACGCGGCGACCAGGACGGAGGTGAATCCGGCGCCGGGCCAGAGCGGTTCGCCGGTGTCCAAGGAGGCACCCGGCGCCACCACCACGCCCTCGACCTGCGGCGACGCGGCGAGCACGGCGAGCGGCCGCAGCACCTTGTCGATGTCGGCGCGGCCCGGCCGCAGCGTGATCAGCAGCTCGGCCCGGGGCCCGGCCACCGGGTCGGCGAAGACCACCGACGGGGGCGCGCCCAGGCCCGGTGCGGCGCCGGCGGGGTCCGTCATCGGGTGGGCGGACATCCCGAGCGTCGCGTAGCGGACCACGCCGTCACCGGCGAAGCGCAGCACCTCGATGCGGTCGGTGCCGAGGAAGGTGACGGCGGCGCGGGCGTCCGGCTCGCCCAGGGCGGTGCGCAGCCGGGCCTCGACCAGAGCGAGAACGTCAGACATGGGGCGAGCATAGAGCGGCCCCGCGGGGCGCCCGGAGGGGCGGTCCGGCGGCGTTGCCGCGCGGCCCGGGGCGCGGCCGCGGACCCGGCTGCGGGCGCGCCGGAAAACAGCATGAATCGGCTTCGTATCGAACAGGCAAAGCGGCGCGGCGGCACCACGGGCGGCTGATAGCCTGCCATCTGGTCAGGGAATGACGCTGTCCCCCAGCGGGGACCGGCCGGAGGAGGTGGGGCTGCGGTGGATCCGAGTCGACCGTGCAGTACCGATAGTTCTCCTGTCATCCCTCTCGCGCAGCGAATCTTCTGACGCCGAAGGCTTCCGTACCCCGCGGCCCAGCGGCGAAACATGTGAAGTTCCTTCGCGTCGGACGGAGATGACGGAAGAGCGCCTTCGCCCCTCTGTTCCGTATCTCTCAGCGAATTCCTCGAATTCTCCGCGCGCCGTCAGTGCCCCGGCACGGAACGCTGCCCGCTTTGCGGACGTACGGCCGATGTCGCCTCGTACGTCCACGTTCCGGGTTGCGTTACGCCCCGCGCACGCCGCTGACGGCCGGCCCGTGAAGGAGCTTGCCATGTCGATGATCCGTGACCTGCGCGCCGCCGTCCGCCCCTCCCGCCGCCGTGATGCCGCCCCCTTCGGCTACGAGAAGTCCGCCCCCGCCTGTGTGAACAGCGCCATCGTCGACTGCGCCGTCTACCGCGAGGGCCGCCGGGCGCAGGAGGCGTGCACCCCCGCCGAGGCGATGGCGGCCGTCCGGACCGAGGGGGGCTTCGCCTGGATCGGGCTGCACGAGCCGTCGGAGGCCGAGTTCGCCGGTATCGCCGCGGAGTTCGGGCTGCACCCGCTCGCGGTCGAGGACGCCGTCCACGCCCACCAGCGGCCGAAGCTGGAGCGGTACGACGACACCCTCTTCACCGTCTTCAAGACCGTCCACTACGTCGAGCACGCCGAGCTGACCTCGACCAGCGAGGTCGTGGAGACCGGCGAGGTGATGTGCTTCACCGGGCGGAACTTCATCGTCACCGTCCGGCACGGCGGCCAGGGCTCGCTGCGGGCGCTGCGCCACCGCCTCCAGGACGACCCGGAGCTGCTGGCCAAGGGCCCGTCGGCGGTGCTGCACGCCATCGCCGACCAGGTCGTCGACGGGTACATCGCGGTCGCCGGCGCCGTCCAGGAGGACATCGACGAGGTGGAGATCGACGTCTTCAGCTCGGGCACCGGCCGGGGCGGGACGCGGGGCGGCGACGCCGGGCGGATCTACCAACTCAAGCGCGAGGTGCTGGAGTTCAAGCGCGCGGTGTCGCCGCTGCTGCGGCCGCTGCAGCTGCTGAGCGAGCGGCCGATGCGGCCGGTCGACTCCGACATCCAGAAGTACTTCCGCGACGTCGCCGACCACCTGGCGCGCGTCAACGAGCAGGTCCTCTCCTTCGACGACCTGCTCAACTCCATCCTCCAGGCCAACCTCGCGCAGGCGGCCGTCGCGCAGAACGAGGACATGCGCAAGATCACCTCGTGGGCCGCGATCTTCGCCGTCCCCACGATGATCGCCGGGATCTACGGCATGAACTTCAACAACATGCCGGAGCTGCACTGGAAGTACGGCTACCCGGCGGTGCTGGTGGCGACGGTCGCGCTCTGCTTCGGCATCCACCGCGGCTTCAAGCGCAACGGCTGGCTCTGACGGCGCCCGGTCCCAACGGACCGGGGCCGATCAGGCCGATTAGGCTGACGGGCATGACATCGACCGCACCGCAGGCGCTCCAGGACCGCGCGCTCATCGAAGAGGCCACGAAGAAGTCCGGTCTGATCTGGGTACGGGGGACGACCGGCCTGTCCCGGGCGCTGTGGCATCTGTGGGTGGACGGCGCGGCGTGCCTGGTCGGCGACGGCGCGGGCGAGCAGCCGCTGGCCGATCTGGGGCTGAGCGACGGCGTCATCACGACGGTCATCGTCCGCAGCAAGGACAAGGGCGGCCGGCTCGTGGCCTGGCCGGCTCGTGTGGTGGAGACCGAGCCGGGCGGTGAGGCGTGGCGCACCGCGGTCGACGAGCTGAAGGGCAAGCGGCTCAACGCGCCGGACGCGGAGTCGATCCCGGAGCGCTGGGCGGCCGAGTGCCGGGTGCTGCGGCTGGAGCCCGTCGGCGACGCCACGCAGCGCCCCGGCCAGATGCCGGACGACTCCCTCGCCGCACCGGCGCTGCCCTCCCCCGCGATCACCCTCCGTCCGATGCCGGCGGCGCTGCCCAAGCTGCTGCGCCGGGGGCGCAAGGGCTGAGAGAGGCGGAAGGGGCGGCCCGGTCCGGCCGGACGCCCCCGCCGGATGCTCCGGCCCCGGCCGGGCGGCCTGCCTGCGCCGGGCCGCCGCTGCGCCTGCGCCGGGCCGCCGCGCCCCTCAGCCCTGCGACGCCGCCGAGACCTGTGTGCCGTAGTCCACGATCTGGTCCTGCGACGGCGGCTTGAGGGAGACGCCCTTGTCCCAGTCGTCGAAGCGGACCGTGCCCGCGTCGCCGCCGCGCTCCAGGCGCAGCGGGTAGGGCGTGCCCTCCAGGGAGACGTCGAGGGTGCCGCCGGAGCCGGCGCCGCCCGCGATACGGATGGTCTTCACCCCGCCGACGGTGGCGTGGTTACCGGTGGCGAGCGTGCCGCGCAGCGCGAGCAGGCTCGCCAGCAGCGTGTCCTTGTCGGTGAAGCCGCTGAAGCGCTTGTAGACCGGGTCGGCGGCGGGCACCTTGACGTACTTGCCGCCGAGCTTGTCCGCGGCCGAGGCGTCGTTCCCGCCGCCGCCCGCCTTCTCCCCGGCCCAGAACGCGGCGTCCGCCTTGAGGTAGAGATCGTCGCCGACCCGCAGCAGCGCGAACGTCGACTTGCGGGTGGTCAGTTGGCCCTTGGCGCCGCCGCCGGTGAGGTGCATGTCCAGCTTGTAGGTGGCGCCCTGGCTGACGAAGCTGCCGGAGAGGCGGACCGTCCCGGCGGTCTTCGCCGCCGCCTGCGCCTTCGCCTCGATCTTCGTGGCGGGCAGCTTGCCCACGCCGTTCGTCCCGGCGTCCGGGTCCTCCGCGCAGCCGGCCAGCGCCACGGCCAGCCCCGCGCACACCGCCCCCCAGAGCGCCGCCCGCCCGGTGCGACGGGTGACGGCCACGGATCGGGGGCCCGGTCCCGAGGGGGTTGCACTCACGTCGGCTCTGCCTCCTGTAGCGGGTGACCTCGACAGCAGTACGGCAGCGTACCGGTCGTGCGGGGGCGGTTCGGCGCCTCGCGGGCCGCTGCCGCGATCCGTCGCCGTACGGGTCGCTCGCCGGGGCGCGGACGAGCCGGGCGCGTTAGCCTGAACCCGGATTGACGCCTTTGTATCGATATCCCCTTGTCCCTGCTCCCGTCCCCCATCCCCCCGGCCCAAGGAACGGAGGCGCGCTGCATGGCGGTGGTGACTCCGCGGGTCTTCGTCTCGCACCTGTCCGGCGTCGCCGTCTTCGACCCCAACGGTGACCAGGTCGGACGCGTCCGCGACCTGGTCGCGATGTTGCGGACGAAGGGCAGCGGCGGCCGCGAGGGCCGCCCGCCCCGGCTGCTGGGGCTGGTCGTCGAGGTCGCCCAGCGGCGCCGCGTCTTCCTGCCGATGACCCGCGTGACGGGCGTGGAGTCCGGTCAGGTCGTCATGACCGGGGTGATCAACATGCGCCGCTTCGAGCAGCGCGCCTCGGAGACGCTGGTCCTCGGCGAACTCCTCGACCGCCGGGTGCGGCTGGTGGAGACCGGCGAGGAGGTCACCGTCCTCGACATCGGCATCACCCAGCTCCCGGCCCGCCGCGACTGGGAGATCCACAAGGTCTTCGTCCGGCGCGGCAAGGGCGGGGCGTTGCGCCGTAAGGGGGAAGCGCTGACCGTCGAGTGGTCGGCGGTCACCGGGTTCTCGCTGGAGGAGCACGGGCAGGGCGCGGAGAATCTGCTGGCCACCTTCGAGCAGCTGCGCCCCGCCGACCTCGCCGGGGTGCTGCACCATCTGTCGGCCAAGCGCCGCGCGGAGGTCGCCGCCGCGCTCGACGACGACCGGCTCGCGGACGTCCTGGAGGAGCTGCCCGAGGACGACCAGGTCGAGATCCTCGGCAAGCTGAAGGAGCAGCGCCGGGCCGTCGTCCTGGAGGCGATGGACCCGGACGACGCCGCCGACCTGCTCTCCGAACTCCCCGAGGAGGAGAAGGAGCGGCTGCTGACGCTGATGCGCCCGGAGGACGCCGCGGACGTCCGGCGCCTGATGGCGTACGAGGAGCGCACCGCGGGCGGTCTGATGACGACGGAGCCGATCGTGCTGCGGCCTGATGCGACGGTCGCCTATGCGCTGGCCCGGGTGCGCGATCCGGACCTCTCCCCCGCGCTCGCCGCCCAGATCTACGTCTGCCGGCCGCCCGACGAGACGCCGACGGGCAAGTTCCTCGGTGTGGTGCACTTCCAGCGGCTGCTGCGCGATCCGCCGTTCACGCTGGTCAGCTCGATCGCCGACACCGATCTGCCGCCGCTGCCGCCGGACGCGACGCTGCCCGAGGTGACCCGCCATCTGGCGACGTACAACCTCGTCTCCGCGCCGGTCGTCGACGACAGCGGCGCGCTGCTGGGCGCCGTCACCGTCGACGACGTCCTCGACCATCTGCTGCCGGACGACTGGCGGGAGACCGAGCTGCACGGCGAGGAGCAGCCCGGCGAGGAGCGGCCCGAGGACGACGGGCGGGCGCCGGAGGTGGACCGTGGGGCCTGAGGAGCGCGAGGGCGTCCGGGCGCGGGCGAACGGTTCGTCGGCGCTGCGGCGCGGGGCGAACGAGCGGCCGCGGGTCCGCCTCGACCAGCCGCGGGTGCCGCGCCGCACGCTGTTCCCGGAGTACGACCCGGACGCGTTCGGGCGGCTGTCGGAGAAGATCGCCCGCTTCCTGGGCACCGGCCGGTTCATCGTCTGGATGACGGTGATCATCATCCTGTGGATCAGCTGGAACGTCACCGTGCCGGTCGCTCTCCGGTTCGACCAGTACCCCTTCATCTTCCTGACCCTGGCGCTCTCCCTCCAGGCGTCCTACGCGGCGCCGCTGATCCTGCTGGCGCAGAACCGGCAGGACGACCGCGACCGCGTCACCCACGAGCAGGACCGCGGGCGCAACGAGCGGTCGATCGCCGACACCGAGTACCTGACGCGGGAGATCGCGGCGCTCCGGCTGGGCCTGGGCGAGGTCGCCACCCGCGACTGGATCCGCTCCGAGCTGGCGGAGCTGATCAGGGAGCTGGAGACCCGGCAGCCGGACGGTGCGGAGCGTGACGAACGCGACCGCTGAACGGGCTTTCCGCCACCCGCCTACCCCGCCGTAATATCGGGGCATGGCTACCGACACGCCCCCAGGCGCCGCGCCGAGCGAGGACGCGATCCGCGAAGCGCTCGCAACGGTGAACGACCCCGAGATCCACCGCCCCATCACCGAACTGGGGATGGTCAAATCGGTGGACATCGCGGCGGACGGCGCGGTGGCGGTCGTCGTCTACCTCACCGTCTCCGGCTGCCCGATGCGCGAGACGATCACCTCCGGCGTCCGCGAGGCGGTCGCCCGCGTCGACGGCGTCACCGGCGTCAGCGTCGAGCTGGACGTGATGAGCGACGAGCAGCGCAAGGAGCTGGCGGCGGCGCTGCGCGGCACGACCGCCGAGCGCGAGGTGCCGTTCGCCAAGCCCGGTTCGCTGACCCGTGTCTACGCGGTCGCCTCCGGCAAGGGCGGCGTCGGCAAGTCCTCGGTGACGGTCAACCTCGCCGCGGCGATGGCCGCGGACGGCCTGAAGGTCGGTGTCGTGGACGCCGACATCTACGGCCACTCCGTCCCGCGGATGCTGGGCGCCGACGGCCGTCCCACCCAGGTCGAGAACATGATCATGCCGCCGTCGGCGAACGGCGTGAAGGTCATCTCGATCGGCATGTTCACGCCCGGCAACGCCCCGGTCGTCTGGCGCGGCCCGATGCTGCACCGCGCCCTCCAGCAGTTCCTCGCCGACGTCTACTGGGGCGACCTCGACGTCCTCCTCCTCGACCTGCCGCCCGGCACCGGCGACATCGCCATCTCGGTCGCGCAGCTCGTCCCCAACGCCGAGATCCTGGTCGTCACCACGCCCCAGCAGGCGGCGGCGGAGGTCGCCGAGCGGGCCGGTTCGATCGCGGTGCAGACCCACCAGAAGATCGTCGGCGTGGTCGAGAACATGTCCGGGCTGCCCTGCCCGCACTGCGACGAGATGGTCGACGTGTTCGGCACCGGCGGCGGCGAGCGGGTCGCCGAGGGCCTGACGAAGACGACCGGCGCGCAGGTGCCGGTGCTCGGCTCCATCCCGATCGACGTCCGGCTGCGCGAGGGCGGCGACGAGGGCAAGCCGGTGGTGCTGAGCGACCCCGACTCCCCCGCCGGCGCCGCGATCCGCGCCATCGCCGGCAAGCTCGGCGGCCGGCAGCGCGGTCTGCAGGGCATGTCGCTGGGGATCACCCCGCGCAACAAGTTCTGAGCCGCTGACCTGCGGCAGAGCGCCCGCCACACCACGGAGGGGGCGGACCGGAAGTCTCCGGTCCGCCCCCTCCGCGCAGCTTTCAGCCCTCGTACGCGGCGAGGTCCTCGATCACCCCGAAGCCGAGGCCGTACGCGCTCATCCCCCGGCCGTACGCGCCGAGGTGCACCCCGCCCTCGCCGCCCGCCGAACCGGCCAGCACCCAGCCGTACGCGGACTCGCGGTAGCGGAACGGCGTCGGGGTGCCGTCGACCGGCAGCAGCAGTTCGCTCCAGCCCTCGCCGTCGAGGTCGTCCGCCAGCTCCCAGGCGAGTGCGGTCTGCTGGTCCAGCCAGTCCTGGCGCAGCGCGCGGTCCATCGTCGTCGGCCAGGTGTGGGCGAGCAGCCCGGAGCCGGCCAGCCAGGCGGCGGTCGAGACGGAGGTGGCGTCCAGCACGCCGGTGCCGTCGCCGCTGCGCCGCACCGGGCGCCCGGGAACCGTCACCACGACCGCGAACCGCTCGTCCTTGGGCGTCTCGGTCTTTATCGTCGGCTCCTCGCCGTGGCCGGTCGCACCGTGTTCGACGGTGCCGTCGGCGGCGGCGCCGACCCGCATCAGCCAGCGGGGGCCGGTGAACGCCTCGTCCAGGCCGTACCAGGGGAAGGCCGCCAGCAGATAGCCGTCGACCTTCCGCCCCGCGTCGGCCGTATCCGACTGGGCCGCAGCCCGACTCACCGTCTCCATCTGCGCGGAGCCTCCTCGTTGCCCTGTGTCGTGGGCGGCCCGCCCCCCTCAGGCGTCCTCACCCCGGACACCGGGAGCATAGCCAGTGACCGGGCGGGACAGAGCGCAAGGGCGTGCGCACGGCATGCGACATCCGCCCGGTGGACGAGCGGGCGCGCGACCGGGCGGAGGGGCAGGGCTCAGGTGGCGTCGATGTCGAAGGGCGGACGCTCGCCCGGGGCCAGACCGCCGGAGGACTTCTTGGTGAGGTCGATCCGGCCGTCGGACGCCGCGCCGTCCTTGGAGAGGTTCAGCCGCCCGCCGCCGGAGGAGGCGTCGTCGTAGCTGCGGACCGCGTCGGTGACGTCGGCCATCTCCTTCTTGAGGTCGAAGCCGTCGCGGATCTCCTGGAGGTCCTTCAGCCCGTACTCGTCCTTCTCCAGGACGTGCTTGCGGACGAAGTTCTTCGGGCGCAGGTCGTCGAACTCGAAGTCCTTGAACTCCGGGCCCAGCTCGCTGCGGATGTCCTCCTTGGCACTGTCCGAGAACGCCCGGACCTTGCGGATGAAGCCCATCACGTCCTGGATGACCTTGGGCAGCTTGTCCGGCCCGAAGATGAGCACACCGAGGATCACGATGGCCACCAGCTCCAGGGGTCCTATGTCGAAGAACACCTTCAGCTCCTTGGTTTTCCGTGGCCGGTCGGCGGCCCGGGGCCAGGCCACCCCTCACGGTACCTGGCCCCACGCATCGCACGGGAGTCACCCGCGCCAACACCGTGCAAACGTCAGCCGGTGCCGGACGACCCGAGCGTGAGATGGACGGTCCGGTCCTTGCCGCCGCGGCGCACGGTGAGCGTCAGTTCGTCGCCCGGCCGGTGGCTGCGGATCTTGACGATCAGCTCGTCGCCGCTGTGGACGGGGGCGCCGTCCAGCCGGGTGATCACATCGCCGCCCTTGATGCCCGCCTTGGCGCCGGGGCCGCCCGGGGTGACCGGGTTGCGGCCGTCCGTGCCGACGCCGCTGACGCGCGCGCCGTCGCCCGGGTACTCCATCTCCAGCGTGACGCCGATGACCGGGTGAGTGGCCCGGCCGGTGTTGATCAGCTCCTCGGCGACCCGCTTGGCCTGGTTGATCGGTATGGCGAAGCCCAGCCCTATGCTGCCGCCCTGGGTCGTGCCGTCGGGGCTGGAGCCGTCGGCCGCGCGGATGGCGCTGTTGATCCCGATCACCCGGGCCCGGCCGTCGACCAGCGGCCCGCCGGAGTTGCCCGGGTTGATCGGCGCGTCCGTCTGGAGCGCGTCCACGTAGGACACATCGCTGCCGTCGCCCTTCTCGCCGCCCGCCGTGATGGGCCGCTGCTTGGCGCTGATGATCCCGGCGGTGACGGTGTTGGCGAGGTCGTACGGTGCGCCGATGGCGACCACCGGGTCGCCGACGCGGACCGCGTCGGAGTCGCCGAGGGTGAGCGGGTGCAGCCCGGAGACGTTGTCGACCTGGACGACGGCGAGGTCGTAGCCGCTGTCCCGGCCCACCACGCGCGCCTTGGCGGTCTGCCCGCCGCTGAACGTCACCGAGATCTCGCCGCCGTCCCCGGCGGGCTCCACGACGTGGTTGTTGGTCAGGATGCGGCCCTGCCGGTCGAGGACGAAGCCGGTGCCGGTGCCCTGCTCGGCGTTGCCCCGGACGTGGAGCGTGACGACGCCGGGCAGCGCGGTCTGCGCGATCCCGGCGACGCTGTGCGGATCGCGGGGCCCGGGCGCCTCGTCGGCCTGCGGCAGGATGATGTCGCCGGGCCCGCCGTGGCGTTCGACGTACACGCCGACGGCGCCGCCGACCCCGCCGGCGAGCAGCGCCAGCAGCACCGCCCCGACGACCAGCGGACCGCGCCGGGAGCGGCGCTTTTGCGACGCCGCCGGACCGCCGCTTCCCGGCGGGCTCCACGGGTCGTACTGCTGCCAGGCGCCGCCCGGGTGCGCCGGGACGGGGTGACCCGGGTCGCCGGAGACCTCGGGGTGCGGGACGGGCCGCTCGGGCGGCAGCGGGGCGTCCGCCGCCGGCAGCGCGGCGGTCCGCGCCACGGCGGACCGCGGCCCGCCGTCCCCCGGCCGCGGCACGAACCCGCCGCCGTCCATGCCGTTCCCGCCCTGCGGATACGGCTGCGGGTGCTCGGCGGGCAGCGGCTGCTCGGCGTACGGCGCGGGCGCCTGCGGCGGCAGCGCGCCCGGCAGCGGCGGCGCGGCGGTGCCGTAGGCGGGCGCCGCGCCGGGCGGCAGGTGGGTGCCGTGCGCCGGGGTGGTCACCGGCCGCTGCACCGGCGGCGCGGGCGCCCACGGCCCGGGGTCACCGTAGGGCGGCGTCCCGTAGGGGTCCTTGGGGTGCCGGGGCCCTTCGGACGCGGCGGGGGCCCCGCCCGCCGCCGCGGACGCCGCGTCGGGCTCGACCTTCGTCAGCTGCAACGTGGCACGGGAGGCGGGCTCGACGGCGGGCGCCTCGGCGGGGAGAGGGGCGGCGGGTGCTCCCGCCGCGGCGGGAGCACCCGGGGCCTCCGAAGCCGCGGGAGCAGTGGAGGCCTCCGTCGCCGAGGCTGTGGGCACCTCCGCCGCCGGGGCCATGGGAGCCTCCGTCGCCGCGGGAGTTGCGGGTGCGCCCGTTGCCGCGGGCGCCGGGGCAGCCGCGGGCACCGGGGCTTCGGCGGCGGTCTTCGTCATCGAGGCCCGCGTGGCCGCCAGCGGCTCCGGCGGCGGCCATTCGTCCACCGGCAGGGGCTGGGCCCCGGGCGGGCCGACCGGCCGAGGGCCGGCAGCGGAAGCGCCCGGCTGCGGGCCGGAGGAGGCCGCACCGGCAGGCTGCGGTACGGCAGGAGCGCCCGGCAGCGGGCCGGCGGGAGCCGCGCCCGCGGGCAGCGGATCGGCGGGAGCCACCTCCGCGGGCTGCGAACCGGACGGCATCGACGCCTCGGGCCGGGCTCCGGACGGTGCGCCGGGCTGCGGGCCGGACGGCTGGGGACCGGCCGCGGAAGCCCCGGGCTGCGGGCCGGAGGGGATCGCACCGGACGGGACCGCACCGGAGGCATCCGCCCGCGGGCCCGTATCGGCGACCGGCAACGGCTGTGCACCGGCCGGGGCCGGGGCGCCGGGCAGGGGGCCGTCCGCGGTGGTCGGCAGCGGGCCGGCGGGAGCCGGGGCGGCCGGCTGCGGGGCCCGATGCGCCGCGGGCTGCGCGTCCGCGGCGGAAGGGGCCGGCTCCGGCGCGGCGCCGCCGCTCGCGGTGGTCACCGGCCGGTGCTGGGGACCCGGTCCGGGGTGGGGCTGCGGGTCGGGGGTGCGCCCCGGCCGGCTCCACCACTTCAGCTTCGGCCCGGTGGCCGTACCGTCGTCCATGCTCTCCCCACCATTCGCCCGCACGCACGCGGGCCACCGCCACCTCGTGGACCGTGCGCGTGTCGACGACACGCACCGCCCCGCAGCGATTCAACCAGCTTCCTGTGACAGAGCGCAGGCGGTGGTCAGCGCGGAGCAGCGGCGGGCGGGTGGAAGGCGGGGGTGGGGGGCGCCGCGGAGCCGACCAGCGGGCGCAGCTCCCCGGTGGCGGGGGTGTACGGGCCCGGGGCGCGGGCGGTGCCGAGGGTCAGGGGTGCGGGCCGCCCGCCGCCGTCCTGATCGGGCGGGGCTATCAACGGGCCGAACCGGCCGCCGGACGGTATCCGTGCCGGAGGCGAGGAGGGCGGCGGGACGGGCGGGCCGTACAGGCCCGTGGCGCCGGGCGTCGCGGCGGCGACCGGACCGGCGACGCCGCCGGAGGTCAGCAGCCCGGCGTCGCGGAGCGGATCGCTGCCGGCGACCGGGGTGGCGCTGAGCGGGACGACGGTGGCGCCGGTGCCGTCCTGACGGCCCGGCGGGTCGATCGCGGCCTCCAGCGGGAGGGTGCCGCCCAGGGCGAGGGCGGCCAGCGAGACGGCTCCGGCCGCGGCGAACGCGAACCGGCGGCGCGGCTGCGCCGGGCGCTCGGTCTCATGGATACGAAAGCCCCGCTGCCGGGGCGCGTGGGCCTCGCCGGCCTGCGCACCGGAGGAGGGCTGATAGCCGAAGCCGCCGCCGTCCCGGTCGAACTCGGCGCGGCCGAAGGCGCCCAGGCCGCCGCCGGGGCCGTCCGGATCTCCTCCGGGCAGCCCCTGCAAGCGCGCCAACAGCCCCTCCGAGGGGCCGGGTGGCGCGGCCTGCGCGAAGAAGCTCTTGAGCCGACGCTGGGCGTCGGCCTCCGCCTTGCACCGTCCGCAGGTCGCCAGGTGTGCGAGCACCCGCTCCCGCGCGTCATGTCCCAACTCGCCGTCGACCAGGGCTGCGAGGCGGTCACCGAGATGCTGCTCGGCGGGGGAAGCACCGCCAATGGGGCTCACGCGATTCCGACCTCCCCGGTGGACACCGCGGCCAGCGAACGCTGCTCGCGCTCCTCGGCGCGCACCTGCGGGGAGCGGTGCTTGAGCGCCTTGCGCAGATGCGAGCGGCCACGGTGGATCCGGCTGCGGACCGTGCCGAGCTTCACGCCGAGCGTCGCGGCGATCTCCTCGTACGACAGGCCCTCGATGTCGCACAGGACGACGGCGGCGCGGAACTCGGGCGCCAGGGTGTCCAGTGCCTGCTGTACATCGGCGTCGAAGTGGGTGTCGTTGAAGTGCTGCTGCGGCGACGGCTCGCGGCTGGGCAGCCGCTCGGCGGCGTCGTCGCCCAGCGCGTCGAAGCGGATGCGCTGGCGGCGGCGGACCATGTCCAGGAAGAGGTTGGTGGTGATCCGGTGCAGCCAGCCCTCGAACGTGCCCGGCGTGTACGTCGACAGCGAACGGAAGACCCGGACGAAGACCTCCTGGGTCAGGTCCTCGGCGTCGTGCTGATTGCCGGTGAGGCGGTAGGCGAGGCGGTAGACCCGGGCACTGTGGGTGCTGACGATCTCCTCCCAGCTGGGGGGAGTCCACGCCTGCTCATCCGCGTCTGCGGCGAAGGTCGCGGTAGGAGCGGAGTGGTGGGTGCGGAGACGGTCAGCGGTGTCGGTCACGGATTTCGGCTCGGCGAACGGCCGTCGCAGGCGTCTGCGCCCTCGGCGGTCACCCGTCGCAGCCGCACCTCCCCTGGTGGCTCTGGTGGTGTCCAGTAGAGCCCCTACCATATCCACCTCGCCCGTTAGCTCCGGATAAGCAGTTTTGACCTGCATTTGGTCCTGCTTCTGTGCTTGCTTCACGTCTCCGTCGGTCTTCACCCGCGCATCCCCCCTGTCCCCCGTTAACGCCCGGTCCCATCTGCGGGTTCCCGCAGACAGCGGATACAGTCACCGTTGCGTCAACTACGGGGACAGGAGAGGGCCATTACCGGCAACCGGCAGACGGGCCTGGCATTCGCCGAGGCGTACGGCGCCGGGACCATCGACGAGGCCACCGACATCGCCCTGCGCTGGTCCCGTACCTGCGCCCGCGACGCCGGGATCCGTACGGTGTCGACCGCCACCGGAGCCGCCCTGCGGATGCTCGCCGCCACCGCCGGCGCCAAGGCCATCGCCGAGATCGGCACCGGCACGGGCGTGTCGGGCATCTACCTCCTGCACGGCATGCGGCCGGACGGCGTGCTCACCACCGTCGACCTCGAACCGCAGCGGCAGACCTTCGCCAAGCAGGCGTTCCGCGAGGCGGGCTTCGCCGGCAACCGCGCGCGGTTCATCCCGGGCCGGGCGCTGGACGTGCTGCCGCGGCTCGCCGACGGCGGCTACGACCTGGTGTTCTGCGACGGCGATCTGGCGGAGTTCACCGACTATCTCGCCGAGGCGCTGCGGCTGCTGCGCCCCGGTGGGCTGGTCTGCTTCGCGGGGGTCTTCGCCGACGGCCGCACCGTCGACTCCGGCGAACAGCCCGACGAGGTGCTGCGCCTGCGCGAGCTGCTGCGCGCCGTCCGGGACAGCTCCGCGCTCGTCCCGTCGCTGCTGCCGGTCGGCGACGGTCTGCTGTGCGCGGTCAAACGCGGCTGAGCCGGACCGCACCGGCCGGGGGCCGCACGCCGCTGCGCCCGTACGACGAAAGGCCCCGGCGGGAGCGCACGAGGCGCGCCCGCCGGGGCCTTGATCATCGGCTGGGGGTACCTGGGGTCAGCGCCCCGGGGAACCGCAGCAGTTCGGGCCGCCCTCTCAGACGGTGACCTTCTCCAGGGCCTCACCCAGGGCCTTTGCTTCGTCGGGTGTCAGCTCGACGACGAGTCGCCCGCCGCCTTCGAGCGGAACGCGCATGACGATGCCCCGCCCCTCCTTGGTCACCTCGAGCGGGCCGTCACCCGTCCGCGGCTTCATGGCCGCCATGCTCGTTCCCCTTCCTGAAACCAGCTCATCCTCAGCCGAAGGCCGACGGCCGCATCTCGGCACGCGTCACCGGCATCGAACACATTGCTTCCAGGCCATTATCCCGCATCGAACGACCCGATGACCAACATCGGACAGCTTCCCTTCGGCAACCCGCTCCCCCAAACCGCCGCAATTCGGTGAGTGGCCTGCGATACTGCGCCGCCCTGCGCACCCCCGGTAACCCTCATTCTTTGACGTACGTCACATGCCGGGGCCGGATGATCTCCGGCATCCTGAGCGCTGACCGCCCCCGACGGGCGGCGCCACCCGCGACGGAGGGACCCCACTCATGGCCGACAGCGTGCTCTACGACGTGACCGACGGACTCGCCACGATCACCCTCAACCGGCCCGATGCGATGAACGCCCTGAACATCGACGCGAAGGTGGCGCTCCGGGACCGGCTGCGGGACGCGGCGGCCGACCCCGCCGTCCGTGCCGTCCTGCTGACCGCCACCGGGCGCGCGTTCTGCGTCGGCCAGGACCTCAAGGAGCACATCGGGCTGCTCGCCGCGGACCGGGAGAGCGGCGACGGCGCCACGATGAGCACCGTGCGCGAGCACTACAACCCCATCGTCACGGCGATCGCCGGGATGCCGAAGCCGGTGGTGGCGGGCGTCAACGGCGTCGCGGCGGGCGCCGGCTTCGGCTTCGCCCTCGCCGCCGACCACCGCGTCGTCGCCGACTCGGCGTCCTTCAACACCTCCTTCGCCGGGGTCGCGCTCACCGCCGACTCCGGGGTGTCCTGGACGCTGCCGCGCGTCGTCGGGCCGGGCCGCGCCGCCGACCTGCTGCTCTTCCCGCGCGGCATCGATGCGCAGGAGGCGTACGCGCTGGGCATCGCGAGCGAGGTGGTGCCCAGCGCGGAGCTGGCGGACCGGGCGGCGGCCGTCGCCCGCAAGCTCGCCGCGGGCCCGACCGTCGCCTACGCCGCGCTCAAGGAGTCGCTGGCCTTCGGCGCCGGCCACACCCTAACCGAGGCGCTCGCCAAGGAGGAGGAGCTCCAGGCGCGGGCCGGCGCCTCCGAGGACCACCACATCGCGGTCGAGGCGTTCGTGAAGAAGGAGAAGCCGGTCTACCTCGGGCGCTGACCCGGGGCGCCCGCCGTCCGGACCGGGCGGCGGGCGCGGCGGGCGGCCCGGGGCTCAGCCCGCGGCCGCCGCCCGCTCCGTCGCCTCCCGGGCGTGGCAGCCGGCGAGGTGGTCGTTGACCAGGCCGCACGCCTGCATCAGCGCGTAGGCGGTGGTCGGGCCGACGAAGCGGAAGCCGCGTTTCTTGAGGTCCCCCGCGAGCGCCGTGGACTCCGGCGTCACCGGCGGGACGTCGGCGAAGGAGCGCGGCACCGGGCGGCCCGCCCGCTCGGGCGCGTACGACCAGATCAGGGCGTCCAGTTCGCCGGGGGCGAGCGCGGCGGCGAGCCGGGCGTTGCCGAGGGTCGCGGCGATCTTGGCGCGGTTGCGGATGATGCCGGGGTCGGCGAGGAGCCGCTCGGCGTCGGCGTCGGTGAACCGCGCGACCTCGGCGATCCGGAAGCCGGCGAACGCGGCGCGGAACGCCTCCCGGCGGCGCAGGATCGTGATCCAGGACAGCCCGGACTGGAACGCCTCCAGGCACATCCGCTCGAAGAGCGCGTCGTCGCCGTGGACCGGACGGCCCCACTCCGTGTCGTGGTAGGCCCGGTAATCGGCCATCTTCTCGGACTCCATGCCCCAGGGGCAGCGCGGAACACCGTCCGGGGCGCTCACCACGCCCGTCATGACCGGCCCTCCGACTCCGGCGCCGCGCCGGCACCGCCCCGCGCGTCCGGCTCCTCGCCGCCCGGCCGGGCCCGCTCCGTCGTCCGCATCGTCTCCCCGCTTCCGTCGTTCCCCTCCGCAGGGCCGGGGCCCTGACCCTCGGGCGGTGCCGCCGCCCCGGTCGGTGCGGCGTCCGCGGGCCCCGCGTCGTCCCTGATCAGGCCCGGCGCCCCCATGGAGGCGGCGTGGACGCCGGCCAGCGCGGCCTCCAGCTCGGCGATCCGGGCGTCCCGCTCGGCCAGCTCGGCGCCGATGCGGTCGAGGGCGTCGTCGACGTCGTTCATGCGGTAGCCGCGGACGGTGACCGCGAAGCGTACGGACTCGATGTCGGCGCGGGTCAGCGGGCGTTCCTGGGGCAGCGGGTCGTACAGCTGCTCCGGCTCGGCGTCGCGCAGCCCGCCGCGCTCGCCGCCCACGACGACAAGAGTGACCACGGCGACCACCACGACCATGGCGATCAGCAGAAACCAGAACACGACCAACTCCCCGGAAGACGCACCTGCCCCGATCGTGCCATGCGGGTGTGACAGTGCGAGGACGTAAGGTCGCTGGCGGACCATCGAGAAGGAGTGGGAATGCTGCGGCTGGGGAAACGCGAGTTCGACGCGCACGAGCCGGTGATCATGGCGATCGTGAACCGGACCCCGGACTCCTTCTACGACCAGGGGGCGACGTTCCAGGACGAGGCGGCGCTCATCCGCGTCGAGCAGGCCGTTGCCGAGGGCGCCGCGATCATCGACATCGGCGGCGTCAAGGCCGGTCCCGGCGAGGAAGTCACCGCCGAGGAGGAGGCGCGGCGCACCGTCGGCTTCGTCGCGGAGGTGCGGCGACGTCACCCGGACGTGGTCATCAGCGTCGACACCTGGCGCCACGATGTCGGCGAGGCGGTCTGCGCGGCGGGCGCCGATGTCCTCAACGACGCCTGGGGCGGCGTCGACCCGAAGCTCGCGGAGGTCGCCGCCCGGCACGGCGCGGGCCTGGTCTGCACCCACGCCGGGGGCGCCGAGCCGCGGACCCGGCCGCACCGGGTGGCGTACGACGATGTGATGGCCGACATCCTGCGCGTCACGCTGGGCCTGGCCGAGCGCGCCGTGGAGCTGGGCGTCCGGCGCGACGGCATCATGATCGACCCGGGGCACGACTTCGGGAAGAACACCCGGCACAGCCTGGAGGCGACCCGGCGGCTCGGCGAGATGACGGCAACGGGCTGGCCCGTCCTCGTCTCCCTCTCCAACAAGGACTTCGTCGGCGAGACGCTCGACAAGCCGGTCAAGGAACGTGTCCTCGGGACGCTCGCGACCACCGCCGTCTCCGCCTGGCTGGGGGCGCAGGTCTACCGCGTCCACGAGGTCGCCGAGACCCGGCAGGTGCTGGACATGGTCGCCTCGATCGCCGGGCACCGGGCGCCGGCGGTGGCCCGGCGCGGGCTGGCCTGAGCCGCCGGGCGGTGGCGGGGCCGCACGCCGGCGGCCCCGCGGGCGGTGTCACCGCACGCCCGGCCCGACTTCCTTCGTCACCAGCGCGACCGCTTCCTCCACGTCGTCGCTGAGGTGGAACAGCTCCAGGTCGCGCGGGGACGCCTTGCCCTCGGCGATCAGCGTCTCGCGCACCCAGTCGACCAGACCGCTCCAGTAGGCGGTGCCGAAGAGGACGATCGGGAAGCGGGTCACCTTCCGGGTCTGGACGAGGGTCAGCGCCTCGAACAGCTCGTCCAGGGTGCCCAGCCCGCCGGGCAGCACGACGAAGCCGCGGGCGTACTTCACGAAGCAGGTCTTCCGGACGAAGAAGTACCGGAAATCGACGCCGAGGTTCACGTACTCGTTCATGCCCTGCTCGAAGGGCAGCTCGATGCCGAGCCCCACGGAGGTGCCGCCGGCCTCGTGCGCGCCCCGGTTGGCCGCCTCCATGGCGCCGGGGCCACCGCCGGTGATCACCGAGAATCCGGCCTCCACCAGCGCGCGGCCGAGCTTCACCCCGGTCGCGTACTCGGCGGAGTCGCGGGAGGTGCGCGCGGAGCCGAAGACGCTGACCGCGGGGCCGAGTTCGGCGAGCGCGCCGAAGCCCTCGACGAACTCCGACTGGATGCGCATCACCCGCCACGGATCGGTGTGCACCCACTCGGAGGAGCCCTCGGAATCCAGCAGCCGCTGGTCCGTGGTGCTGTGCTGCACCTGGTCGTGACGGCGCAGTACGGGACCCAGCCGCTGCTCCTCGGGGGCCGCTGCTCCTTCGGGACTGGCCATGTCGTGCTCCCTCCGCTGACAGATCGTTGCGGCTTCAGCGTAGATCCCGCGGCGGGCGGTGCGGACCGGTGCGCCCGCCGGGGCCGCGCCCCGCCCGGGGCCGGGTCAGCTGGTCAGCCAGGCGCGCAGCCGCTCCTCGCAGTGGCCGATGCGCTCGGCGAGGACGCGCTCGTCCCGCTTGTGGGCGAGCAGCGGGTTGCCGGGGCCGTAGTTCACCGCGGGGACGCCGAGGGCGCTGAAGCGGGAGACGTCGGTCCAGCCGAACTTGGGGCGCGCGGTGCCGCCGACGGCGTCCATGAACGCCTTGGCCGCCGGGTGCGAGAGGCCCGGCAGGGCGCCCGGGGAGTGGTCGTCGACGGTGAACTCGTCCACCGGGCAGTCCGCGAAGACCTCCCGGACGTGCGCCAGCGCCTCTTCGGGGGTGCGGTCCGGGGCGTAGCGGAAGTTGACGGTGACGGTGCAGGCGTCCGGGATGACGTTGTTGGCGACGCCGCCCTCGACGCGGACGGCGTTCAGGCCCTCGCGGTACTCCAGGCCGTCGATCACGGCGCGGCGCGGCTGGTACGCGGCGAGCTTTTCGAGGATCGGGGCGGCGGCGTGGATCGCGTTGGCGCCCATCCAGCTGCGGGCGGAGTGCGAGCGCTCACCGGTGGTGTGCAGCAGGACGCGCAGCGTGCCCTGGCAGCCGCCCTCGACCTCGCCGTCGGAGGACTCCAGCAGGACCGCGAAGTCGCCGGCGAGCCAGTCCGGGTGGGCGTCGGCGACGTGGCCGAGGCCGTTGAGGTGCGCGGCGACCTCTTCCTGGTCGTAGAAGACGAAGGTGAGGTCGCGGTTGGGCTCGGGGACGGTGGCGGCGACCTTGAGCTGGACGGCGACGCCGGACTTCATGTCGCAGGAGCCGCAGCCCCACAGATAGCCCTCGTCGTCGAGGCGGGAGGGGACGTTGCCGGCGATCGGCACGGTGTCGAGGTGACCGGCGAGCACCACCCGCTCGGCGCGGCCCAGGTGCGTGCGGGCGACGATGTTGTTGCCGTGGCGGTCGACCGTGAGGTGGTCCAGCGCGCGCAGGGCGTGCTCGACGGCGTCGGCGAGGTCCTTCTCGTTGCCGCTCTCGGAGGGGAAGTCGACGAGGCGCGCGGTCAGCTCCGCGGCGTCGAGCGAGAGGTCGAGGGCGGGGTGGTCTGTGGAGCGGTCCATACGGTCAACCCTATGGCCTGCCGCCGGGCTGCTGTCGTCCCCCCGGGGACGGACGGCAGGCCGGCGGCGGGACCCGGCCCGCCGGGCTTCGCTACGGTGGGCCGCGTGCAGGCCGACTCTCCTTCCGCAGCCCCCGCCCGCCGGCGGCGTCCGTGGCGTACCGCCGTGGCCGTGGCCGCGCTGCTGGGCGCGGGGGCGTATCTCGCGGTGCAGCAGCTGGGCGCCGGGCCCGGGGAGCCGCGGTGCACGGTGGCGGCGGCGGACGGCGGGGCGGCGCTGGAGCTGACCCCGGAGCGGGCGGCGAACGCGGCGACGATCTCGGCGGTGGCGTCCGCGCGGGGGCTGAAGCCGCGGGCGGTGACGATCGCGCTGGCGACGGCGATGCAGGAGTCCGGGCTGCGCAACCTCGACCACGGCGACAAGGACTCCCTCGGCCTCTTCCAGCAGCGCCCCTCGCAGGACTGGGGCACCACCCGGCAGATCATGGACCCGGTCTACGCCGCCGGGGAGTTCTACGCGCACCTGGTGAAGGTGCCCGGCTACGAACGGTTGCCGGTGACGGAGGCGGCGCAGCGGGTGCAGCGCAGCGGCTATCCGCTGGCGTACGCGAAGCACGAGGCGGATGCGGAGCTGCTGGCGGACGCGTTGTCCGGGCGCCGGGGCGCGGCGCTGTCCTGCGTGGTGCCCCGCCCGGCGAAGGGCGCGGACACCGGCGGCGCCGCGGGCGCGGAGGCGGCGGACGCCACCGGCGCCGCGCGGGTGCGGGAGCGGCTGGTGCGGGAGTTCGGCGCCGGGGTGCTGCCCGGCGTGGGCACCAAGGGCACCGCCGGTGCCAAGGGCGCGCACGGGCGGACGGTGACGGTGCCGGTGGCGCGCTCCGGGGACGACGCGGTGCGGCGCGGCTGGCAGGTGGCGCTCTGGTCGGTGGCCCACTCCGCCGAGCTGGGCGTCGAACAGATCTCTTACGCCGGGCGGACCTGGCAGGCGTCCGACGCCCCGGAGGGCTGGCGGCGCACCGCGGACGCCGGCGGCTCCGGGGCGGCGGGCGCCGTGCGGATCACCACCGGGCAGTAGTCCGGCGCTTCCCCCCATCGGGGCACGGCGGTCAATTCCTGTGGCCGCCGGGGTCGTTGTTCCGTCGCGGCCGGTGGCCGGCGGGCCCCTTCCCTTACGGGACAAGGGATGCGGCCGCTTCACACAAGGCGGCGGAATGCACATATTGCCCGCCTTTCGACACGGCGGATTATGTGACGCGTTATCAATTCTTTACCGCACTTCACCGCAACCTTCGGAGGGCTGACGCGGTAGTCAGGGCGTCCGTCCGCCCGGCGGACTCGGCACCTCGGTGCCCAGTTGTCAGAAGTACGCGCCCCCTCTCCGTCGAAGGAGCACCATGTCCCTCCCCGTTACGCGCCGGATCGCCCGAGCCGCCCTGCTGGTCGCGGCGAGCGCGGCACCCGTGGTCGCCGTGGCCGGTTCCGCGACCGCCGCGCCCCTGCCGAGCGCGCCCGAGCTGGGCGGACTGACCAGCATGGACTCGCAGCGCACCGGCGAGACCCTCGACACGGTCGCGCGCGAAGGCGTCGGCGTGGTCAACGAGTCCGGTGGCGCGGCGGCGCAGGAGCTCGCCCCGGCGCTGGCGGACACCGCGGCTCCGGTGCTCCAGCGTGCCGCGCCGACCACCCAGCGCACCGCCGACTCCCTCGGCAACGTCCTGAGCAAGACCGGCAAGAACGGCCTGTCGACCGACACGCTGCCCACCGACGCGGTGAAGGGCGCGGCCGGCGCGGGCAAGGGCCTGCTCGGCGGCCGCCCCCTCGGCGGCTGACGGCAGGCGCACCGGCGCCGGCATCACGAAGGGGCCCGGGGAGTTCACGCTCCCCGGGCCCCTTCGCGTATCCGCTAGGCGAGACGGCGGACGGCCGCCTCGACGCGTTCGTCGGTCGCGGTGAAGGCGATCCGTACGAACCGGTCGCCGGCCGGTCCGTAGAAGTCACCGGGGGCGACGAGGATGCCGCGGTCGGCGAGGTGGCCGACCGTGTCCCAGCAGGGCTCGTCGCGGGTGGCCCAGAGGTAGAGCGACGCCTCGCTGTGCTCGATGCGGAACCCGGCCGCCTCGAATGCGCAGCGCAGCGCGGCGCGGCGGCGGGCGTAGCGTTCGCGCTGCTCGGAGACGTGCGCGGTGTCGCCGAGGGCGGCGACGGTGGCCGCCTGGACGGGGGCTGCGACCATCATCCCGCCGTGCTTGCGGATCTGCAGCAGCTCGCCGAGGACGGCGGCGTCGCCGACGAGGAACGCGGCGCGGTAGCCGGCGAGGTTGGAACGCTTGGAGAGCGAGTGCACGGCGACCAGGCCGTCGTGGGAGTCGCCGCAGACGTCCGGGTGCAGCACGGAGACCGGGTCGGCCTCCCAGCCCAGTTCGAGGTAGCACTCGTCGCTGACGACCAGGACGCCGTGCTCGCGGGCCCAGGCGACGATCCGGCGCAGCTCGTCGGCGGTGAGGACGCGGCCGGTCGGGTTGGACGGCGAGTTGAGCCAGAGCAGCTTCAGCCCGGCCGGGTCGAGGTCGGTCGGGTCGTCGTAGGCGACCGGTTCGGCGCGGGCGAGGCGGGCGCCGACCTCGTACGTCGGGTAGGCCAGGCGCGGGTAGGCGACCTTGTCGCCGGGGCCGAGGCCGAGCTGGGTGGGGAGCCAGGCGACGAGTTCCTTGGAGCCGACGACCGGCAGGACGTTGGTGTGGCCCAGACCGCGGGCGCCGAGGCGGTCGGTGGCCCAGCCGGTGAGGGCGTCGCGGAGCGCGGGGGTGCCCCAGACCGTGGGATAGCCGTGGCTGTCGGCCGCGTCGGTGAGCGCCGCGCGGATCAGCTCGGGCACCGGGTCGACGGGGGTGCCGACGGAGAGGTCGACGATGCCGTCGGGGTGTGCGGCGGCCGTGGCCTTGTAGGGCTCCAGGCGGTCCCACGGGAAGACCGGAAGGAGGGAGGAGACTGCGCCCACGATGCTCTCTTTCTGGTGCGGGGTGACGTCGGGGACGTCGGCGCTGGGGGGGCGTTCCGGCTCTTCGCGGATCGGGCGTCGGGCCCGGCGAAGCGCGGAAAGGCACCCCCGGGGGCCGGGTCCGGCCACGGTATGCGCGCCGGGCCCGGAAATGCGCGAAGGCCCCGTACGGCGTCGGTGCCGTACGAGACCTTCGGGGCGCCGCGGTGGACCGCTTACTGGTTCTGCGGCGGCAGCGCGGCGATGAAGGGGTGGTCGCGCTCGATCAGGCCGAGCTTGCTGGCACCACCGGGCGAGCCCAGCTCGTCGAAGAACTCCACATTCGCCTTGTAGTAGTCCTTCCACTCGTCAGGGGTGTCGTCCTCGTAGAAGATCGCCTCGACCGGGCAGACCGGCTCGCAGGCCCCGCAGTCGACGCATTCGTCCGGGTGGATGTACAAGGACCGGGAGCCCTCGTAGATGCAGTCGACGGGGCACTCCTCGATGCATGCCTTGTCCTTGACGTCGACACAAGGCTGCGCGATGACGTAGGTCACGCTGTCGTTCCTCCTCGGTAGGGCCGGCGGACCGATTGGCAGGCCGCCGCAGGGCGCGCGGGAGCGCGGCGTCGTCGATGCCCGCACCTAGTATCTCCGTTCCCGGGCACGAGACGAACAAGAGGGGCGGGAAGAGCGGTGGAATTCATGACCGACGGTCGTGCTGAAGTTCGCATCACCCATGCTGACGTGGGCAAAAGGGTATCTGTCCGGCGCCGCAGAGACGACAGCGCAGGTCAGTGGGCGTTCACGGACGCGGTCGGCGTGCTCACGTCCTGGACCGAGGGTGTGCTCATCATCACACGCAGGAACGGCGAGCAGGTGAGGATCGGGGAAGAACTGCTGGTCGCGGCCAAGGTGGTGCCGCAGACGCCGGCCCGGCGGCGGGGACCGGCCGCCGACGTGCGGGAGCTGGCGGAGGTCGGCGCCCGCGGCTGGCCGGCGGTCGAGACCGAGCGGCTCGGCGGGTGGCTGCTGCGGGCGTCCGGCGGCTTCACCCGGCGGGCCAACTCGGCGTTGCCGCTCGGCGATCCCGGCGTCCCGCTGGACGAGGCGCTGGCGCACACCGTCCGCTGGTACGCGGCGCGCGCCCTGCCGCCGGTCGTCGCCGTCACCACCGGCCGCCCGGACGCCGCCGAGGAGCTGGCGGCGGAGCTGGAGCGGCGCGGCTGGACGGCGTCCGGCCACACCCGGGTGCGGACCGCCGCGCTGGCGCCGCTGGCCGACACCGGCGCCGACCTGACCCGGGTGCGGCTGACCCGGGAGCCGGACGCCGCCTGGCTGGCGCGCTACCACCGGGCGGCCGGCCCGGTGCCCGAGGCGCGGGCGGTGCTGACCGGCGGCCCGTCGGTGTGGTTCGCGACGGTGGCCGGCGCGGACGGCGGTGCGGAGGCGATCGGGCGCTGTGTGGTGGACGGCCGGTGGGCCGGGTTCGCGGCGGTCGAGGTGGCGCCCGCGGCGCGGCGCCGGGGGCTGGCGCGGCTGGTGATGGCGGCGCTCGCCGCCCGTGCCCTGGACGAGGGGGCGTCGGCCGCGCATCTCCAGGTCGAGGCGGACAACGCGGCGGCGCTCGCGCTCTACGACGGGCTCGGGTTCACCGACCACCACGGCTACCACTACCGGACCGCGCCCGCGGCGGTGGCGCCCTGAGCGGCGGCGGGCCCGGCGGGTCCGGGGAGGCGGACGAGGCGCGCCGGGCGCGGCGGCGGCGGTTCGCCGAGGAGGCGCGCGCCGAGCGGCCCGATCTGGCACTGCTCTGTCTGCTGATCGCGGCGGAGGGCGATCCGGCGCTGGACGAGGCGGGCGCGGACGCCGTGCAGATCGCGCTGGACGACCTGGCCGGGCAGCTGCCGTACGCGCCGGAGGGCGGCCCGGCGGCATGGGCCCGTAACGTCGGCGAACTGCTGGGCCGCCGCCTCGGCTTCGGCGGGACGCCCGCCGACTACCGGCGGCTGGAGTCGTCGCTGCTGCACGAGGTGGTGCGGCGGCGGCGCGGGCTGCCGATCCTGCTGTCGGTGGTGTGGACGGAGGTCGCCCGGCGGGCCGGGGCGCCGGTGTACGGGGTGGCGCTGCCGGGCCGTTTCGTCGTCGGGTTCGGCGATCCGCACGGGGCGCATGTGCTGGCCGATCCGTTCGACGGGGGCCGGTCGCTCTCCGACGCGGACGCGGCGGAGCTGGTGGCGGGCGCCGGGGCTTCGCTCGATCCGGCGACGCTGCTGCCCGCCGGTCCGCCGGAGGTCGTGGCGCGGATCCTGAACAACATCCGCGCCTGGGCGCAGGCGCGCCCCGAGCACGGCCCGGTGGGCCTGTGGGCGGTCGAGCTGGCCCTGCTGCTCCCCAGCCATCCGGCCCGGCTCCGCCACGAACGCGCCCAACTACTGGTGAACTGCGGCCGCTTCCTGGAGGGCGCGGCCGAGATGGAGGAGTACGCGCGGGTGGTCGAGACGGTGGACCCGGCGACGGCCAAGACGGTGCGCGGGCGCGCGGCGGAGGTCCGGGCGATGCTCAACTGAGGCTCCGGGCGCGGGGGTTCGGAGGGTTTCCTTACGGGCGCGAGGCGCAGCCGGGCGCGAGGCCCGGCGTGCGGCCGGGCGCGAGGCTCGGCCGCACACGGCGTGCGACAGGGCGCGCCCGCGCTCAGAGCCATCCCTTCTCCCGCGCCGTGCGGACCGCCTCGGCGCGGTTGCGGGCGCCGGTCTTGCGGATGGCGTTGGAGAGGTGGTTGCGGACGGTGCCCTGCGAGAGGTGGAAGTGGCGGGCCAGTTCGGCCTGGGTGCCGCCCTCGTCCGCGCGGATCAGGATCTCGCGTTCGCGGTCGGTGAGCGGGCTGACGCCGTCGGCGAGGGCGGCGGCCGCGAGCGCCGGGTCGATGACCCGCTCGCCGCCCAGCACCCGCCGGACGGCCTCGGCGAGGCGGGCCGCGGGGGCGTCCTTGACCAGGAACGCGGCGGCGCCCGCCTCCATGGCGCGGCGCAGATAGCCGGGCCGCCCGAAGGTGGTGAGGATGACGATCCGCACACCGGGCAGCGCGGCGTGCAGGGCTGCCGCCGCGTCCAGACCGCTCATGCCGGGCATCTCGATGTCGAGCAGCGCGACGTCGACGGCGTGCTCCCGGGCCAGCGCCACGACCTCGTCGCCCCGGGACGCCTGGGCGACGACGCGGAGATCGTCCTCCAGCTCCAGCAGCGCGGCCAGCGCCTCCCGGACCATGGACTGGTCCTCGGCGAGCAGCAGACGGATCATGCGATCAGCTTACGGGGAACCCGGCGGCGGGCCGGTGACCGGCCGGAACGGCGAGGACCACACGGCACGCAGCACACGGCACGCGCCGGGCGCCCCGGCCGCCGGGCCCGCCCCGCCGCGGCGCGGACTACCGCGCCGCCCCCGGTGCGGACGGCGCCGCCGGGGCCGCGTCCGCCGGGCCGTCCCCACCCCCGTCGGGGACGGCCTCCCCTTCCTCCGCCGGCACCGGCACGACCGCCGCGAGCCGGAAGCCGCGGCCCTCCCCCGGCCCCGTCTCCAGCCGGCCGCCGCTCAGCGCGAGGCGTTCGCGCAGACCGCCGAGGCCGTTGCCGTCGGCGGTGCCGCGTGCCGCGCCGACGCCGTCGTCCGCGACCGTCAGCCGCAGCGCGGGCGAGCCGTCCGGGCCGGTCTCCCCGGTGAGCCGCAGCGTGCAGCGCCGGGCCCCGCTGTGCCGGACGACGTTGGTGACGGCCTCCCGCAGCGCCCAGGCCAGTGCGGACTCGACCGCCTCCGGCAGCGGGCGGTCCCGCTCCAGGGCCGGGTCGGCGTCCACCGCGATCCGGGCGGTGCGCAACGCGGCGCGCGCCCCGGCCAGTTCGACGGCGAGGCGGGGCCTGCGGTAGCCGGTGACGGCCTCGCGCACGTCCACCAGGGCCTGGCGGCTGACCCGTTCGATGTCGGCGACCTGCGCCGCGGCGTCCGCGGGGCGGGCGGGCAGCATCCGGCCCGCCAGCTCGCTCTTGAGCGTGATCAGCGAGAGCGAGTGGCCCAGCAGATCGTGCAGGTCACGGGCCATCCGCAGCCGTTCGTCGTTGGCGGCGAGGCGGGCGACCTCCTCCCGTGCGGCGCGCAGTTCCTTCGTCGTACGGATCAGGTACTGCACGCCGATCATCGTGTAACCGATCCCGAGCGCCGGGAGGCCGTACGCCAGGAGGTAGTAGGCGCGGACCTCCGGGAAACGGAGGCCGACGGTCAGCAGGACGACGGTGACGAACGGGACCGACCAGCGGGCGTGCTCCCACGGCAGGACGACGCCGGTGGCCACCGAGGTGAAGATGAACAGCACCAGCCAGTTCGGGCCGAGATGCCAGGTGAGGACGGTCGCGAGCGTCAGCAGCGCGGCGAGCACCGGGTAGATCGCCCGCGGGGTGACGCCCCGCCACATGTGCCGGAAGACCAGCGCGAAGTAGAGCACCACGTACCCCGCGAGGCCGACGGCGCCCAGGACGCGGGTGGTGGGCGGGGCGGGGCTGGTGAAGAGGTCGGCGACCGGGCCCGCGAGGTAGAGCATCCAGACACAGATCCACAGCGCCTTGGAGACCGCCTGCCGCCAGGTGCGGGGCGCCTGCCCCATCCGGATCGGGTTGTGGTCCTCCGCCCCGCGCTCCGTCGTCACGTCGTCATGCCTTCCGGGTGTCCTTGCGGTACAGCCAGGCCGCGCCGCTCACGAAGAGCGCCAGGTATACCAGGAGGACGGCGACGTCCTTCGGGTGCGGTCCGCCGCCGCCCTCGACGGCGGTGCCCAGCGCGGCGTACGCATGGGTGGGGACGTAGTCGGCGAGGCTCTGCACCCACTGCGGCAGGATCGTCAGCGGCATCCACAGACCGCCGAGGAAGGCCAGGCCGAAGTAGCAGAGCATGCTGATCGGGCGGACCGCGTCGCCGGTGGCGAGGTAGCCGATGGCGACGCCGAGGGCGGCGAAGACGAAGCTGCCGAGCCAGAGGGAGACGGCGATGGCGGCCCACTGCCAGGTGTCGAGGCGGACGCCCTTGACCACCGCGCCGGCCAGCAGCACCAGCACGATCGACGGCAGGCTGACGGTGGCCGCCGCGGCGATCTTGGCGGTGACGTAGCCGCGGCCGGGCAGCGCGGTCAGCCGCAGCTGGCGCACCCAGCCCAGCTCGCGCTCCTTGGCGATCTGCTCGGCGTTGCCGAGGAGGACGGCGGTCATGGCGCCGAACGCGGCCATGGCGACCATGTAGTACATCCCGGTGTCGACCTGCATCCCGGGCATCCGGCTGCCGCCCGCGCCGCCCGCGATGATCAGGTAGAGCCCCGGCGGATAGATCACCGAGAAGAACATGAACTTCTTGTTCCGCAGCGCGCGGCGGATCTCCAGCGTGATCAGGGTGGTCATCGTCCCGCCTCCCCGGCGGTGGTGGTGTCGTCGGTGGCGGCGGTCAGCGCGAGGAACGCCTGCTCCAGGCCGAGCCCGGCGACCTCCAGGTTCCGCGGGTAGAGACCGAGGCCGTAGACCGCGTGGACGGTCGCGTCGGCGTCGTTCGACCGGATGCGGACGGTCCGGCCGGAGACCTCCAGTGCGGTGAGGGCGGGCAGTGCGCGCAGCGCCTCGCGGTCGGCGGCGGTGTCCAGGTCGAAGGCGATCCGGCGGGCGCCGGCGCGGGCCTTGATCTCGGCGGCGGTGCCGTCGGCGAGGACGGTGCCGCGGTGCAGCACGATCACCCGGTCGGCGATGGCGTCGGCCTCTTCGAGGTAGTGGGTGGCGAAGAGGACGGTGCGGCCCTGCTCGGCCTGGGCGCGCATGGTGCCCCAGAACGCCTGCCGGGCGGAGACGTCCATACCGGTGGTCGGCTCGTCCAGCACGATCAGGTCACTGGCCCCGGCGGTGGCGAGGGCGAAGCGGACCCGCTGCTGCTGGCCGCCGGAGAGCTTGCCGATCATGCGGTCGGCGATGCCGGTGAGGTCGGCGGCGCGCAGGATCTGATCGAGCGGGTACGCGCGGGGGTGCAGGTCCCGGGCGAGGCCGACCAGTTCGCGGACGGTGACGCCCTGCATCAGGCCGCCGCTCTGCAGCATCGCGCCGACCCGGCCCTGGGCGATGGCCCGTTGCGGGGTGGTGCCGAAGAGGCCGACGGTGCCGGAGTCGGGGGTGCGCAGCCCGAGGAGCAGATCGAGGGTGGAGGACTTGCCGGCGCCGTTGGGGCCGAGCAGGGCGACCGTCTCGCCCGGGTGCAGCTCCAGGTCGATGCCGTCCACGGCGCGCACCGCGCCGTACCGCTTGGTGACCTGGCGGAAGCTGACCACGGGCGCCGGATCCGTCCGGCGCGCCGGGGCCGGGACCGCGGTGGGGGTTGTCGTCATGCCCTCAAGCCTCGCGGCAGGAGGGGGGCCGGCGGCAGTGTCGGCCGTCCGCAATCCGCCATGACATCTGTCATGGGCGAGGCCCCCGGGCCGGCTCCGTCCGGAGCCGCCGCGGGGGCCTCGTCGCCAGGGGTGCGGGCCGGTCAGCCCGCGCCGATGGTCTGCACCCGGTCGGCGGGCGTGGTGCCCTGGAGCGCCAGCTGCACCGCGCTGGCCACCTCGGCGGGGGTCACCGGCTTCTTGCTGCCGTCGCCCTTGGTCAGCAGGACGCCGTTGAAGGTGTCGCCGTAGAGCGCCTGGAGGGCGGCCTTGTCGTAGAACGGGACGAGGCTGCCGTCGGGCGCCGGCCGGAAGGAGAGGAACTTCGGGATGGACTTCTCCGGGCTGAACGACACGGTGTGCGCGGCGTCCGTGCGGACGGTGATCAGGCCGGACATCGCGGGCTCGGCGAACTGCTTGAGCGCCTTGTCCACCGCCTCCTTGGAGACCTTGGGCTCCTGCGTGGAGGCGGCCAGCGTCAGCGTCGGCTGGGTGCCGGTGGCGACGCGCTCGCGGTAGGCGTCGGCGACCTTCTTCTTGGACGCGGCGACGTCGACGGCCTTGTGCGGCTTGCCGTAGTGCGGGACGGCCTTGCCGCCCTCGAAGGTGATGCCGCCCTCGCCCGGCTGCGCCCCGCCGGAGCCGCCGGCGACCTGCCGCAGCGCGATCTCCAGCTTCTCGTCGTCGGTGGTCATCGCGGGCTGCGCGGTGCGCGCGACACCGAAGAGCGAACCGATGACGGAGACCGGGTTGTAGTCCCGGCCGGAGGCGCCTCGCACGGTGGACTGCACATCGACGCCCAGGCCCGCCCTGACCGGGTCGAGGCTCCGCTCGGCGCCGTCGACGGTGAGCTTCAGCGGCTGGCCGGTGCGGTCCTTGAGCGCCGTCTCCAGCTTCTTGACGGCCTCGTCCTTGGCCTGGCCGCCGATGTCCACGCCGAGCGCGGTGGTGTTGTTGGGCACGTCGGCGTGGTCGAGGAGCAGCCCGGCGCCGTAGGCGACCGCGGCGAGGACGACGACTCCGGCGCCCGCCAGGACCAGCTTGTTGCGGCCCTTCTTCTTCGGCGGGTTGATCGGCTCGGGGATCTTGGGCAGCGGCGCCGGGGCCTCGCCGTCCTTGCCGGGACCGGACGGACCGTCGGTGGCCGGGACCTTCGGGATGCCGCCGACGAGCGTGTCGCCGGCGCCCCGGCCGCCGGCGTGGGGCCCGGAACCCTTGGGTCCCTTGGCGCCCTTGGCCGACGGCTTCGGGCCGGCGGCGAGACCGCCGGTGATGCCGGCCGGGGCGCCGGTGCCCGGCCCACTCGGCGCGGTGTCGCCCGCGCCCGGGTCGCTGAAGCCGGGCGGCAGGGTGACCGTGCTCCGGCCGCGGGCGGGCCCGGTCGTGGGGCCGCTGGGCGCCTTGGCCGCGGGGGTGTCGAACGGGCTCAGGTCGCCGGCGGGCGCGTCGAACGGCGAGGCGGCGCCGGGCGCCGGGGCGTCGAACGGCGAGGTCTCGCGGGCCGGGCTGCCGCCGCCGTCGAACGGCGAGAGACCGAGCGGGTCGCCGCCGGACGGCTCGGCGCCACCGGCCGGGGCGTCCGAGAAGTACGGCAGGTCGGGGCGGGACGGCGCGGCGCCGCCCGCGTCGCCCGCACCGGGCGCGCGGTGCGAGCCGGTGGTGGACGAGGCGCCGGGCGCCGGGTGCGAACCGGTCGTCGAGGACGCGTCGGGCGCGGGGTGCGAGCCCGTCGTCGAGGAGGCGCCCGGCGCCGGGTGCGAGCCCGTCGTCGAGGACGCGCTCTGGCCCTTGCGGGGCGCGAACCAGGAGCTGGTGGGCTCGCCGGAGCCGGACGGGGCGCTGCCGGGCCGGGCCGCCGCGCCGCCGGGGCGCTGAGCTGCGGGCGAGCGGCGCGGGAGCCGGGGCTGGGTGCCGGCCGGGTCCGCCGCCGCGTCGGGAGCGGGCGCGGCGGCCTCTCCTGACGTGCCGTTCGCTCCGGTCGACCCGTTCGCTGCGCTCATGCCGGACTCCTCACCCACGGGCTTGCGCACGACGACGGGCGGGATGGGCCGCGAGCCCGGAATGTTGATTTTGATCCGCGTCGTCAGCGTGGTCTCGGTCTTCTGCTCCTCCGGCTGCGCGGCGGCACCGGTCGCCGCCTCGCCTTCTCCCCTGGGCGTGCCGTACGGCGGCGTTCCCGAGGGGTAGACGGCGTTGCCCCGGCCCTGGGGGCCGGAGGACGAACTGTCAGATTCACGACTCAAAGCAGGTTCTCCCGGTTGGCTCCGCCGCTCGTCAGAGGTGATCTCGGGTCTCGTCCCGGGGGGCGCCCGAGGGCGGCGCGGCGGCGCGCACCACCATACTGGCCGCCGCGCAGGGGTACCCGAGGAGCACGGGAAGACCACGACGACGGGGGAACCCCCGGCGCGCGGCCAACTCCCCCCGTGCGCTGCGGCTTGTGTACAGGTTTGGGGCCGGTGATCAGGCGGCCCGGCCGGGCGGTGCACCCAGTGCACGGCGCTGCGCCGCGGTGGCACAGATCACAGCCACCAGGATCCCGCCCAGCAGGAAGAGGTACGAGCCGAGCCCGGCGCCGAAGAGGAAGTCACCCTCCGGACGAGTGGTTCCCAGCAGCAGGAAGACGGTGACCAGCCACGCGGCGCCCGGCACCAGCACCCCGGCGACGGTCTCGGTGGCCCGCCCGCCGCCGTACAGCAGTCCGGTGAGCCCGGCCAGCGCCAGCAGCAGTCCGCCGGGGAACCACGCGGCCTGCAGCAGCGCCCCGGCGGGCGCGACCAGCACCCCGCCGATCAGCAGCAGGACGTACAGCGCGATCCGGCCCGGCGTCACCGGGCGGGCCATCGCCGCCGCGGCGCCGCCGCCCTGGGGGCGCGCCCCGGAGGTGCCCGCGCGGGCCCGCGGGGTGCCGTTCTTCTTCTCCTCGCTCATGCGCCCGCCTCCTGGTGGCCGTCGGTGGCGTGGGTGGCCGCGAGGTCGCCGGAGGTCCCCGCGAAGAGGTCGTGCTCGCGGCCGCCGGCCGCCGGGACGGCCCTGCCGCGCGCGAGCCGGTAGTACTCGGTGCCGAAGAGCGGCTGCCCGAGGTCGTTGGAGAGGGCGAAGAACGGGCCGTCGACCGCGATCTGGGTGGCGTGCGCCCGCATCGCGGCGCTCTTCGCCGCGCGGTGCGCCGCCTCGCCCGCGATCTCCGCGGTGACCTCGGCGTCCGCCACGACGCCGGGAACGTCCTCGACGGCGGCGATGCCGGGGAAGGAACGGCCCGCACCGCGCAGGGCCGCGAAGCCCTTCTCGACCTCAGAGCGGGGGCTGCAGTTCCAGTAGATCTTTTCGATCGCACACGATGCGCCGAGGTCCGGCCGGAACGCGGCGTCGGCGGCCAGCTCCGCGGCGCGCATCGCGACGCGGTGCGCCTGGATGTGGTCGGGGTGGCCGTAGCCGCCGTCCGGGTCGTAGGTGACCAGGACCTGCGGGCGGATCTCGCGGACGACGGCGACCAGATGGGCGGCCGCCTCGTCGACCGGCGTCGCCCAGAAGGCGCCGGGGCGGTCGTTCTGCGGGGCGCCCAGCATCCCGGAGTCGCGGTAGCGTCCCGCGCCGCCCAGGAAGCGGTGGTCGGCGACGCCGAGCGCGGCCATCGCGTCGGCCAGCTCCTTGACGCGGTACGGGCCGAGCGCGTCGTCCCGGTCGGGCGCCAGATGCGCCAGCTCGGGCGGGATGACCTCGCCCTCCTCGCCGCGGGTGCAGGTCACGAGCGTGACGTGGGCGCCCTCGGCGGCGTACCTGGCCATCGTGACGCCGTTGTTGATGGACTCGTCGTCCGGGTGCGCGTGCACCAGCAGCAGACGGCGGGGCCGGTCGGCGCCGGGGGGCGCGGGCGGGGTGGGGGCGGGCTCCGTCATGGGAACAGCCTACGAGCCCGGGGCCCGCGCCCGGCACACGCGCCCCGCGGCCGCGCCCCGCGCCCGCGGCGGGCCGCCCGCCCGGGTGCGGACATGCCGCCGCCCGGCCCCGGGGCGTGGTCCGGTGGCCGGGCGGGCGACGCGGGCGTGATCGCGCAGGCCCTACGCGCTGTACGTCAGAATTTGATACCCCCGAGCATCCCGGCGACGTTCGTCGTCAGCTGCTTGATCGTCGGGGCCACGGACGAGCTGGCGAGATAGAAGCCCAGCAGCATGCACACAAACGCATGCCCGCCCTTCAGCCCGGCCTTCTTGACCAGCAAGAAGACGATGATCGCCAGCAGCACCACCGCCGAAATCGAGAGTGCCACGGCGGTTCACCTCCAAGTACGCACGGACCTGACAGATAGGAGGGAGCAAAGCCGTCGTCACGGCTCAACTCCCGCGTGTGCAAAGGGCTCTTTACCCCGTACCCACTACGCGCAAGGGATCATAACTTTCCGCGCGCGCGCATATGTCGGTGCACGGGAGCAGACGAGGGGCGCACGCCGGATTCGCTGCTGCGACGGCCGTCGCCGCGACCGCCGGACGGGCGGTGTCCGGAGTTCCGTACGCGGGGCGGGGGTACGCCATAGGGTCGGCCCATGACCGGACAGTCTGGCTCCGTGCCCTTCCCCCGTCAGCACGCCCGCACGCAGCGCTTCACGCTGGGCGCGCCACGCGGCTACACCGTCTCGCCGGACGGCGCCCGGGTCGTCTTCCTCCGCTCCGGCTCCGGCACCGACCGCACCCATCAGCTCCGCGTCCTCGACACCGCCGAGGGCCGGGAGTTCACCGCCGCCGATCCGCTCGCCCTGCTGTCCGGCGCCGAGGAGGAGCTGTCGGCGACCGAGCGGGCCCGCCGGGAGCGGACCCGGGACGGCTCGGCGGGCATCGTCGGCTACGCGGTCGACGCGGCGGTCGAGGTGGCGGCGTTCGCGCTGTCGGGCCGGCTGTTCACCGCCGAGCTGCGGGCCGGCACCGCCCGCGAACTCCCCGCCACGGGCACGGTCGTGGACCCGCGCCCCTCCCCCGACGGCCGGTACGTGGCGTACGCGGCGGACGGCGCGCTGCGGGTGGTCCGGGCCGACGGGGAGGGCGACGGCGGCGACCGGGCGCTGGCCACCCCGGAGGGGCCCGAGGTGACCTGGGGGCTCGCGGAGTTCGTCGCGGCCGAGGAGATGGGCCGCCACCGCGGCTTCTGGTGGTCGCCGGGGAGCGACCGGCTGCTGGCCGCCCGGGTCGACACCGCGCCGGTGCACCGCTGGTGGATCACCGACCCGGCGCACCCGGACCGGCGGCCCGCCGCGGTGCCGTACCCGGCGGCGGGCACCCCCAACGCCGAGGTGACCCTGGCCTTCCTGGGCCTCGACGGCTCCCGTACGGACGTGACGTGGGACCGCGAACGCTTCCCCTATCTCGCGCGGGTGCACTGGTCGGCCGCGGGCCCGCCGCTGCTGCTCGTCCAGAGCCGCGACCAGCGCACCCAGCGGTATCTGGCGGTCGACGAGGGGAGCGGCGCGACGCGCACGGTGCACGAGGACACCGATCCGGAGTGGAACGAACTGATCGCCGGCTCCCCCGCGTGGACGCCGGACGGCCGGCTCGTCCGGGTCGCGGACACCCCCGGCGGCGCGGAGCCGGGCGCGCGGCGGCTGTTCGCCGGGGACCGGGCGCTGACCGCGGCGCCGCTGCACGTCCGCGCGGTGCTGGACGTCGGCGAGGACGACATCCTCTTCGCGGCGAGCGGCCCGGAGCTGCACGACATCGGCGTCTTCCGGGTACGCCACCGCGGCGACGGCCCGGCGGCGGTGACGCGGCTCGGCGCCCGGCCGTACCCGACGGTGACGTCGGCGGTGCGCGGCGGCGACGTGGTCGTGCTGTCGCAGGCGAGCCTGGAGCGGCCGGGCCCCCGGGTCGAGGTGGTGCGGCTGGGCGCGGACGGCGCCGAGGAGAGCCTCGCGGTGATCGGCTCGTATGCCCAGCAGCCGGTGCTGACGGCCCGGCCGCGGCTGGTTCTCGCCGGGGAGCGGGACATTCCGTGCGCGGTGCTGCTCCCGGAGGGCTACACGGAGGGCGACGGTCCGCTGCCGGTGCTGATGGATCCGTACGGCGGGCCGCACGGACAGCGGGTGGTCGCGGCGCACCACGCCCATCTGACGTCGCAGTGGTTCGCCGACCAGGGCTTCGCGGTGATCGTCGCGGACGGCCGGGGCACCCCGGGCCGCTCCCCGGCGTGGGAGAAGTCGATCTCCCGGCGGATCGCGGAGGTCGCGCTCCAGGACCAGGTGGACGCCCTCCAGGCGCTGGCCGGGCGTTTCCCGCTGGATCTGACGCGGGTCGCGATGCGCGGCTGGTCGTTCGGCGGCTATCTCGCGGCGCTGGCCGCGCTGCGCCGCCCGGACGTCTTCCATGCGGCGGTGGTCGGCGCCCCGGTCACCGATCTGCGGCTGTACGACACGCACTACCAGGAGCGTTATCTCGGCCGCCCGGACGAGGAGCCGGCGGTGTACGCGGCGAACTCGCTGCTCACGGACGAGGGGCTGTCCGGGGCGCGGGAGCCGCACCGCCCGATGATGGTCATCCACGGGCTGGCGGACGACAACGTCGTGGTGGCGCACTCGCTGCGGCTCTCCTCCGCGCTGCTGGCGGCGGGCCGTCCGCACGAGGTGCTGCCGCTGTCCGGCGTGACCCACATGACGCCGCAGGAGCAGGTCGCGGAGAACCTGCTGCTGCTCCAGGTGGACTTCCTGAAGCGGTCGTTGGGCCTCGCCGACGCGGGCTGACGGGCGCGGCGCCCGGACGGGAGCACGGTCCGGGCGCCGCTCCCGTACCGCCCGTCCGGCGGCGCCCCGAGCGGCTGTTTTCGGCCACCGCATGCGGACGGCGTACGGTCGGTGACGCAGAATGTGCCAGGGGTGACGTTCGCCCTCCGGTCGGCCCGTGGCACCCCCGCAGCCGTACGCAGTTCAGCAAGGCGCGTCCGTATATCGGTGAAGCGACGGCCAAGTTGCCGTCGTGTTACGGCAATTGAACGGCTTATGTCCGTTATTCCGTACATCGTTGCGGGGTGTCAAGCACGCCCTTGCGTCGATCTGCGCAATCTTCGCTCAAGAAGCGAACGACCTGCGCATCAGCGCACCCGATCCCCTTGACTCCGCCATAAATCACTTGCGAAAGTCCGCTCATCCAGCGGTGCGACCGGCGCCGCTTCACGTTCCAAGAGAACTCGGCGCGGGGGCACTTCGCGATGACTAGTCCATCCCAGACCGCGGCTGCACAGTCCGATTCCCCAGGGCTGGAGCCGGAGGGTCTGAAGAAGGAGAAGAACAGCAAGGGCGGTGAGCTCGTCGGCCGTTCCCCCGGCCAACTGATGTGGGCGCGGTTCAAGCGGGACCGCACCGGCATGATCTGCGGCGTCGTCGTTCTGGCGTTCTTCGTCATCTCGGCGCTGGCCCCGGTCATCGCGTCGCTGTACGGCAAGGACCCGTACACGTTCTACTCCAACAGCGACCCGAACCTGCTCGACGAGTTCGGCTTCCCCTCCGGCGCCAACGGCGGCGTCTCCGGCGACTTCTGGTTCGGCATCGAGCCCCAACTCGGCCGCGACCTCTTCACCCAGCTGCTGTACGGCATGCGGACCTCGCTGGGCATCTCCGTCGCCGTAACGATTCTCGTGGTCATCACCGGCACCATCCTGGGTGTCACCGCCGGCTACCTCGGCGGCCGCACCGACTACTGGCTCGGCCGGGTCATGGACTTCCTGATGGCCTTCCCCAGCCAGCTGACGTTCGTGGCGTTCATGCCCGTCGTCGTGGCGCTCTTCGTGCCGCCGGGCGACGAGACCCCCACCTACATCCGTGTGGTGGCGCTGATCCTCGTCCAGTGGGCGCTGGGCTGGATGGGTCTGGCGCGACTCCTGCGCGGCCAGGTCCTCTCGCTCCGCGAGCGGGAGTTCGTCGAGGCGGCGCGGATCACCGGCGCCTCGCCCTGGCGGATCATCCGCAAGGAGCTGCTGCCCAACGTGGTCACCCCGATCCTGGTCCAGAGCACCTACATGCTGCCGCTGTTCGTGACGGCGGAGGCGGGCCTGTCCTACCTCGGCGTCGGCATCATGGAGCCGACCCCCGACTGGGGCCGCCTCTTCCGCACCGCGGGCAACATCTACGAGAGCGACCCGACCTTCCTGCTGTTCCCCGGCGCCGCGATGGTCATCTTCGTCCTCTGCTTCAACCTGCTCGGGGACTCGGTCCGGGACGCCTTCGACCCCAAGTCCGGTCGCTGATCGTCCACTTGAGGGGGCCGCTGTCGCCCCCGCCGCCGGCTCCCACCGGACGCGTCAGACAGCACATCTGGATACCAAACCGACAGGCAGGTGCTTGGACCCATGAACGCACTCTCACCGCGCAGAGCACGCGCAGTCATAGTGGCCCTCGCGGCCGGTTCGCTCGCCCTCACCGGCTGCAGCGCCGGCAGCGGCAACGACAAGGACAAGTCCCAGACGGACGCCGACGCGGCGTCGCAGGCCGACAGCGTCCCGCTCGGCACCGCGGCCGACTCGGCCGGTCCGGCCAAGCCCGTCAAGGGCGCCCAGTCCGGCGGCACCATCCGCGTCTACCAGCGTGACAGCTACAACCACCTGGACCCGGCGCAGATGTACGTCAGCGACATGAAGTCGCTGTCGCAGCTGATCTTCCGCGGGCTCACCAGCTTCCAGCAGGACGACAGCGGCAAGCAGAAGGTCGTCGGCGACCTCGCCACCGACGCCGGGCAGATGTCCGACGGCGGCAAGACCTGGAAGTACACGCTCAAGGACGGCATCAAGTTCGAGGACGGCACGCCGATCACCTCGAAGGACATCCGCCACACCATCGAGCGGATGTACGCGAAGTTCATCACCGACGGTCCCACCTACGTCCAGCAGTGGCTGTCGGGCGGCGGCACCACCTACCGCAAGGCGCTGCCGGACGGCCCGTACAAGGGCGACCACCTGCCGAAGACCGTCCTGGACACCCCGGACGAGAAGACCATCGTCTTCCACTTCAAGCAGCCCCAGTCGCAGCTGCCCTACGCGCTGACCATGCCGGGCTACAGCGTGGTCCCGGACGGCGCCAAGGACACCAAGGACAACTACGACGTCAAGCCGGTCACCTCCGGCCCGTACAAGATCGCGTCGTTCAAGGCCGGCAAGTCCATGCAGCTGGTGCGCAACACCAACTGGGACCCGAAGACCGACTCGATGCGGCACCAGTACCCGGACGGGTACAACATCACCTTCAACCACCAGGCGTCGGACTCCACCAAGCGCCTGATGGCCGACCAGGGTGAGGCCAAGAACGCCATCAGCCTCACCAACGCGGTCGAGCCCACGACGACCAAGCAGGTGCTGGACAACCCCAGCGCCAGCAAGCGCCTGGTCCAGGGCTACCAGCCCTACGTGTGGCAGATGAACTTCAACATGGACCGCATCAAGGACAAGAAGATCCGCGATGCGATCACCTACGCGCTGCCCAGCAGCCAGATCGTCCGCGTCAACGGCGGCAGCTACGGCGGCGAGGTCGCCGGCGGTCTGCTCGCCCCCACCGTCGCGGGCTACAAGAAGGGCTACGACCCCTACGGCAAGCTCTCGCACCCCAACGGTGACCCGGAGAAGGCCGCGAAGCTGCTGAAGGAGGCGGGCAAGAAGGGCATGAAGCTCGTCTACGCCTACTCCAACACCGAGGCGCGCCAGAAGGAGGCCGTCCTCATCGAGGACGCGCTGAACAAGGCCGGCTTCAACGTGCAGAAGAAGGAGGTCGACGCCGCCTCCTGGTACCAGCAGATGGGCAAGGTCGACAACGGCTTCGACATCTACATGACCGGCTGGGGCCAGGACTGGCCGGACGCCTCCACGGTGATCCCGCCGTCGTACGACGGCACCACCATCCAGGACGGCTCGTCGAACTACTCGCACGTCAACGACAAGCACGTGAACGAGGAGATCGCCCGCATCAGCAAGATCGCTGACGCGAAGAAGGCGACCGAGGAGTGGCAGAAGCTGCACCAGTACATCGTGGAGAAGGTCAACCCGGCGGCGCCGGTCTTCTACACGAAGACGCTGCAGCTCTACGGCTCGAACATCGGCGGCGCCCGTTACAACAACGACGTCAGCTACATCGACCCGAACACGCTCTTCCTCAAGAAGTAAGCGTCCGGAAGGCACTCCGGAGAGCGCGCGCACGGCGGAGCGCGCGCTCTCCGGGGCCTTCGTGGCCCTCCTCATCGCCCACAGCCGCCGCCGTCCTGAGAGCAGCGAACTGTCATGCTTCCCTTTCTATTTCGCCGGACGTTCGGCGCGATCGTCACCCTCATCCTGCTGAGCGCCGTCACCTTCTTCGTGTTCTTCGCGGTCGGCGACCCGGCCCTGATGGCCTGCGGTAAGAACTGCACCGCCGACAACATCGCCCTGATCCACCAGAACCTCGGCCTCGACAAGCCCCTGCCGACGCAGTACTGGGACTTCCTGTCCGGCATCTTCGTCGGCCGCGACTACAGCATCGGGCACTGCAGCGCCCCCTGCTTCGGCTACTCGTTCGCCACCAAGCAGGACGTCTGGGCGACGATGGTCGACCGGCTGCCCACCACCGCCTCGCTGGCCCTCGGTGGCGCCGTGGCGTTCCTCGTCATCGGCATCGGTGCCGGTCTGCTCGCCGCGTGGAAGCGCGGGACCTTCCTCGACAAGGCCGTCACCAGCATCTCGATGGTCCTCAGCTCGGTGCAGATCTACATCCTCGGCCCCATCGTCCTGGGCATCTTCGTCTACAGCGGCGTGATGGACTCGCCGAAGTACGTGGACCTGACCAGCAATCCGGCGGGCTGGTTCATGGGCCTGCTGCTGCCGTGGCTGGTGATGTCGACGATCTTCACCGCGCAGTACACCCGTATGTCCCGCTCGACGATGATCGAGCAGCTCCAGGAGGAGCACGTCCGCACCGCCAAGGCCAAGGGCATGCCGGCGCGTTACGTCTTCCTCCGCTACGCCTGGCGCGGCTCGCTGATCCCCATCGTCACCATCCTCGGCATGGACCTCAGCTCGCTGTTCGGCGGCGCCATGATCACCGAGTTCACCTTCTCGCTCGCCGGTATCGGCCGGCTGGCGATCGACTCCGTCACCACCCTCGATCTGCCCATGGTGCTGGGCGTGATGCTCTTCAGCGCCGCCCTGATCCTGGTGTTCAACATCATCGTGGACGCGGCGTACGCCTTCATCGACCCGCGCGTGCGCCTGTCCTAGGAGAGCCTGAAGTGACCACACTCCCCACGACCGAAGGCACACCGGCCCCGACCGGGTCCGACCCCTTCCTGTCCGTGCGCGACCTGCGCGTGCAGTTCTCCACGGAGGACGGCATCGTCAAGGCGGTCGACGGCCTCTCCTTCAACCTGGAGCGCGGCCAGACCCTCGGCATCGTCGGCGAGTCGGGCTCCGGCAAGTCCGTCACCAACCTCGCCGTCCTGGGGCTGCACAACCCCAAGTCGACGACGATCAGCGGCGAGATCCACCTGGACGGCCAGCAGCTGACCGGAGCCCGGGAGAAGACCCTGGAGAAGCTCCGCGGCAACAAGATGGCGATGATCTTCCAGGACGCGCTGACCGCCCTGTCGCCGTACTACACGGTCGGGCGGCAGATCGCCGAGCCGTACATGAAGCACACCGGCGCCTCCAAGCGCGAGGGCCGCCAGCGGGCCATCGAGATGCTGACCAAGGTCGGCATCCCGCAGCCGAACCTGCGGGTGGACGACTACCCGCACCAGTTCTCCGGCGGTATGCGCCAGCGCGCGATGATCGCGATGGCGCTGGTCTGCAACCCCGAGCTGCTCATCGCGGACGAGCCGACGACCGCGCTGGACGTCACCGTCCAGGCGCAGATCCTCGACCTCCTCAAGGACCTCCAGCAGGAGTTCGGCTCCGCGATCATCCTGATCACCCACGACCTCGGTGTGGTCGCGGACGTCGCCGACGACCTGCTGGTGATGTACGCGGGCCGGGCCGTGGAGCGCGGCTCGGTCAAGGAGATCCTGACGCAGCCGCAGCACCCGTACACCTGGGGTCTGCTCAGCTCCATGCCGCGGCTGTCCTCGGACGTCAACGAGGCGCTGTACCCGATCCCCGGGTCGCCGCCGAGCCTGCTGAACCCGCCGTCGGGCTGCGCCTTCAACCCGCGCTGCTCCTTCCCCGCCGAGGTCGCCGGCGGGCTGTGCACCGAGAAGCGTCCGGCGCTGCCGGACGGGCGGGCCGCCGCCTGCCACCTCAGCGCGGAGCAGCGCCAGACCTTCTTCACCGAGCAGATCAAGCCCCGGCTGGGCTAGGGAGCCATCACCATGACAGACCACGTCACTCTCCCCTCGCCCCGGGACGCCGCCCCCACGCCGGGCGAACCGCTGCTCGTCGCCGAGGGCCTCACCAAGCACTTCCCGATCTACGGCGGCTTCCCGTTCAAGCGGAAGGTCGGCGCGGTCAAGGCGGTCGACGGTGTCGACCTGACCGTCCACGCCGGCGAGAGCTTCGGCCTGGTCGGCGAGTCGGGCTGCGGCAAGTCGACCACCGGCCGGCTGCTGACCCGCCTGATGGAGCCGACCTCCGGCAAGATCACGTACGCGGGTCAGGACATCACCCGGGCCAAGCGCAAGGAGCTGGCCCCGGTCCGCTCCGAGATCCAGATGATCTTCCAGGACCCGTACGCGTCGCTGAACCCGCGGCAGACGGTGGGCACCATCATCGGCGGCCCGATGGAGATCAACGGGATCAACCCGCCCGGTGGCCGCGAGAAGCGGATCCGGGAGCTGCTGGAGACCGTCGGCCTCAACCCGGAGCACTACAACCGCTTCCCGCACGAGTTCTCCGGCGGTCAGCGCCAGCGCATCGGCGTGGCGCGGGCGCTCGCCCTGGAGCCGAAGCTGATCGTCGCCGACGAGCCGGTCTCGGCGCTGGACGTCTCCATCCAGGCGCAGGTCGTCAACCTCCTCCAGGACCTCCAGCGGGAACTGGGCATCGCGTTCCTGTTCATCGCCCACGACCTGGCGATCGTGCGCCACTTCAGCCAGCGGGTCGCGGTGATGTACCTCGGCAAGGTCGTCGAGGTCGGTACCCGCGACGAGATCTACAGCCGGCCGCGCCACCCGTACACCCACGCGCTGCTGTCGGCCGTCCCGGAGGCGAAGTTCACCGAGGCGGAGGAAGAGGAGAAGCAGCGGATCCGGCTCGCCGGTGACGTGCCCTCGCCGGTCAACCCGCCGTCCGGCTGCCGGTTCCGTACGCGCTGCTGGAAGGCGCAGGACAAGTGCGCGACCGAGGAGCCGCCGCTGGTCCAGATCACGGGGAACGACGCGGGTCACCTGACGGCCTGCCACTTCCCGGAGGAGCCGACGATCGCGGCGCGCGGCGAGGACATCGTCCTCGACCCCGCACTGGCCGCGGCCGAGGAGGCGGCGCAGGAGGGCCCGGCGGACGACGCCGGCGCCTCCGGCAAGACCCTTTGACCCGGTCTCAATCGCCTCCGCTCGGAGCCGGAGCCCGCTTCCCACACCCCAGCATGACGGGAGGCGGGCTTTGGCCTTTTCGCGTCCGGGCGAGGCCGAAGGGGCCGGGCTGCCGCTCGGTGGGTCTGCGTTCCGGGTGCCGGGGCTTCCTTCGGGGCCGGGGTCGCGTTTTCGGGGTGGAGGTCAGGGTTCGTGCGGGCGGGGGCCGATTCTCCGCTGGCTCCTGGTTGAACCCTTAGGGGGTACGGGGCGGGGCCGGGCGTCGCGTCGGCCGGAATCCCCTACGGGACCGGGGTGAAGTCCCTTACGGGGTAAGGGCGGTGGGAGCGGGCCGCGGGGCCGGGTCGGCGTTCGCGTGCGGCCGGGTTGTCAGTGGTGGCTGCGAGGATCTCCGCATGACGACCGATACGCCGCACGCGGCCGGGACGCCGCTTCCGGACGCCACGCTCGACACCGTTCTCGCCGACCCCGCCCTGCTGCTCCGCGCCGATCGCGCGCAGATCCGCGGGCAGTTGTCGTCGTCGCCGCGCGCCACCGCCGCCGCGGAGGACGGCCGGGTGGTGTTCCGCCAGGCCGAGGCCATATTCGGCGGGGCGCCCGTGGTGCGCGCCGAGTTCGCGTCCTGGCTGCACTTCGCCGCCACGGTGCTGGGGCGCGCCGGGTATGCCGAGCGGATCGCGGCGGCCGAGCCGGGGATGCCGTGGCGCACGGAATGGGCCTGGTGGCGGCCGGTGGGCCATCACACCGCGCACCCCAACCTCAGCGGCGACAGCGGCGCCCAGGCGTATGTCCACGAGGGCCGGGAGGTGCTGGAGGTGTCCGGCCTATGGTGCTCCAGGCGCTGGTTCGACCTCGCCTCCGGCGCCCCGGTGGCGGCGCCGCCCGCGGGCACGGCGCAGCCGCTGCGGGCCGATGACGGCGACCTTCCCTGGCTCTTCGGCACGGAGGACGAGGACCCGGCCCTGGCGGTGCCGCCCACCTGGGAGGAGCCCGAGCCGCTGGACGCCGGGGGCCGGTATCTCCTCCAGGAGGCGCGGGGCGTCGCCGTGCTGCGGGCCGACGCCGCCATCCGGAAGGGCTGGCCGACCGGCGGTGCCTCGTACGCCTCCGCCGAGGACGGCAGCCCCGGGGGACTGGACTCCCCGGAGGAGGACGGCCCGCTCACCGCCGCCCGCATGGACGACACCTTCGGCCCCGGCGGCGTACGGCGCATACCGGAGGACGGCCTGCCCGCCGCCCTGGAGCACGCGCCGACCCGGACGTTCCTGCGGGAGGTCGGGCTGCCCGCCTGGTGGGCCGGCGGCGTCGTCTCCTTCACCGCCGCCGAGACCCTGCGGCCGCTGCCGGACGACCCGGAACTGCTGGTCCTGGGCGTGTTCGAGCTGTGCCACGCCGAGACGGGCACGGTCTGCGTGCACCGCACCACCGGCGAGATACGCCTGCTGCACACCGAGGGCGACACCACCCACCCGCACTTCTTCTTCTCCCGGGACGCCGAGACGTTCACCGTCTTCCTGGAGTCCCTGCGCCGCTACATGGGCGCGAGTTGGGATCCGTATCCCGAGGAGGCGGGCGCGGCGTACGACTACGAGTTCCGGATGGCGGAGCTGGACCCGCGGGCCCTGGACGAGGAGGCACCGTCCCGGGAGATCTGGGGCCATCTCTTCGCGACGATCACGGAGTTGGGGGTTTATGGGTACTGACTGAGGGGGCGGTGGCCGCCTGGGGCTGAGGCCGGTGGCGCGGCGCGGGGCTGAGGCCGGTGGCCTCGCCGGCGCCCGGGACGCGCCCCGGCCCCACGACTCCCGCCCCACCCCACCTCACTCCCCCGGCACGATCCTCCGCTCCTCCGCGAAGTGGCAGGCCGACGGGTGGGCCGCCGGGCCCGCGTCCGGGGTGGCGAAGCGTGGGGGGACCTCCAGCGGCGGGACCCGCTGTGCGCACAGGTCCTGGGCCTTCCAGCAGCGGGTGCGGAAATGGCAGCCGGAGGGCGGGTCGGCGGGGGACGGCACGTCCCCGGTGAGCAGGATCCGGGTGCGGCTCTCCCGTGCCTCGGGGTCGGGCACCGGCACCGCGGAGAGCAGCGCCTGGGTGTAGGGGTGCGTGGGGTGGTCGTAGATCTGCTCGTCGGTGCCGGATTCGGCGAGCTTGCCGAGGTACATCACGGCGACGCGGTCGGAGATGTGGCGGACGACGGAGAGGTCGTGGGCGATGAAGACATAGCTGAGGTCGAAGGTGTTCTGGAGCTTCGCCAGCAGGTTGATGACCTGCGCCTGGACGGAGACGTCCAGGGCGGAGACCGGTTCGTCGGCGACGATGATCTCGGGGCGGAGCGCGAGGCCGCGGGCGATGCCGATGCGCTGGCGCTGGCCGCCGGAGAACTGATGCGGATAGCGGTTGACGTACTCCGGGTTGAGCCCGACCACGTCCAGCAACTCCTGCACCCGGCGCCGCCGGTCGCCCTTCGGCGCCACCTCCGGGTGGATCTCGTACGGCTCGCCGATGATGTCGCCGACGGTCATCCGGGGGTTGAGGGAGGTGTACGGGTCCTGGAAGACCATCTGGATGTTGCGGCGGACGGCCTTGAGGGCGCGGCCGGACAGCTTGGTGATGTCCTCGCCGCGGTAGCGGATCTGGCCGGCGGTGGGGCGTTCCAGGCCGACCAGCAGCTTGGCGACGGTCGATTTACCGCAGCCCGACTCCCCCACGATGCCGAGCGTTTCGCCGCGGCGGAGGTCGAAGTCGATGCCGTCGACCGCCTTGACCGCGCCGACCTGCTTCTTGAAGAGGATGCCGCGGGTGAGCGGGAAGTGTTTGACGAGCCCCCGGATCTCCAGCACCGGCTCGCCGGGCGCGGCCTTCCCGCCGGCCCCGCCGTCCACCGCCGGCACCGCGGCCACCGGGATCCCGGTGGCGGGGCCCGTCGCCGCTCCTCCCACGGCGCTCCCGGCGGGGCCGCCCGGCGGGCGGAGGGCGTCGGGGGCCGGCCGGTCATCGGGCTCCATCGAGGGTCTCCTTCCAGAAGTGGCAGGCGCTGGTGCGGCCCGGGGCCACGTCGTGGAGCGGGGGCCGGTCGGTACGGCACACGTCCTGGGCGAGCGGGCAGCGGGGGTGGAAGGGGCAGCCGGGCGGGATGGCGGTCAGGTTGGGCGGCAGGCCCTTGATCGCGTACAGCTCCCGGCCCTTGTGGTCCAGGCGCGGGATGGAGTCCAGCAGGCCGCGGGTGTAGGGGTGGGCGGGGGCCCGGTAGAGGTGGTGGACGGGGGCGGTCTCGACGATGCGCCCGGCGTACATGACGGCGATGGTGTCGGCGACGTCGGCGACCACGCCGAGGTCGTGGGTGATGAGGATGAGGCCCATGTGGTACTCGCGCTGGAGTTCCGCGAGCAGGTCCATGACCTGCGCCTGGACGGTGACGTCGAGCGCGGTCGTCGGCTCGTCCGCGATGATCAGGTCCGGTTCCAGGGCCAGCGCCATCGCGATCATGATGCGCTGGCGCATACCGCCGGAGAACTGGTGCGGATAGTCGCCGACCCGGCTCTTGGCGGCGGGGATCTTGACCCGCTCCATCAGCTCGACGGCCTCGGCGCGGGCGGCCTTGCGGGACATTCCGCGGTGGACCTGGAACATCTCGCCGAGCTGGGCGCCGACGGACATCACCGGGTTCAGCGCGGAGAGCGCGTCCTGGAAGATCATCGCCATGCCGGTGCCGCGGATCCGGCGGCGTTCCTCGCGGCCGAGGGTGAGCAGGTCACGGCCCTTGAAGCGGATCTCGCCGCCGGTGACGAAGCCGGGCGGGGAGTCGAGGATGCCCATGATCGCCTGGGCGGTGACGGACTTGCCGGACCCGGATTCGCCGAGCACGGCGAGGGTCTGCCCGGCGGCGACGCGGTAGCTGACGCCGTTGACCGCCTTGGCGACGCCGTCGCGGGTGCGGAACTCCACCTTCAGGTCGCGGACGTCGAGCAGGGGCGGCCCGTCCGTGCCGGTGGATTCGGGGCGGGCCGCCGTGACGCTGTCGCTGCTGGTCATCTGCCCGCTCCTCAGCGCAGTTTGGGGTCGAGGGCGTCGCGGACCGCGTCGCCGAGCATGATGAACGCCAGCACCGTGATGCTCAGCGCCCCCGCCGGCCACAGCAGCATGTGCGGCGCGTTGCGGATGGAGGTGGAGGCGGCGGAGATGTCGATGCCCCAGGAGACGGTGGGCGGTTTCAGTCCGGCGCCGAGGAAGGACAGCGTCGCCTCCAGCGAGATGTACGTACCGAGCGCGATGGTCGCGACGACGATGACCGGGGCGACGGCGTTGGGGGCGATGTGCCGCAGCAGGGTGCGGGCGTTGCCGGCGCCGAGGGCGCGGGCCGCCTGGACGTAGTCGTTGTGCTTGGCGGTGACCACCGAGCCGCGGGCGATACGGGCGATCTGCGGCCAGCCGAGCAGCACGATGAAGCCGACGACCGGCCAGACGGTCGGGCTGGTGACGACGGAGAGGAAGACCAGTCCGCCGAGGATGACGGGGATGCCGAAGAAGATGTCGGCGATCCGGGAGAGCAGCGTGTCCCACCAGCCGCCGAAGAACCCGGCGAGCCCGCCGAGGAGGCTGCCGAGCAGGGCGGCGCCGGCGGTGGCGCAGACGCCGACGGTGATGGAGGCGCGGGCGCCGTAGACGACGCGGGTGTAGACGTCGCGGCCCTGGGTGTCGTAGCCGAAGGGGTGGCCGGGCTCCGGTCCCGCCTGGGCCTTGGCGAGGTCGGCGCGGTACGGGTTGCCGTCCGCGATCAGCTGCGGCCAGACCGCGATGACCAGCAGGAACAGGATGATCAGCGCGGAGATCACAAAGACCGGGTTGCGGCGCAGGTCGCGGACGGCGTCGCTCCACAGGCTGCGGGGTTTGCCGGTGGGGGCGCCGCCGGGTCCGGCGCCGGGGGCCCGTTCCAGGGATTCGGCCTCGCCGATGGCGAGCGCGGCGGGCCCGCCGTCGCCGTGGGTGATGGCCTCTTTGGGCGCGTAGGGGTCAGGCATAGCGGATCCTCGGGTCCAGGACCGCGTAGAGCAGGTCGACGAGGAGGTTGGCGACGAGGAAGACCAGCACGAGGATGGTCACGAAGCCGACGACGGTGGGCGAGTTCTGGCGCAGGATGCCCTGGTAGAGCTGGAATCCGACGCCGTGGATGTTGAAGATGCGCTCGGTGACGATGGCGCCGCCCATGAGCGCGCCGATGTCGGTGCCGATGAAGGTGACCACCGGGATCAGCGAGTTGCGCAGCAGATGGCGGGTGACGACGCGGCGGCGCGGCAGCCCCTTGGCGACGGCGGTGCGGACGTAGTCGGCGCGGGCGTTCTCCGCGAGGGAGGTGCGGGTGAGCCGGGTGACGTAGGCGAGGGAGACCAGCGCCAGGACGAGCCCGGGGAGCAGGAGTTCGTTCAGCGGGGCGTCGGTGGAGACGGCGGGTTTGACCCAGTTCCATTTCACGCCGAAGAGGAATTGCAGGACATAGCCGCTGACGAAGGTCGGGATGGAGACCACCACGAGGGTGAAGATCAGCACGGTGGTGTCGACGGCGTGACCGCGCCGCAGTCCGCTGAAGACGCCGAGGACGATTCCCACGACCATTTCGATGACGATGGCGACGAGGGTGAGCCGCAGCGTGACGGGAAAGGCGGCGGCCATGAGTTCGGTGACGGGCATACCGTTGAAGGCGGTGCCGAAATTCCCCTGGAAGATCTGCGCCATGTAGTGCAGATACTGCTTCCACAGCGGCTGGTCGAGATAGAGATCGGCGCGGATCTGGGCGGCGGTGGCCGGGTCGGGCGCCCGGTCGCCGAAGAGTGCGGCCACCGGGTCGCCCAGGGCGTACACCATGAGGAAGATCAGGAGCGTGCTGCCGATGAACACCGGGATCATCTGGAGCAGTCGCCGGATCACATAGCGTCCCATGAGGGCTCCGGGTTCTGGGTCAGTGGACCGTGATCTCGTTGTAGACGGGGACGCTGAAGGGGTTCAGCGCCACATTGCCGATCCGGTCGGAGTAGCCGCCGTTGCCGTTCTGGTACCAGAGCGGAATGGCCGGCATGTCCGTGGCGAGGACGCGTTCGGCGTCCTGGAATTTCTTGATGGCTTCCTTGTGGTCCGTCGCGGCGTTCGCCTCGTTGACGAGTTTGTCGAACTTCGGGTTGCTGTATTTGCCGTCGTTGGAGGAGGCTTTGGAGTAGTACATCGGCTGGAGGAAGTTCTGGATGAGCGGGTAGTCCATCTGCCAGCCGGCGCGGAACGGTCCCGTCATCTTTTCGGAGGTGATGCGGTTGCGGAAGTCGGCGAAGGTGCCGACGGGGGCGCCGACGCAGGCCTTGTCGTTGTCGAGGGCGTTGTTGATGCTGTTGCAGATCGCGTCGATCCAGTCCTTGTGAGATCCGGTGTCGGCGTTGTAGGCGATGGTCATATGGCCGCCCGGCAGCCCGCCGCCCTCCTTGACCAGCGCTTTCGCCTGTGCGGCGCGGAATTCGCAGGCTTCGCCGCAGACACCGTCCTGGAATCCGCCCTTGGCGCCGAGGACGGGTGAGGTCCAGTCGGTGGCGGGGGTGCGGGTGTTCCGGAAGATTTCCCTGGTGATCGAGGCGCGGTCGATGGCCATGGAGATACCGCGGCGGAGTTTGTCGCCGTTCTTCTTGTTCCACCGCTTGTCGTACATCGGGAAGGTGAGGGTCTGGATGACGCCCGCGGGCTGGTTGATGTAGCGGTCGCCGAGATCGGCGTGGACGTTCTTGAGCTGGGTGGCGGGAATGTCGTCGACGAGGTCGAGGTTGCCCGCCTGGAGGTCGGTGTAGGCGGTGTTGTTGTCGGTGTAGACCTGGAGGTCGATGCCGCCGTTGCGGGCTTTGTCGGCGCCCGGGTACCCGCCCCATTTCCGCAGCTTCATCACCGAGCCCTTGGTGTAGGACTCCACGGCGTAGGGACCGTTGCCGACGGGCTTTTTCACCCAGGCGTCGTGGTGGGTGTAGAACGTCCGCGGCAGCGGCATGAAGGCGCTGTAGCCGAGGGTGTCGGGCCAGCTGGAGAATTTCTGGTTCAGGTCGACGGTGAATTTCACGGGACTGACGACCTTGAGGCCGGAGAGGGTTTTCGCCGTCGGTTTGCCGTTCTCCGGGTGGACGGCATCGAAGCCCTCGATGTACTGGAAGAAGGGCGCGTTCTTCTGCCGGTTGTCGAGCAGCGCGCCGTAGTTCCAGGCGTCCACGAAGGATTTCGCGGTGACCTTCTCGCCGTTGCTGAAGGTCCAGCCGGGCTTGAGGGTGACGGTGAAGTGCCGGGAGTCGGTGGTCTCGATGCGGTCGGCGAGGACGTTCTCCGCGGCGCCGGTCCTCGGGTTGTACCGCTTCAGCCCCCGGAAGATCATCTCCAGGACCTTGCCGCCCTGGACCTCGTTGGTGTTGGCCGGTTCGAGGGGGTTTTGCGGGTCTCCCCAGGAGGAGCTGACGATGCCGGCGGCGCCCGATCCTCGGGTGTCGACCCCGCCGCCGCAGGCGGACGCCGCCAGGGCGACGGACACGGCACACACGCCCCACTTCGCGCGCTTGGCTCCCCGCATGCGGCGCCTCCTCAGCTCTCCGGCCACCCGTAGACCACATAAGAGCCCACAGCGGGATGTACTGCACTCCGGCGGCCGTGCGCATTGCTCCGTGGGGCGCGAAATCCGCCCATGTGCGCGGCGGCCGGGCGGCGCGCCGATCGGGCGTTCGGACACCGGCGGGCCCCGGCTCCGCTCCCTGGGCCCCGCGCCGGACCGCCCCGCCGGAACCCGTCCGGCCGCTGGTCCCGCCCCCGGACGGACCAACCGGCCGCCCCGCGCACCCGCCGCTCCCGGCGCCCTCCGCCGTCCGCGCGCGTCCGCATCCGCCCCCGCGCACTCCGGCGCGCGGCCCGCCCTGTCCGGAAAGGCCCCTTTCGCCGCCGGTAGCGCTGTGTTGCGATGTGGCGATGGAGCAGCGGGTGCGCGAGGGATACAAGGGCAGCGGGCCGGGGCCGATCACCCCGGACGGCTGCGCGGTCGAGCTGTACGAGCGGCTGCCGGTGGGCGAGGAGCCGGACATCATCGCGGGCGCGGTACGCCCCGCGTCCAGCATTCTGGAACTGGGCGCCGGCACCGGGCGGATGACGCATCCACTGGTCCACCGCGGCTTCGCGGTCACCGCCGTGGACGAGTCCCCGCAGATGCTGGAACGTATCAGCGGCGCCGGGACGGTCCGTAGCGCCATCGAGGAACTGACCCTGGACGCCCGCTTCGACGTCGTCCTGCTCGCCTCGTTCCTCGTCCACGCCGCGGGCCCGGGCGTGCGCGACGGGATACTGGCGACCTGCCGCCGCCATGTGAAGGACGACGGCTGTGTGCTCATCCAGCGCGAGGCGCCCGGCCGGCACGACGGGCTCCCGGCCGAGCGCCGCGTCGACGGCGGGCTGATCCGGGTGGTCTCCTCCGAGCCGGTGCGCCCGGGCGTGCGCTCGGTGCACGTCGAGTACGACTTCGCCGACGCGCGCTGGACACAGACGTTCCTGTCCTGCCCGCTGACCGACGAGGCGTTCGACGCGGCCCTGGCCGGCGCCGGACTCGCCGTCGACCGCTACCTCACCGCCGACCGCACCTGGGTCCGCGTCGTCCCGCGCGACAACTGAAGGGGCGCGGCCGCCCCCTGCACGCACTTCGGGCCGGACTCCGCACACGCTTCGGGCCGGTCCCCGCGCGCTCCGCGGGGCCCGGCCCGAAGCCGCGAGCAACGGCGCTACGCCGCCCCCACCACGTCCCGGACCTCCGCGAAGTGGCAGGCCGAGGGGTGGGCCGCCGGGGACGCCGCGTCGCGGAAGCGGGCGGGCACGGCCAGCTCCGGCGTCTCGGTCGCGCACCGCTCCTCGGCCTTCCAGCAGCGGGTGCGGAAGCGGCAGCCGGACGGCGGGTCGGCCGGGGACGGCACATCGCCGGTGAGGATGATCCGGTCGCGGCCCTCACGCGCCTCGGGGTCGGGCACCGGCACCGCCGACAGCAGCGCCTGGGTGTACGGGTGCGTCGGATGGTCGTAGATCTCGGCGTCGGTGCCGATCTCCGCCATCCGCCCCAGGTACATCACGCCGACCCGGTCGGAGATGTGCCGGACGATCGACAGGTCGTGGGCGATGAAGAGGTAGCTGAGGTCGTACTCCTTCTGGAGCCGGGCCATCAGGTTGACCACCTGCGCCTGGACGGAGACGTCGAGGGCGGAGACCGGCTCGTCGCAGATGATGATCTCCGGGTTGAGCGCGAGGCCGCGGGCGATGCCGATGCGCTGGCGCTGGCCGCCGGAGAACTGGTGCGGATAGCGGTTGAGGTACTCCGGGTTGAGCCCGACGACGTCGAGGAGTTCCTGCACCTTGCGCCGCCGGTCGCCCTTGGGTGCCACCTCCGGGTGGATCTCGAAGGGCTCACCGATGATGTCGCCGACGGTCATCCGCGGGTTCAGCGAGGTGTACGGGTCCTGGAACACCATCTGGATGTTGCGGCGGACGGCCTTGAGGGCCCGCCCCGACAGCTTGGTGATGTCCTCGCCACGGTAGAAGACCTCACCGGCGGTGGCCCGCTCCAGGTTCATCAGCAGCTTGGCGACGGTCGACTTGCCGCAGCCGGACTCCCCCACGATGCCCAGGGTTTCGCCGCGGTAGAGGTCGAAGGAGACGCCGTCGACCGCCTTCACCGCGCCGACCTGCTTCTTCACCAGCACCCCGCGGGTGAGCGGGAAGTGCTTGACGAGGCCGCGGACCTGGAGGATCGGCTCACGGCCGTCCGCGGCAACCGCCTTGACCGGCTCAGCCATTGACCGTCTCCTTCCAGAAGTGGCAGGCGCTGCGGCGGCCTTCGCCGAGGGTGTGCAGTGCCGGGGTGTCCGTACGGCACAGGTCCTGCGCCTTGGGGCAGCGCGGGTGGAAGGCGCAGCCCTGCGGGATGTTCAGGAGGTTGGGCGGCAGACCCTTGATCGCATACAGCTCCCGGCCCTTGTGGTCCAGGCGCGGGATGGAGTCCAGCAGGCCGCGGGTGTAGGGGTGCGCCGGGTTCTTGTACAGCTCGTGGACGGGCGCGGTCTCGACGATCCGGCCCGCGTACATCACCGCGATCTTGTCGGCGACGTCGGCGACCACGCCGAGGTCGTGGGTGATGAGGATGAGGCCCATGTGGTACTCGGCCTGCAGCTCCGCCAGCAGGTCCATGACCTGGGCCTGGACGGTGACGTCGAGCGCGGTGGTCGGCTCGTCCGCGATGATCAGATCGGGCTCCAGGGCCAGCGCCATCGCGATCATGATGCGCTGACGCATACCGCCGGAGAACTGGTGCGGGAAGTCGCCCGCCCGGCTCCGCGCGGCGGGGATCTTGACCCGGTCCATCAGCTCGACGGCCTTGGCCAGCGCCGCCTTCTTCGACAGGCCCTGGTGGACGCGGAACATCTCGCCGAGCTGGTAGCCGACGGTCAGCACCGGGTTCAGCGAGGAGAGCGCGTCCTGGAAGATCATCGCGATCTTGGCGCCGCGCAGCCGGCGGCGGGCGTCGGCGGACATCGCGAGCATGTCCTCGCCCCGGAAGCGGATCTCGCCGCGCGGGATCTTCGCCGGGGGCATGTCGAGGATGCCCATGATCGCCTGGGCGGTGACGGACTTTCCGGACCCGGACTCGCCGAGCACGGCCAGCGTCTCGCCCGCCGACACGCTGTAGTTGACGCCGTTGACGGCCTTGACGACGCCGTCGCGGGTGTGGAATTCGACGTGCAGATCGCGGACCTGGAGCAGCGGGGTGTCCGCCTGCTCCCCGGCGCGCGGCGCGGGGACGGCCTGCTTCTTCTCGGTGGTCATGTACGCCTCCCTCAGCGCAGCTTGGGGTCGAGGGCGTCGCGGACCGCGTCGCCGAGCATGATGAACGCCAGCACCGTGATGCTCAGCGCCCCCGCCGGCCACAGCAGCATGTGCGGCGCGTTACGGATCTGGGTGGCGGCGGACGAGATGTCGATGCCCCAGGAGACCGTCGGCGGCTTGAGGCCGACGCCGAGGAACGAGAGCGTCGCCTCCAGCGAGATGTACGTACCGAGCGCGATGGTCGCCACGACGATGACGGGCGCGAGCGCGTTGGGCGCGATGTGCCGCAGCAGCATCCGCGGGGTGCTCGCCCCGAGCGCGCGGGCCGCCTGGACGTAGTCCTGCTGCTTGGCGGAGATGACCGCCGAGCGCGCGATACGGGCGATCTGCGGCCAGCCCAGGACCGCCATCAGCAGCACGACGGTGAAGATCGAGCCGCCCTTGATGACGGAGAGGAAGACGATGCCGCCGAGCAGCACCGGGATGCCGAAGAAGATGTCGCCGATCCGCGAGAGCACCGCGTCCCACCAGCCGCCGAAGAACCCGGCGAGCCCGCCGAAGACGCAGCCGAGGACGGCGGCGAGCAGGGTGGTGCAGATGCCGACGACGACGGAGGCGCGGGCCCCGTACACCGTGCGGGCGTACACGTCGCAGCCCTGGGTGGTGAAGCCGAAGGGGTGGCCCGGGGCCGGGCCCTGCTGGGAGCGGCCGAGGTCGCAGGCGTAGGGGCTGGTGCCGGTCAGCAGGCCCGGCCAGATCGAGATCAGGACCAGGAAGAGGATGAGGACGGCGGAGAGGTAGAAGATCGGGTTGCGGCGCAGGTCGCGCCAGGCGTCGCCCCACAGGCTGCGCGGTGCGGCCGCCGCCTCGGGCACGGCCGCCGTCTCGGATGCGGTCGCGGGGGCCTGTTCGGTGATCTCAGGCATAACGGATCCTCGGGTCCAGGACCGCGTAGAGCAGGTCGACGATCAGGTTGGCGGCGAGGAAGACGACCACGAGGATGGTCACGAAGCCGACGACGGTGGGCGCGTTCTGCCGCAGGATGCCCTGGTAGAGCTGGTAGCCGACGCCCTGGATGTTGAAGATCCGCTCGGTGACGATGGCGCCGCCCATCAGGGCGCCGATGTCGGTGCCGAGGAAGGTGATCACGGGGATCAGCGAGTTGCGCAGCAGGTGCACCCCGACGACGCGCCGCCGGGGCAGGCCCTTGGCGGTGGCGGTGCGGATGTAGTCGGAGCGGATGTTCTCGGCGATCGACGTCCGGGTGAGGCGGGCGACGTAGGCGAGGGAGACGCCGGCCAGCACGATGCCGGGCAGCAGCAGTTCGCCGAAGGCCACGTCATTGGAGACCGCCGGAGCGGCCCAGGCGAGCTTCACGCCGATGAAGTACTGGAGCAGATAGCCGGTGACGAACGTCGGGATGGAGATCACCAGCAGGGTGAAGACCAGTACGCCGGTGTCGACGAGGCGGCCGCGGCGCATCCCGGCGACGATGCCGAGCCCGACGCCGACGACGACCTCGATGGCGAAGGCCACCAGCGTCAGCTTGATGGTGTTGGGGAAGGCCGAGCCCATCAGTTCGGCGACCGGCGTGCCGTTGAAGGCGGTGCCGAAGTCGCCGCGGAAGATGCCGGCCATGTACTGGAGGTACTGGCTCCAGAGCGGGTCGTTCAGGTGCAGGGATTCCCGGATCTGGGCGGCGGTGGCCGGATCGGGCGTCCGGTCTCCGAACATCGCGGCGACGGGGTCGCCGAGTGCGTAGACCATGACGAAGATCAAGAAAGTGGTGCCGATGAAGACGGGCACCATCTGGAGCAGGCGTCGGATGACGTAGCGCCCCATGTGTCCTCCAGGAAACGCCGACGCGGGGGCGGCCGGGGGCGCGCCCGGGACCGGGTGGTCGCGGGCGTGGCCGGCTGCTCCTGCCGCCGTGAGCGGGTGTGTTCTCGCAGGCGGGGCCAACCCCGGGAGACCGGCGGGCAGTTGGTGCCCGCCGGCCTCTCACAGGTGGCCGCGTCGGGTCAGCCCTTGACCTTGATCTGGGTGAAGACCGGGAGGCTGAAGGCGTTCAGCTGGACGCCGGAGACGTGCTCGGACCAGCCGGCGGTGCCGTTCTGGTACCAGAGCGGGATGCTGACGGCCTGGTCGAGGACGATCTTCTCGGCCTGCTTGTAGAGGTCGGTGGCCTTCTTGACGTCCGGTTCGGCGCCGGCCTGCTTCAGCAGGGCGTCGAACTTCGGGTCGCTGAACTTGGCGTCGTTGGAGGCGCCGCCGGTCGCGTACAGCGGGGTCAGGAAGTTCTCGATCTGCGGGTAGTCCATCTGCCAGCCCGCGCGGAACGGCTGGACCATCTCCTGCTTGGTGATCTGGTTGCGGAAGTCACCGAAGGTGCCGACGGGGTTGCCGACGCACGCCTTGTCGTCGCCCAGCACGGTGTTGATGCTGTTGCAGACGGCGTCCACCCACTGCTTGTGGGAGTCCTTGTCGGCGTTGTAGCTGATGGTCATCTTCCCGCCGGGAAGGCCGCCGCCCTCCTTGATCAGCTTCTTCGCCTCGGTGGGGTTGTACGTGCAGGTGTCGCCGCAGATGTCCTTGCTGTAGCCGTTGGCGTCGCCGAGGACGGGCGAGGTCAGGTCGGTGGCCGGGGTGCGGGTGCCGTTGTAGACCTTCTCGGTGATCGCCTTGCGGTCGATCGCCATGGACAGGCCCTTGCGGACCTTCTCCATGCCCGGCTTGTTCCAGCTGTCCTTGTACAGCGGGAAGGTGACGACCTGGTTCACGCCGGCGGGCTGCGAGAGGTAGCGGCCCTTGAGGTCCGACTTGGCGTTGCGGATCTGCTCGGCGGGCACGTCGTCGTCGACGTCGAGGTTGCCGGACTGCAGGTCCGCGTAGGCGGCGTTGGAGTCGGTGTAGACCTTGAGCAGCACGCCCTTGTTCTGCGGCTTGTCGTCCCCGGCGTAGTGCGTGTTGGGGACGAGCTTCATCTGCTTGCCCTTGTCGTACGAGTCCACGGCGTACGGGCCGTTGCCGACGGGCTTGGCGAGGTAGCCGTCGTGGTCGCTGAAGAACGTCTTGGGCAGCGGCGCGAACGCCTTGTAGCCCAGGCGCAGCGGCCAGGTCGACATCTTCTCGGTCAGCGTGACGGTGAAGGTGTGGTCGTCGACGACCTTGAGGCCAGAGAGGGTCTTCGCGGTCGGCTTGCCCTCGGCGGGCGCGACCTTGTCGTAGCCCTTGATGTCGGCGAAGAAGTACGAGTTCTTCTGGGCGTTGGTGGCGAGCGCGCCGTAGTTCCAGGCGTCGACGAACGAACGGGCCGTCACCGGCTCGCCGTTGGAGAACTTCTCGCCCTTCTTCACCTTGATGGTGAAGGTCTGCTGGTCCTTGGTGTCGATGGACTGCGCGACGTCGTTCTTCGCCTCGCCGGTCTTCGGGTCGTAGCTCTTCAGGTTGCTGAAGATCATGTCGAGGACCTTGCCGCCGAGCACCTCGTTGGTGTTGGCGGGCTCCAGCGGGTTCTGCGGGTCACCCCAGTTGGCCCGGACGACGCCCGGTTCGGCGCTCGCACTGCTGCCGCCGCCACAGGCCGTGGCCCCCAGGGCCACGACTATCGCTCCTGCGACCCAGGTGGCGCTCTTGGCACCGCGCATGGGATTGCCTCCTCATGAGTCCATTTCTCGATATGGAAAGGAGCCGGCGCGACTGACACCCCTGACAGTCCGCAACCAGCCCCCGATGCTCGTGAGTCGGCGCTTCTTACGGCGCATGACCCATTGACCCGAGCTCAATACCGCCCAGTCTCAGTCACGTTCCGGCCATAAACCACGCGTAAATGGTCTCGATTAGGTCACATATCCCACTGATGCAGTTCGAAATTCGGACAAAGCAAACTATCCACACGTGCAGGAAAGGGACGAGGTGGGCAATGTCACTGGAGCAGTGTTCCGAATAACGGACATCGCACCAAAGCGTCGAGGTCCAGCCACCGTTGACAAGATCAATTCACAGCGGTAAAAGCTGCCGCGCTCCCGGACCGGCGGCCGTCCCCGCACACGGCGAAGCGCCCCGCCGGACCGGAGTCCCGCGGGGCGCTTCGTCGGATGAGCGGTGCGTCAGCGCTTGGCGCGCGACGCGGTGCGGCCGCGCTCCTTCTGGTCGAGGACGACCTTGCGGATACGGACCGCCTCCGGGGTGACCTCGACGCACTCGTCGTCGCGGCAGAACTCCAGGGACTGCTCCAGGGAGAGCTTCCGCGGCGGGACGATCGCCTCGAAGGAGTCGGCGGAGGAGGAGCGCATGTTGGTGAGCTTCTTCTCCTTGGTGATGTTGACGTCCATGTCGTCGGCGCGGGAGTTCTCGCCGACGATCATGCCCTCGTACACCTCGGTGCCCGGCTCGGTGAAGAGCACACCGCGCTCCTGGAGGTTGGTCATCGCGAACGCGGTGACCGCACCGGAGCGGTCGGCGACCAGCGAACCGTTGTTACGGGTCTTCAGCTCGCCGAACCACGGCTCGTGGCCCTCGTGGATGGAGTGGGCGATGCCGGTGCCGCGGGTGTTGGTCAGGAACTCCGTGCGGAAGCCGATCAGACCGCGCGAGGGGACGACGAACTCCATGCGGACCCAGCCGGAGCCGTGGTTGGACATGTTGTCCATCCGGCCCTTGCGGGTGCCCATGAGCTGGGTGACCGCGCCCATGTGCTCCTCGGGCACGTCGACCGTCATGCGCTCGACCGGCTCGTGGGTCTTGCCGTCGACCTGCTTGGTGACCACCTGCGGCTTGCCGATGGTCATCTCGAAGCCCTCCCGGCGCATCTGCTCGACCAGGATGGCCAGCGCCAGCTCACCGCGGCCCTGCACCTCCCAGGCGTCGGGGCGCTCGGTGTCCAGGACGCGCAGCGAGACGTTACCGATCAGCTCGCGGTCGAGGCGGTCCTTGACCTGGCGGGCGGTGACCTTGCGGTCCTTGACCGCGGACTTGGCGTCCGCGCCCTTGCCGGTGCCGCCGCGGCCGACCAGCGGCGAGGTGTTGGTGCCGATGGTCATCGAGATGGCGGGCTCGTCGACCGTGATCAGCGGCAGCGCGACCGGGTTCTCCGGGTCGGCCAGCGTCTCGCCGATCATGATGTCGGGGATACCGGCGACCGCGCAGATGTCACCGGGACCGGCGACCTCGGCGGGCTTGCGGGTCAGCGCCTCCGTCATCATCAGCTCGGTGATGCGGACGTTCTGCACCGAGCCGTCGCGCTTCATCCAGGCCACGGTCTGGCCCTTGCGCAGCTCGCCCTGCTCGACACGGAGCAGCGCGATACGGCCGAGGAAGTTGTCCGCGTCGAGGTTGGTGACGTGGGCCTGGAGCGGGGCGCTCTCGTCGTACTCCGGCGCCGGGACGTGCTGCAGCAGCGTGGAGAAGAACGGCTCCAGGTTGGTGGAGTCCGCCGGGACGGTGCCGTCCTCCGGCTTGGTCAGCGACGCGATGCCGTCACGGCCGCACGCGTAGACGATCGGGAACTCGATCTGGTCCTCGTCGGCGTCCAGGTCGAGGAAGAGGTCATAGGTCTCGTTGACGACCTCGTCGATCCGCGAGTCGGGGCGGTCCGTCTTGTTGATGCAGAGGATGACGGGCAGCCGCTGGGCCAGCGCCTTGCGCAGCACGAAGCGGGTCTGCGGCAGCGGGCCCTCGGAGGCGTCGACCAGCAGGACGACCGCGTCCACCATCGACAGACCACGCTCGACCTCGCCGCCGAAGTCGGCGTGGCCGGGGGTGTCGATGATGTTGATCGTGATCGGCTCGCCACCGTCCTTGGGGTGGTACTTGACCGCGGTGTTCTTCGCGAGAATGGTGATGCCCTTCTCGCGCTCCAGGTCGTTGGAGTCCATGACCCGGTCGTCGACGGAGTCGAGCTGGTGAGCGGCGAAGGCCCCCGCCTGCTTGAGCATGGCGTCGACGATGGTCGTCTTGCCGTGGTCGACGTGGGCGACGATGGCGACGTTACGGATGTCGTGGCGCGTGGGCACTTGCGGCGCTTCTCCCGGAATCGTGGTGGGCGGCGCGTACGGTCCGGCACGCGCGCCTGCCGGGCATGAGAAGCCACGGCCTCACCCCATGGTACGTGGCTGTCGCGGCTTCGGCCGCCCCAGCCCGCTCGCACCCGCCCTGACCTGCACGTTCTCACCGATTGTCCGGGCTCTCGCCGACCGGATTCCACCCGCGCGCCGCCGCGCCGTCAGCCGGTGCGGCGGCGCGGCGGCGGGCCGGGGCTCACTTCGCGTAGCCGATGTCCTGGAAGCGCGGGGCGGCGAAGCCGAAGGAGCCGATGTTGACGAGGGACTTCTTCGTGGCGACCAGCTCGGGCCGCTGGTAGAGCGGGATCGAGCCGGCCGCCGCCCAGATCCGGGCATCGGCCTTGTTCAGCGCCTCCCGCGCGGCCTTCGGGTCGAGGTCGGAGACCGCCTCGTCGAAGAGCTGGTCGACGCGGTCGGAGCCGACGCGGGTGTAGTTCTGCCCGACGCTGAGCGAGCCGTCCGGCGCGGGCTGCGGCTTGGCGTAGACCGGCCGGGCGTCGGTCGACGGGTAGGCGGAGCCCGGCCAGGAGTAGAGCGCGAGGTCGTAGTCGCCGGCCTCGATGTGGTCCTGGAAGAAGCTGTCGCCGGCGACCTTCTGGACGGCGGTGGCGATGCCGATCCGGGAGAGCATCGTGGCGATCCGGTGGCCGACGGTGCGCAGCTCGGCGGAGCCGGGGCCGTCCGGCACGACGAAGCGCAGGGTGAGCGGCCTGCCGGCCTTCTTCACCGCCGGCGCCTGCGCCGCGATCTGCTCGCCCGCCTTCCCCGGGCCGCCCGCCGCCATGTCGCCGGGGGCGCCGCCGTGACCGGCCTGCGCATCGCCGTTCGCGGGCTGCGGCGAGGACTGCGCCTGCCGGCCCGAACGCCAGCCGGCGTCCGCGAGCAGCGTCTTCGCGGCGTCGGTGTCCGTACCGCCGACGGCGTCGCTGTGATCGGCGTACCCCTCCTGCCCGGCCAGCAGCAGATGGCTGCCGGGCGTCGTGGCGGGCAGCCGCAGCGGCTTGAGGACGGTGTCGGCGAGGGCCTGGCGGTCGATGGCGCGGGCCACCGCGCGCCGCACCCGGTTGTCGGCGAGCGGCCCGCTGCCGCCGTTCAGCGCGAGCTGGGTGTAGGCGGGCTGCAGGGCGCGGCGGACGGTGTAGCCGCGCAGCGTCTTGCGGGCGGCGGCGGCCCGGGCCTCGGCGCGCGCCGCCTCGGAGCCGCGGGCGGCGGCCTGGGCGCGCACGGCGTCGGCGGCGACCTCGCCGCGCGGGGTGTCCTCGCCGCCCGCGGCCTGGGCGCCCGCGTTGCCCGCGTGGACGCTCTTGGGGACCCCGGCGGGCCCGGCGCCGCCCCCCGCCTCGTCGATCTTCTTCGCGACCGCCGCGTCGACCTCCGCGACGTCGACGTCCCCGGAGCTGAGCGCCTCGGCCCGCTTCCCGCGCGGCACGGCGCGCAGCTCCAGCCGGTCGAGCTTGGCGGGCGCGCCCCACCAGTGGCGGTCGCGCTCCAGGGTGAGGGTGCCGTCGTCGGAGTTCCGGTCGCCGACGGCGAACGGTCCGGCGGTCACCGGGAGCCGGTCGCGGGCGCCGTCGTTGAAGTCGTCGGCGTTCTCCATGACGGACTTCGGGTAGAGCGGGGAGAACAGCGCCTGCCAGTCCGCGTAGGGCCGGGCGAAGGTGACCTTGACCTCGTGCGGCCGGGCGCCCTGCTCGACCTGCGCGATGCGGTCGTATCCGGCGTTGCGGGCGGTCCAGTACGCGTGGTCGGTGCCGCGCAGCGCCTTCCACTGGGCGACGAAGTCGGCGGCGCCGATCGGGCGGCCGTCGCTCCAGCGGGCCTTGGGGTTGAGCTTGTAGACGACGACCTGCCGGGGCTCGCGTTTGGTGACGTCGGCGGCGGTGAGGTAGTCGGCGTTGCGCTGCGGGGTGCCGGTGCGGTCGAGGGTGAACAGCTGCGGCAGGACGGCGCCGGTGACCTGCGCGGTTGCCGCGTCGGCGTCGGTGTGGAAGGCGTTGAGGGTGCCGGGCAGCGCGTCGACGGCCCAGCGGACGGTGCCGCCGTTGGCGACCCGGCCGCGCGGCGCCGCCGCGATGTCCTGGGCGAGGCCCGCGCCGCCGCCCCCGTCGTCGTCCGCGCACCCGGCCAGGACCGGCAGCGCCAGCACCCCCGCCGCGAGGAGGGCGGCGCGGCGCACGGCGCGGCCTGGTCTGACGTGGTCGGTCATGGCAGTTACCTCCGGGGCTCGCCGACGCCGCGCCGAGCGTGCCGCGACACGTCCGGCCCACTTGGCTGCTCATCACATCTATGGCACCCACTGAAGGCGACCCGGGACGGCCCGGCCGCCCGACACGGCGGCGCCCCGGGGCAAGGCCACCCGCCCGGCGGAAGAGCGGGACGGGGCGGCCGGGAGGCGGGGCGGCGGCCGCGGCGCCCGTCCCGCCTTTCCCGCCCCACCGCGACGCGGGACACTCGGGACAGAGGAGGTCGTCCCCGCGCTCCGGAGACCTCGCCCCGGCGCCGGCGGCCTTTCCGGAGACGTTTTCGGCAGAGAGGGCGGACCATGTCCCTGCACGACGAGCTGACGGCGGCCGAACGCACCCTGGACGAGCTGGCACGGGCCGTGGAGCGGCTGGAGCGGCGGCTCGGCGACGGCCTCGACATCCGCCGGGTGCGCACCGACACCGACCATCTGGGCGACAGCCTGCGCCTGCTCCGCGCCGCCACCGGCACGGCCCGCGCCACCGGGCCCGGCGACGACCGCGTCGTCCCCGTCCCCGACACCCCGTACGACAGCGCCCTGTGGTCCGACGCGGAGGACGAGGGCCTGGGCGCCAAGGACCGGCACGCGCCCTGAGCCGGGCGGGAGCGGGGGCCCGGACCCGGGAGCCCCGGGCCGGGGCGCGGGCGTCCGCGGCCCGGACGCGGGACGTCGGGCCGTATGCGAGAAGCACCGCGGCCGTCGGAGCCCGGGCCGGGGCCCGTCCCGTACGCGGCGAGCCGCCCCGCACGGGAGGCGGCCCGCCGCTCAGAACATGCTGAGCAGCGCCTCGGTCGGATCCGGCGCCGGGTGGTCCCCGTCCGGCAGGGCGAGTTCGAACCAGACGGTCTTGCCGCGCGGGGTGCGTCTGCTGCCCCAGCCCGCGCTGAGCAGGCCGACCAGCTGGAGCCCGCGGCCGCCCTCGTCGGTGTCGCGGGCGCGGCGGCGGCGCGGCTGGGCGAGGTCGGCGTCCCACACCTCGCACACCAGTGAACGGTCGCGCAGCAGCCGCAGCCGGATCTCGCCGTGGCCGTGCCGCAGCGCGTTGGTGACCAGCTCGCTGACGAGCAGCTCGGTGGTGTCCACCAGCTCCGTGAGGCCCCAGTCGGTCAGCTGGTCGCGGGCCAGCTCCCGGGCCCGCGCCACCGACCGGGCCTCCGGCGCCAGGCTCCAGTCCCCCACCGCGTCCTTGGGCAGCCCGTGCACCCGGGCCATCAGCAGCGCGATGTCGTCCTCGCCGTGCGAGGTGTCCAGGGTGGACAGGACGTGGTCGCAGGCGTCCTCCAGCGGCCGGTCGGCGTCGAGCGCGCCGCGGAACGCCTCCAGCCCCTCGTCCAGCGGATGGTCGCGGGATTCCACCAGGCCGTCGGTGTAGAGGGCGAGCAGCGCGCCGTCCGCCAGCTCCACCTCGGTCTCCTCGAACGGCTCGCCGCCCACGCCCAGCGGCATGCCCGGCGGGACGTCCAGCAACGCCGCCTCCGCGCCCTCCTCGACCAGCACCGGCGGCAGATGCCCGGCGTTGGCGAAGGTGGCACGGCGGCTGATCGGGTCGTAGACGGCGTAGACGCAGGTGGCGAGGTAGACCTCGGAGAGATCGGCGGTCCCGGCGGCGTGCGGGACGCCGGGGGCCGGGGAGCGGCCGGCCGCGGAGCGCTTGCCGCCGCGGCCCTCGCCACCGCCGAGACCGCGGGCGACCTCGTCCAGCGCGGCCAGCACCTCGGCCGGTTCCAGGTCGAGGAGGGCCAGCGTGCGGACGGCGGTGCGCAGCTCGCCCATGGCGACGGCGGCGCGCAGCCCGCGGCCCATGACGTCGCCGACGACCAGCGCGGTGCGGTGGCCGGGCAGCTCGATGACGTCGAACCAGTCGCCGCCGACCTCGGTGGCGGTGGTGCCCGGCAGATAGCGGCAGGCGATGTCGAGGCCCGCGGCCTCCGGGTCGCCGGGCGGCAGCAGGCTGCGCTGGAGCATCAGCGCGCGCTCGTGCTCGCGGCGGTAGAGCCGGGCGTTGTCGATGCAGACCGCGGCGCGGGCCGCCAGCTCCACGGCGAGCGCGGTGTCCCGCTCCCCGAACGGCTCGCTGCCCTTCGTCCGGGAGAACTGCACCAGGCCGACGACGGTGTCCCGGGCGACCATCGGCACGGCGAGCGTGGAGTGCACCACGGCGCCCAGCTCGCGGCCCTCCTCGCCCTCCCGGCCCGGAACGATCTGCGCCTGGGCGGTGCGCAGCGCGCCCGCGCACGGAGAGTTGAAGGGATAGCGGTGGACCGCGCCGACCGCGACCGGGCTGCCCTCGGGACAACAGGCCATGGTGGCCAGCGGCGCGTCGGAGACGGCGCTGGAGAACGCGACGCGGCGCAGCTCCGCGCTGCCGTCGCTCATCCCGGGCGGCGCCTCGTCGCCGGCCAGCAGCCCCTGGTAGAGGTCGACGGAGGCCAGGTCGCAGAACTGCGGGACGGCGACGTCGAGGAGGGTGCGGGCGGTGGTCTCCAGGTCGAGGGAGTTGCCTATGCGGGCGCCCGCCTCGTTGAGCAGCGCGAGGTTGCGCCGGGCGTTGGCGGCCTCGCGTTCGGCGCGGCGGCGCCCGGTGACGTCGGAGGCGAGCGCGGCGACGCCGATCGGGCGGCCGCTGGCGCCGTGCAGGCGGTAGAGCGAGACCGACCAGCGGCGCCGGTCCTCCGCGCCGGGCACCACGCCGACCAGCTGCATCTCGGTCACCGACTCACCGGTCTCCAGCACCCGCCGCAGCGCCGCCGTCATCCGCTCGGCCTCGGCCCGCGGCAGGAAGTCGTACGGGGTGCCACCGCGGTACTTGCTCGCCGGGCCGCCGAAGACGGTGGCGAACCGCTCGTTGACGCGGAGCAGCCGCAGCCGGGTGTCGAAGAGGGTGAAGCCCATCGGGGACTGGCCGAACACCGCCTGCGCGGCGGCGAGGTCGGTCTCGATGCCGCGCAGCGCCTTGACGTCGACGACGAGACAGAGCGCGGCCCGCTCGCCGGACTCCGTCGCGGACGGCATGACGTAGATCTCCGCGAGCCCGTCGGCCTCGGCGCCGTCCGCGCGGCGGTAGGGCACCAGGCCCGTCCACTCCCGGCCGTCCAGGATCCGGGAGACCGCGCGGTGACCGGTCTCCCGCAGCTCATGGGGGACGAACGCCTCGACGGGGTCCTTGCCGACGGCCTGTGCGGCGGAGATGCCGAGCATCTCGGCGGCCCGCTCGCTCCAGCCGTCGATGCGGCCGTCGGGCCCCAGGGAGAAGGACGCGAGGCGGATGTAGTCGTAGATCGACCCGGGCCGGCTGGACTGCCACACCGGCGGTTCCTGCTGGGCTCGGGCAGGCGGGACGAGGACCTGGTCGGCCTGCCCCTTTCCGCCGTGACCTGCGGTCTGCGCGGGAACCGTCCCGCCGGATGACAACTCGCTCACGAGCCCCGTCCCCTCCAGCTCATCGTGCCCGGACCGGACCTGCCGAGTAAATCAGCACCTCGGCACTTCGGAACACGGTCTTCACGATCACAGCACAGTCTCGATCGCGGCTCCGGCACGGTTTGCCGACGAATGGGCAACGACGCGTGTCGACCGGATCCACCTGTCTCCTAACCAGCCACCGACAGCTCGAACCACACGGTCTTGCCGCCCTTGCCGTGCCGCGTCCCCCAGCGCCGGGAGGCGCGGGCGACCAGTTGCAGTCCGCGACCGCCCTCGTCGTCGGGGGCGGCGGTGCGCTCCAGCGGCGGATCGGGCAGCGGATCGGAGACCTCGACGAGGAGTCCACCGCCGAGCCGTTCCAGCCGGACGCCGATCGGACCGCTGGCGTACGTCAGCGAGTTGGTGACCAGTTCGCTGACGAGCAGGACGGCGGTGTCGGCGATGCCCGCGAGACCCCAGTCGGCGAGGGTCGCCCGGACCGTGGCGCGTGCGGTGCGGACGGCGCCGGGCTCGGCGGGAAAGCTCCATTCGGCGACGGGGAAAGGGCCGGGAACCGTGCCACGACGGCGGACGGCGGCATGTGCCGAGTCGGGCGACCCTGCCGCTGCGCTGTCGCTCACGCCGATCACTTCCCCTGGCACGGTGGCCCACCACGCACGCTCGCAAATGAGTCATTCAGGACATACCCGATAATCGCCCGCCCGTACCGCCCGCGCGCGACCGCCCGCGCCACCCGGACGAACCGGCCGCCCGGCCGGACCCGCCACCACGACCCGCCGGCCACCGGCCGTCCGGCACGCTCAGAGCGGGGCCCGCCCGCCGGGCACGGTGGAGCGCGAGGGCGCCTGCGGCGCGGCGCCGCCCTCGCCCTCCCGCAGCCGCCGCATCGCCGCGGCGACGGCCGGCCGGTCCTGATCCAGCCAGTTCACCGACAGCTCCTCGTCCGGCTCCAGCCAGCGCAGCTCGTCGTGATCCTGGAGCGGCCACGGCTCGCCGGAGACCAGCTTGGCGACCCAGACCCGCAGCACGAAGCCGGGGCGCAGCGGCCACTCGCCGGCGATCGGCTCCAGCGGCTCGACCTCGACGCCCAGCTCCTCGCGCAGCTCGCGGACGAGCGCCTGCTCGGGACTCTCGCCGTCCTCCACCTTGCCGCCGGGCAGCTCCCAGCGACCGGCCAGCGCGGGCGGCGCGCTGCGCCGGGCGGCCAGCAGCCGCCCCCGGTCGAGCACCGCGCCGCCCACCACCACACGCACCGTCGTCATACGCGGCAGCCTACGGCGCGCACCACGCCCCGCAACCCGCTCAGCCCGTCGTCACATCCATCTTCTCCACCACGTAGAGCTGCTGGTCACCGTCGCCGCCGAGGCCACCGACGACCCGCTCGGCCTCCGCGCGGGTGGCGTACCGGCCCACCCGATAGCGGTGGCCCCCTTCGTCCTGACGAATGACGAGCCAGGGCAGTCGCGTCCCGCCGTCAGCCATCACGCCACCCCCTTCGCAGCACCGCGCGTCATCCCGTGCCCCTCCCGGGCCGTTACCGAATCCGCATTCTGCATATGCCCGACCCTACGCCCGACCTTCACTCAGCGGATATGGAATGGCACAAAGAGAGACGGAACCGGCCACCCGCGGGCCCCCGGCGAACCGGGAGGGCCTGCGAGTGGCCGGTGGAGCCGTACGGCTCGGTGGTGCACGACCGGGGCCGGGCCCCGGATGCGTCGCCGGTCAGGCGTCGCTGCGGACCTTGCCGTCCGAGGGGCGGTCGTCGTCGGGACCGTCGGAGTCACCGGAGCGCTGGGCGCCGATGGTGACCGTGTCGGTCGTCGCCTCGGCCTGCTCCGCCGCGGTGATCTCGGCCTCGACCGCGATCAGCGAGGGGTTCCGCCACGAGCTGCGCACGCCCCAGAAGTAGAACGCGAGGCCGATGACGACGACCACGGCGATGTCCAGGCCCTCGGGCAGATAGCCCTTGCCGCCGAACTCCTTGCCGCCCGCGTACGAGACGACCGCCATCACCAGCAGGTACGCCACCATCCAGGCACCGGCCTTGAGGTGCGGACGCAGCTCGGCCCACGGCTTGCGGCCCTGGGAGAGCGGCTTGCCGATCTCGTACCAGGCCCAGACCGGCAGACCGACGGCCATGATCAGGATGACCTTGCCGGTGAGCGGCCAGCGGCCCCAGTAGAGCACCAGCGAACCGAAGACCATCGCGATCGGGGCGATGACCGGCATGACCTTCAGCTGCACCGGCCGCTTCAGACCGGGCGAGAGGCGGCGCAGCGACATCACGGCGACGGGGCCGGTGATGTACGAGATGACCGTGGCGACGGAGACGATCTCCGCCAGCGAGCCCCAGCCGCGGAAGACCGCGAGGAACAGGAAGGCGATGACGAGGTTGAGCACCAGCGCCGGGCGCGGCACACCGGTCTTCTTGTCGACCTTGCCGAAGATGCCGGGCAGGTGGCCGTTCTCCTGCACGCCGTGGATCATGCGCGAGGTGGTGGCGGCGTAGATCATGCCCGTGCCGGACGGCGAGATGAAGGCGTCCGCGTAGAGCAGCATCGCGAGCCAGTTCAGGCCCCAGGCGATGGCGAGGTCGGCCAGCGGGGAGTTGTAGCCGAGACCGGCCCAGCCGCCGGCGGCGGAGAGCTTGTCGCCGGGCACCGCCATCAGGAACGCGACCTGCAGGGCGACGTAGATGACCAGGGCGATGACGATGGAGCCGATGACGGCCTTCGGCAGCGAGCGGCCCGGGTTGCGCGCCTCGGCGGCGAGGTTCAGCGGCGACTGGAAGCCGTTGTAGGCCCAGACGATGCCGGAGACCGCGACGGCGGTGAAGACCGAGCTCCAGCCGTTCGGCGTGAAGCCGCCGGCGTCCTTGATGTTGCCCGTGTCGAAGTGCGCGATCATCAGCGCGCTCGCGGTCAGGATCGGAACGACGACCTTGAAGACCGTGATCGCGGTGTTGGTCTTCGCGAACAGCGTGATCGCGAACCAGTTCAGGAAGAAGTAGAAGATCAGCAGGACGCTGGCGAGGCCCACGCCGCTGCCGGTCAGCTCCTTGCCGTCGTACAGCGCCTGGGCCCAGCCGAAGTCCCACGAGCTCATGTACTGGACGGAGGCGGTGGCCTCACCCGGGATCACGGAAACGATCGCGATCCAGTTGGCCCACGCCGCGAGGTAGCCGGCGAGCGAGCCGTGGGAGTACTGGCCGTAGCGGACCATGCCGCCGGCCTTCGGGAACATCGACCCCAGCTCGGTGTAGGTCAGGGCGATGGTGAGTGCAACGACCGCGCCGATCACCCAGGCAAGGATGGCGGCGGGACCGGCGATGGCAGCGGCCCGCTCGGCTCCGAAGAGCCAGCCGGAGCCGATGATGGATCCAAGACCAGTGGCGGTCAGGGCAATGGTCCCTAGGGACCGGCGGTAATTGGAGTGCGAGCCCTGCTCCGCGCTCGGGGTTTTCGTCGTGCTCACGTGCTTGGTCTCCTGGTCTTCCCCCGTGCCGTGCACAAACTTCGCCATCGTAAGAGCGAAATTGGATGATCGGAATCCCCCACCCGGCAAAAAGCCCCGCCCCAGCGAGCGGTTGTGACTCTTCCCACGGCACAGCACAGCAGACAAATAAGAATGAATGCGGACAACGAGCCCGTATGAAACTGACGTTACGGGCGGTACGAGGACCCGTCCCGGGGCCCTACATCCGTCATCCCGCCCCCTTTTTCGCTTCCTCCCGCCCCCGTCACGCCGGATCTATCTGACCGGCAGGTGATACGTCACACGGTGCCGGTCGGCGAGGGTGACCACATCGGCGGTCTCCACGGGCCGCCCCCCGGCGAAGTACGTCCGCGAGATGACGAGCACAGCATGGCCCGGCACACCGCCCAGCGCCATGACTTCTTCGGCCAGCCCCGGGCGGGCGCCGACCTCCTCCACGACGTTGTCCACCACGACGTCGATGGCGGCCATCCGCTCGACCACGCCGCGCCCCGCCAGCGGCCCCTCCTCGGGCAGCATCACCGGCGTGCGGCCCGTGATCTCCAGCGGCTCCCAGGACGTCGACACCATCACCGGCTCGCTCTCCGTCCGGAAGACGTACCGCGTCCGCATCACCCGCGCGCCCGGCTCGATCCGCAGCCGCCCGGCGACCGCGCCCCCCGCCTCCTCCTGCCGGCTGCTCGACTCCCAGCTGCCCGCGATCCGCTCGTCCGTCTGCTCCTGCCGGAACGGCGTGCAGGACGGCCCGGCGTGGTGCCCGGCACGGGCGATCCGGCGGTGCACGGGGCGCTCGCGCACATACGTCCCGGAGCCGGAACGGCCCTCGACCAGCCCCTCGGCCATCAGCACCTTGCGCGCCTCCAGTGCGACGGTGTCCGAGACGCCGTACTGGGCGCGGATCCGGGCCTGCGAGGGAAGGCGGGTGTGCGGCGGCAGCACACCGTCGACGATCTTCTGACGCAGGTCGCCTGCGACACGGAGGTACGCGGGCTGCTCACCGAAAGGCACGTGCCCCTCCCAACAGCTTGGCAGTCGGTAACAGCGTGGCAACTGCGTGTCGCCACCCGCAACCTTGGGCCAGGAAATCACCCAATGTGATGACGCCCAGCTCACCCCGCATAACGATCATGAAATGGGGTGACGGGGACACCGCGGGGGCCGCACCCGAGGGAGCCCCATGACCGGCAACACCCCCCTCCCCGCCCTCCCCGACGACTGGCACCACGCACTCGCCGTCGCCGCCCACCCCGACGACCTGGAGTACGGCACGGCCGCCGCCGTCGCCGAATGGACCGCCTCCGGGCACACCGTCGCCTATCTCCTGGTGACCCGCGGCGAAGCCGGCATCGACGACCTGCCGCCCGCCGAGTGCGCCGCGATCCGCGAAACCGAGGAACGCACCGGCGCCGCACTGGTCGGCGTCGACACCGTCACCTTCCTCGACCACCCCGACGGCACCCTCACCCCGAACACCGCCCTGCGCCGCGACCTGTCGGCAGCCATCCGCCGCCACCGCCCCGACCTGCTCCTCACCCTCAACCACCACGACACCTGGCCCGGCGGCCACTGGAACACCCCCGACCACCGCACGGTGGGCCGCGCCACCCTGGACGCGGCCACGGACGCGGGCAACCGCTGGATCTTCCCCGACCTCGCCACGGAGGAGGGCCTGCCACCGTGGAACGGCGTACGCCGGGTCGCGGTGGCCGGGTCGCCCACACCTACGCACGCGGTCGAGATACACGCGGGCTTCGAACGGGCCGTCGCCTCACTGGCCGCCCACCGCACCTACATAAGGGGGCTCGCCTCCCCCGACTCCCCCGCCACCGACCCCCGTGCCTACGCCCGGGAATTCCTTGACCGGACCTTGAGCCCGACGGCCGACGGGGCGGCCCGGGTTGTCCGGTTCGAGGTGTTCTCCCGGTGAGGGGCGGGGCGACAGGCCACCCAAAAGGGCCACCGCCCGCCCGCCAGATGGCTGGTTTTGATCTCTACTCCACGACACCCGATGAGCCGTTCGACCCCACGGGACGCCGGGCCCGGTTTCCACCGGGAAACGCGGCCCATGAGAGCCCCCCAGCCCGCGGCGCCCCATACGGCTCCGCTCACCTCAACACCCTTACCCACCAAGGGCGTTAGAGGAGATCCCGATATCAATTCCCGTAATGCAGCGACGGGGCGGACAAGAGAATGACGGCGGGAGTGCGGGACAGACACTTCAATCCCGCACTCCCTCAATTACCGTCTCTCTCAGCCCTATTGCGTTTTCCCGGCAGAGAAAGAAAAGAGGCGGGCGCCCCTGCCCGCGCGCCGCGGCGAGGAAGGAAAGAGGAGGAAATCAGCTCAGGCGCGCCGGTACGCGGGAAGGCTGCGGCGACCGATGAGGAACCACAGCAGGCTGCCCAGGAAGGGCGCGATGAAGGCGAACACCACCCACACCAGCTTCATCCCCGCATCCATCCGGGCCTTCAGGATGCTGACCAGAGCACCGATGAACAGCACGACGAACGCCAGCACCACCGCGGCCATGACAGCGATACCGCCATAGCCCAGGACACTCTCGGACAGACCCAGAACCTGCTGACCAGCGAGAACGACGCCCATGACGAGATGACCACCTTCGTGGGGGGAAGTGAGAACACGCGGCACTCGGGTGCCGCCGGCCCCGCTCCGGTGCTTGGCCTCGGGCGAGGCCACCCGAGCGGCGGGACACCAGAAATCTATGCCGCCACCGGCCCCGAACCGTTCGCCCCCAGCACGATCCGACCGTCAGCCCCAGGTGGCACGGACCTCCTCCTCAAGAGGTACCCGGCCGTCCCGGACCGATACGGCGAGCGGGGCCGACCCCGTCCAGGGCCGGCCCCGCTCGCGCTGCAGATACCGCCGGGTCGCTACGGCAGCGCCAGGGGCGGCGTCACACGTTGAAGCGGAACGTCGGGGGGTTGATTCTGACCTGCGGCGGAGGTCCGTCTATGCCTTTGACCTGCGACTTTATAGTTGCCCTGCGATGGGCTGCGACAACCAATTACGGCCGTCTTGCGGACTGACTGCGGACTGCGCTCGGAACGCTGCCCATGCGGGCTCGTCGACTCACAGCTTGCACCGAGCAGCCCCTTCCTGCTGCCCGCTTCCGCCGTGGTGCGAGCTGTCGTTGATCGGTGCGGACCCAGGCAATGGTAGGGCGCGCACGGCGGGTCGGCGCGACCGAGATCGTAAGGTGTCCGCCCTCCCCGGAGTCGGCGTCTTCGGCGCCAACGCATCCGGTAAGACGAACCTCCTCAGGTACTTTTCAACAGGCGGAACGCCGTACGCACCTCGTTCCCCGACTCGGCGACCGATGCAGGGCGTCGCGGCATCCTTCAAGCTGGATACGGCCGCTGCGGAGAAGACAACACTCGACGAGATCGATCTGATGCTGGGCGTAAATCCGGTTTGCACGCCTGAGTTCCAGTTCTCGGACGAGCGTGGCGTCCATCGACGAGGAGCTGCGCCGCCGCACCCGATCTAGTGAGTCACGACGAGCCCACTGAGCTGGGACTTTCTTGCATCGAGGAGCCTTCGCAATAGAGGTCGTCGGCTGCGAGTGTCCGGTACGTGATGCCTTCGCAGCTGTTGAGGTCTACGGCGAACCGGCTCTCCGCTTCATCCTCCAGGTAGACTCGGACCATGCGTGCGCCACCACGTTTACGCTGCCTCTCGACGCTATACGTCACATCGGAGATCGCGCGGTTGGCTTCAATGGCGTAGCGCTTCCCCAGCTCGAAGAGCCTAAAGTGGTTTTCGACCCGTGCGATGAGCGTGGCATCCCACGATGCCGGCGGGTTGACGAAGAAACGCAGCCGCACCGTGCCCGAATCGTGGATCGATTGCGCATCCAACCAGCCCTCATGGGATATCCGGTCGAGATATGGATGCAGGAGGGTGTTCTCGGCGCTGTCCGGCCGCTTGTTCCCCTTGATCAAATTGCACCGCTCGCAGACGGGGACAAGGTTGAGCGGATCGACACACAGTACAGGGAAGTGACTCTTCGGCATGAAATGGTCAAGTTGGCGAACGGTGCCCTGTCTGCACAACGGACAGCGTTCGTTGGGTGGAGCGGCCATCAGCTCGTCACGTATCACCCGCCCCCCGACGGTCTGCATGCCGTTCTCGTAGGCCCAATCCACGAAGGCGTCGTCGGCGATCTCGGGAACCTTAAAGCCCTTCGGGTCAAGGACATGCAGATTCCTGGCAGCCGCAGCCTCACGAAGCGCCTGACCAGCCTTCTGCACAGCGTTGACCGCGTTGAGCAGGCGCTCACGCCGTTCTTCCGCCTTGGTACGAGCGACACATGCCCGGTAACTGTCACTCGCCTTTCGCATGGGAACCTTTAGGGGCCACATCAAAGGGAACCATCCGTCTTCTCTGCGAGAAGGATCCGGACTAACCCCTTTGCCTCTCCGCCGAGCTTGCCGCCGAAGTGGGAAACAACCTCTTCGTAGGTGTCCAGCGCGGCCACCGCTTTGCCGATCTCCGCATAGAAGCCGGACTCCATCACCTCCAGCCCGAAGACCTCATGGGTCAGCACACCCACGTTCTCACCGTACGTCTCAATCAGCGGGCGCTCGGAGCGGCTGCTCTCACCCTGACGTATGAGCTTGTAGACGCAGGACCGCGGAACCGTCTGAAGTACGACTGGCGAGTGTGTAGCAACCACTGCGACGCCGTTGCGCGCGGACAACAGGTTAGACAGCGCCTGCATGAAGGAAGCCAGCAGCGGCGGATGCAAATGGGCCTCAGGCTCGTCCACCAGGACCAGGGACTGCTCTGCCACGAGATGCACGAGCTGTGTCATGGTCAGCGCCACGATAGCGTGACCTGAACTCATCCGCCCGAAGGCAGAGGTCAGTTCCCGCAAGTGGGATTCACGAACTTTCATGCCGGCCCGTATGTCCCGGGCATAGGCCGCGATGGCGGAGTTCGCGAACTGCGGGTCACGACTCAAAAGCATCATGGCCTCACGCCAGCGCATGAGCTCGCGCGAGTTGATGACGGCGTGGACTCCAGCGTTGAAGGCCGCTTGCAGCCGTTGCTGCTGGGTGCCGGTGGGCAGATCGTCTAGCGAGTTGTCTTGAAGGCCGACGTAGGTGTACTTCACCGCTTGGGGATCGCTCTCCTCGACCACTTCGACGAAGGGATCGAAGGCGCTGAAGGTAACTGATACCACGTTTACGAACCGCTCGCCCGTTGCGGACGTGGACGTCGGGAGCACATCCACGCGGCCGAATTCCGTGTGCCTCTCGGGCCAGACAACCGCAGCGGCAAGATTCCGCAGCAAGGTCGTCTTGCCAACTCCGTTGCGACCGACGAGGACATGGATATTGCTAGACGGCGTGGATTCCGGATCGACCTTGAAGTCGAGAGTGCTCTCAGCCCCATGCCCCGGTGCTGTGTAGCAGAACCGGTACTCAGTCAGCCGGACTCCGCCGCGTGCGATCCGGTTGAACTGCACCCTGACCGTCTGTTCCTCGATCGTTCGCAACAGTGATGAGCGTGTCACTGGGTACTGCATAGCGGATTCAAGAAGGTCGAGATTGTAAGCCACGTCAGACAGTCCCCGAAGGATTGCTTCGCGCCTGTCGTGTCCAAGCTTCTTGATGTTGTCGTAGTAGCGATCACTCTGCCCGAGGGAGAAGAGCTCACCCGGTGGCGAGTCATCGTAGACCCCGGGACGGATGGGGCTAGGGCCATCTTCCTGCTCAGCGACGGCGATCTTGACGAAACCCAATTTCGTCTGCGACTGCGAGTCTCTGTACCAGAGCGTATAGCCCGTCCGGAAGCCAAAGTCATCCCAGTCATCGACTACCAAGACCACAGCCTCGGGGCCTGAGCGCACTGGCGTGTCTTGGGGCAGGACAATGAACTTCACCGGGTCGAGCCTCCGGTTCTGCGGCGGACACCCGCACTTCGGTCAAACTGAGTTTGGACTCTATCGCCTCGCTCTGACAGGACGATCACGACACCTTCAACTCAAGGCCGTGCCCCTTTGGCGGCTCACATCGCCGTCCGTCCTGCGATGCTGTTTGCGTAGGTTTGTCCTGCGAGGGGACTTTTCCTCCCTCTCTCAGGCCCACGATTCCTCTGCAAGTGGCGCGTCATTTAGCTGGTCACGAAGGCTCCGCCAATTCGGCATATACCTCTCCATAAGCTCAGTAAAGCGCTTATCGTGGTTGCGTTCAAAGTAGTGCGTCATCTCATGGACAACGATGTACTCGAGGCATCCTGGAGGTTTCTTGGCAAGCTCGACGTTGAACCAAATACGCCCGTTCTCGCGATTACACGAGCCCCACTTGGTCTTCATCCGCTTGATATTCCACCGCGGCACCGAAACTTCGAGGATGGCTTCCCACTTGGCAATCAAACCCGGTAGGACATGCCGAAGCTGCTCCCGATACCAGCGGTCCAACAATTCTCGTTGCCGTTCAGCCGTTGCGCCGGCCGGGACGTACAACATAAGCCGTTCACCGTCTAGCTCAAAATGAGCCCGACCGGGACGCTCCACGACCTTCATCCTGCGGCGAACGCCCCACACATAGTGGGACTCGCCTGTCACCATCTCTCGCGTGGACTGCCGCGCGGCTGAACGAAATTGCTCCCGCTGCCTTTTGATCCACGGTAGGCGTTGGATTACAGCGAGCCGAACCTGCTCATTGTCGAGCTGGTGCGGCGCAGCTACACGAACGCGTCCGAGTGGCGGGTAGACACCGATGTGCAAGTTCTTGATGTTCTTGTAGATGACGTCGACGTCGATGCCACGGATGGTGAGAGAGGCACTAGCGGTACTCACGACGCGCCTTCAGTAGTTCCAACAGCTCATCAAGCCGGTCGAAGTCGGCGGTCAGTGCCTGAGCAAGCGCGCGCCTGACCTTCTTTTCCTTCATCGCGTTGCCCACCCACGAGTCAGGCTTGGTATGGAGGACCGTGGTATCCACAACCGCGGCCAGCTCCGGTGACTGGCCGAAGAAATCAATCAGAGCGCGGCGAGCACCGTTGTTAGCCCACTCCGGGTACTTGGTGTCTGACTCGCCCTTGCCGAGCTTGGACGCGTGCTCCAGAAGCTGCGCGAGGTACTCCTTGTATTCCAGAGCGCCCTGCCGCCGTTCCTCGAGTATGGCGTCAAGCAGCTCTGACATTTTATCGTAGTACTTCGGGTTCATCGGCCGCTCGTCGATAATCACCCTGCGCATGTTGTTGGTGATCGTCTCCGCCACCGCTTCGGGATCCTTCTTGATACCCGCGGGAAGCTTGTCTAGCGCACCAGCTCCCAACTCGACGATCAACTGAACCAGCCCGGCATCCTGAAAGTCAGATACCACCTCGGAGGGGCTGGCGCTGATGTACGTGTCCAGCAGGTGTCGCATGCCGGCCTCGTACTGCTTGAAGTCAACATTCTCGCCAGCACCGAGCTTCACCTCTTCACGCACGTTGGCGTAATGGGCAATCTCTTCCTTGATGGCTGCGGCTTCGGCGTCGCTGTACCTAGCAGCGTGCATTTCATTGGCGAGGTTGCCGTACGCGCGGGTCACGGCCGCCACAGACTTATAAAGCTCAACCCGCTTGGGTTCGTTGGCCTTGAGCTGCTCAATATTACCCTGTTCCCTGGCGCAGAAGTACTGCTGGTACTGGAGGGTGTTCTTTGGTGGTTCGACAGGCTCGCAGAGCGCTCGAATCCTCTCCAGAGCCTCATCGAGGCCGTCACGGGCCTTTTCGATTCGGTCTGGCAGCAGCCCCTCGACGTCCTCCTTATCGAAGCCCTTCAGAGCAGCACCGGTGTAGTCCTTGATCGCGGACTTAAGGGAGTTGAACAGGTCGCGGTAGTCGACGATATAGCCGTAGTCCTTGTCATCGCCATCGAGGCGGTTGACTCGACAGATCGCCTGAAACAGACCATGGTCCTGCATCTTCTTGTCGATGTACAGGTACGTCGCGCTTGGGGCATCGAAGCCGGTTAGGAGCTTGTCGACGACGATGAGCAGCCGCATCTGGGCCGGGTCATTGATAAAACGTTCCTTGACGTCCCTTTCGAACTGCTCGACCTTGCCCATCGCTTGATCCGCAGGCTCGTTGAAGTGATCCGCGAGCATCTGCCGATAGATCTCGTACTGACGCAGCCGCTCGGTCGCACCATGACCTGAGTCTTCCTTAGCGATGTCACTCGCCTGCGGTGCGTACGACGTGATGATGGCGCACTTTCCCTTGAATCCGGCCTGAATGAACAGCTCGTAGAACTTACACGCCTGGTAGATACTCTGGCTCACGAGCATGGCATTGCCTCGACCATCCATCAGCCGCGGCTTGGTCTCCATGTCGAACAGGACGTCGTTGACGATCTGCCGGGCCCGTGGCTCCGAGCTAACGACCTTCTGCACAGTGCCCCAGCGCTTCTTGAGCTCGGCGCGGGAGAGGTCAGTCATGCCGCGAGTCTTGGCTTCAAACCACTGATCGACCTTCGCCGGCGAGGTCAAGTCCTGGTCAATGTTGCGCGCCTCGTACCGCAGGTCGAGCACGACGCCGTCGGCAACGCCCTCGTTGAACTTATAGGTGTGAATGAAGCTGCCGAACCGTTGGACCGTGGTGTCCTTATCCTTCTTGAGGAGAGGTGTGCCGGTGAAGCCGATGAACATGGCCCCCGGCATGAGCGCCCTCATAGCGTCGTGCATCTTGCCCGACTGCGTACGATGAGCTTCGTCCACGAAGACGAAGAGGTTGCCCTTAGCCTGGAAATTTTTGGGGACAGTCGCTTTGAGCTCACGAATGAATTCATTCTCAGCTTCATCTCGCGCGGCATCATCTTCCGAGCCACGGAACTTATGAACCAACGAGCATATCAGCCAATCCTTGCTCGCATTCAAGGTGGCGAGGAGGTCAGCGCTGCTCTTGGTCCGGTAGATGGCCTCCTTGGCTCCCTGGAAGACCTTCTGAATCTGATCATCCAGTTCGGTCCGGTCAGTGATCAACAAGACCCGTGGGTTTGTCCCAACCTGAGATTCCCGGATCCACTTAGCCAACCACACCATCGTGAGTGATTTGCCGGAGCCTTGGGTATGCCAGATGATGCCGCCCTCGCGCTTGGCGATCCGCTCCTGAGCCGCCTTGACGCCGAAGTACTGGTTGTGTCGACACGTCTTCTTCTGTCCCGCGTCGAAGACCATGAAGTCGTGAACCAGCTCGAGCAGGCGCTCCTTCGAACAGAGCTGCATCAAGGACCGGTCGAGGGGATCGGCGATGTCGGACGGTTCACGCCATGCGAGCCAGTACTTCTCGGGCGTATCGATAACGCCGTAACGCAGCCCCTCCACGTCATTGCCGGCCATGACGAGCTGCACCGTCGTGAAGAACGAGCGGATGAACTCGGGCCGCTGGTTCCCGATGCTCTGGCGGATGCCTTCAGAGACGGCGACCTTCGAGCGCTTGAGCTCAATCGTCCCTAAGGCGATGCCGTTGACGTACAGCACGATGTCTGGGCGCTTCGTGTGCTGCCCCAGCACTGTCACTTCCTCAGCCAGGGCGAAGTGGTTGGCTTCGGGGCGCGTCCAGTCGACGAGCCACACCGTCTCCATCTGCTCACCGGCGCCCGGCTTGACCTTAACCCCATAGCGCAGCAGCTCATAGACGGCGCGGTTCGCCTCGTACAGGTCACGACCGCCACCAAGCGCGGCCGCCTTCTTCAGCTGGTCGATCGCTTTGCTGACGAGGGTGCTGTCGTAGCCCCGGGCGCACAGGTTCGACTCCAGCAGCTCGACTTCGATGTTCGAGTTGCCGGTGCGGTACTCCCAGTTGCCCAGGTAGCGGTAGCTCAGCCGCTCCTTGAACAGCCGGACGACCCGTTTCTGCGTCTCACGCTCGACCTGTCCGACGTCGCTCATTCGCCGTTTCCCCCCTGACCAATTAGGCGCGTTCGTCCCGTGAGAAGCTCCTTCATCATGCCGATCTTCATGTCACGAGCCTTGTCCAGGCGCGCATAGAGAGCCCCGAGTTCGGCATCAGCATCTGCGAGAACTCGCGAAATCGCCTCTTGCTCATCTGGGCTTGGAAGCATAATCGGAAGTTTCCTCACAATGCTCCAGTCCGCGCGAGGCATGTGGGTCCCATAGCCGCCACTGGCAACCTCAATGAAGCAATCCGACTCAACGACGTACCGCAGGAAAGAATTCACATTGCAGTCTGTCGGCCGCAGCACCCAAAACTCCGTCGAACACACTCCTTCAAATTCCGCAAGCCAATACTTACGAAGATAGGAGCGAAGTTTACCGAATAGAACATCGCCGGTGCGGAACACCGCCTTCAGGGAAACTGCGCCGGAAACGGTGGCGTAGCCGGCAAGTCGACCGGACCCACTCGCCACGTGCTCCAATTCGACGAGCTTTACATTACCGGGAATATTTCGCGGGTCGATGCGCTCCGTAACCAAGGTCGCCAAATTCTCAAACGGCACCTCACGCCATGCACCGGAGAAACCCGGGAGCCGACTCCTGCCGGAGAGAAGCTCCTGAATGAGGCCCTTCTTGATCGCCTTCTTCTTGGCAACAAGCCGCTCTAGAGAAGCGATCAAGCAATCGACATCGACAAACATCTGAGAAATCAGGCGCTGCTCTTCAACCTCAGGTAGCGGGATCGTAAGCTGCCGAAAGTAGTCGAGACCGATGGTCTTGATCGTACTACCGTTAGAGATCCGCTCAAACTCGGCTTTCATGGACTGAAGGTAGTAGTACAGAAACCAGTTATCGAGCCGAGGACCACAATTCCAGACCATGAAGTGTTGACTTACGGCCATATCCCCCTGGAGGACAGCACTCTTCCCAATTCCGGCATCCCGCAGAAGGATCACAGATCCTGAAGGGTGCACCACCGCCGAAGAGTTAGCCAAGCCTGCATGCGTGATACTTTCAGCCGTTTCTGAAATCAGCCCCCGATCCATCCTGAATGTGTCTTTAAGTGACACCCAGCGGATGTTCCCATTCCAGTATTCCGCGCGTTTCTTATTGGGAGTGTGCCCGCTCCCCCGGGTGGCGACTTCGTCAAGGGGCACCTTGCTCCAGCACAGACCTTGTGTGCGGGAACTCTTGTTAACAGCGCTCACGCTTCAACTCCCAGCTTAGACAGGTGCTGGGCAACCTTAGATTCAAGCTTCTCCAACTCGGCTGTGAGTGCGCCGACAGTCTGGGAATAGCGGTCACCAAGCTGCTGGATTCGGTTCACCAGGATGAGTGTTAGGGCCTCAGCTTCGGAGGCGACGCGAGCTGCAACCGTGGACCACCACTTGGCGTCCAGCACAAGTGTCTGCACGTCCTCCTCGGTGAGGTCGCCGTATTTTTTTAGGGTGGCACTGCTGAGCGCAGCTTCCGCCTCCTTAGCCGCCTTCTTCGCTACCGCCTCCGAGTTGTAAAGCTTGATCAGGTGCGACAGGGCGGCCACCTCGTCTGCATCCGTATCCTCGTGCCGCGCCTTCTTCAGGCGAGCCGAGACGAGCGCCTTGTTGATCTTTTCATCGTCCATCGCTTCCGCTAGGAGCCCACCCTCGACGGCATGCTCCTCTACGTAATCCTCGACCAGCCGACTCGCCTCTGCCCATACCGACATGAGCTCATCGACTTCAGCGCGTTCCTTGGCGAAGTAGCGCTCAACGATCAGATTCGGCGGGAGAAGGTCCATCTTGTACTTCTCAGCACTACGCCCCGTACCCACCACGAGGTCTGGAGTGTCGGAGAGCTTTCGATCCTTGTCCACGACAATCCGGCGCGGCTTGGCGGCGCCAAGCCAGCCGTCGTTCATAACCATGAAAACGTCATCGTGCATGACGTCGTGCCAGTACGTCATGAGCTGTTCGTAGACGTCGTACTCATCCAGCAAAGGCACTGTTTTGAAGCGGGCAAGCAGGTCGTCACCGAGGGTGGCGATGAGATCATTTGGCCGAGTGGTCTCGTCTATCCCTTCGAGCTGCTTGCGGTGGGCGTCGAACCACTCAGTGGTGAGTTCCCGGGTCTCTTGGGTGAACTTCTGGAACTCGGGCGAATCAAGGATTGCCTGCTGAACCTGGCTGGCATCGACGGTCAGGTCGCTGTAGCCAGGACGGTCCGGCTGGAACAACTGACTGCGCAACTGCGGGAAGGCGTCCCAGTAACCACTGAGCGCGTCGAGATCGCGGTCAGGGATGCCGCCGTGCAGGTGTGCGTGGAGGTCCTGAATATCCTCGGGCTCGGAGGAGTCGATGTATCGGGGAATGTTGAGATTGTAGTCGTTCTTCGGATCGGAGATCTCCGACAGCGGAACCATGCGCGAGTAGCGGTCGATCGGTTTCTGCCGCGTGAAGACGTCAACGATCTTGTGGATGTCCTGGCTGCGGAGGCGGTTCTTGTTGCCGTCCTTTATAAAGCCTTTGGACGCGTCGATCATGAAGACGCCGGTACGGCCGACGGCGTTCTCCTTGTCCAGAACGATGATGCAAGCAGGGATGCCAGTCCCATAGAAGAGGTTGGTTGGCAGGCCGATGATGCCCTTGATGAACCCCTGCTTCAACAGGCGCTGGCGGATGTCGGCTTCGGCGTTACCCCGGAAGAGCACTCCGTGCGGAAGGATGACCGCCGCCTTGCCCGTGCTCTTGAGCGACTTGAGGATGTGCAGCAGGAAGGCGTAGTCGCCGTTCTTCTCCGGCGGCCGGCCGTACTCGAAGCGGCCGTACTCCTGCTCCAGCCCGTTACTCCAGGACTTGATCGAGAACGGCGGGTTGGCCACGGCGAAGTCGAACGTCTGGAGTGCGCTGCCGTTGGTGAACTGAGGGCTCGTGATCGTGTCGCCCTTGAGGATTTCGGCGTCCTCGTTCCCGTGCAGGATCATGTTCATCTTGGACAGCGCCCACGTGGCGTTGTCCTTCTCCTGGCCGTAGATCGTGATGCCGCGTGAGGTCTCGGCAGCGACCTTCAGGAGGAGCGAGCCGGAGCCGCAGGTCGGGTCGTAAACCGTCTGGTCCTGACGGGTGTCCCTGGTGATGCCGACCACCTTGGCCAGCACACGGGATACCTCGGCGGGGGTATAGAACTGGCCCTTACTCTTGCCGGACTCCGTGGCGAAGTGGCGCATGAGGTACTCGTAGGCATCGCCGAGGAGATCGTCGCCCTCGGCTCGGGAACCCCGGAAGTCAAGGTCGCTGAAGATCGTGACCAGCTTGGACAGCCGGTCCTGGATCTCTTTGCCCTTGCCGAGCTTCTCCTCGTCGTTGAAGTCGGCGAGGTCGATGACGTTACGCAGGTCGTTCGCTTCGGCCAACCGGCTAATGATCTTGTTGAAGCGATCGCCAATCTCTTTGTCGCCCTTGGCGGCGACCATGTCGTCGAAGGAACCGCCGGGCGGTACGTCGATGAGACTGTGAGGGTCGGCCTTGGCCTTGTCGGAGACGTACTTCACGAAGAGCAGCGTGAGGATGTAGTCCTTGTACTGGCCGGCGTCCATCCCACCGCGCAGCTCATCGCAGCTCTTCCAGAGTGAGCTGTAGAGGTCTGTCTTCTTGAGGGCCAAGGCTCTTCTTCCCGGTATGTCAAGGCGGTCACGCAGGCCGCCAACCCTGATGTCCGCGGCGTGACACACGTCGCGCGCCGTCTCCAGCCGCCGATGCGAGTTCCATGCAAGCGGCAGCCGAGTCCACGCAGGAAGCGTAGTCGAGCGATCGGCTGAGCTGGGCTGTATGGGAAGAGAGACACCTCGCGACCGGTGCCCACGTCCGGCCCTGATCGCGCGATGGCATGAGGTACCCGGCCGACGCCTCCCGCACCAATCTCCCGCGATGGGCAGATGCAAGCTGTGCCCGGCGGAGGTTGTGATCGACCTGTGGGCGCAGAATCTTCGGGATCATGTGGACCAGCAAGCATCCACCTGAAGTACCCGCACTCGTCTGGCCTGTGGAAACGTCTCACGTCAGCGACGGGGAGAGCGTCCGGTCACCCCTGGAACCGTGGCAGAGTCCAAGCTGCCATAATGCGGCGGCCGGGGAGAAGGGCTTCAAGGGGTCAAACCCCCACCTCTTGCACGCCGTGCCGCCTTCCCTCCCGAATGGCTCACTCCGCCCATACGCTCCCGTCGTGATCAAGATGACGTGGGCCCTGGTGGCCGAGCACATGAACGAGTGGATCGGGGACGACATCGCGCAAGGAGCGGCCGTCTTTGAAGCCAGAGTGGGGTCCGTGATCGACGCGAGCGGCATGAGGCCGGAGACCACAGAGCACCGGCGGACCGACTTCCTCGCGCCTGTTGTCGACTCCCTGCGCACCGAGGGCACGGCCGCTCTCGCGCGGGGCGAGTCATGGAGCAAGGCCGCCGGGCGGTTCCTGGCCTGCGCCTCTGCCGTCAACTGAACGCTCTCTACCTCGTAGGCAGGGAGCTGACTGCGCTGTGACGCACGTCAAGTAGACGAAGGGGAGAATCAACGCCACTACTCTGTGTCGATCCAGCCAGCCGAAGGTTCGCCGTGATACCCGTGGGCGGTGCCTGGAGTCCACAGGGGGCGCTGAGCGGCCAGTGCATCCGCTATCGGCTGCCAGGCGAGCGCGTCGGCCAGCGGTACCGGCTGGTCCAGTGCGACCAGGCCGGCCTGGTGGGAGAGGAGCCAGCGCACCAGGATGTTCGCCTTGCCATTCTCGGCGAACTCTGGCCAGTACGCGGCCACCGGAGCGTCCAGGTCCAGCTTGCCGCGCTGGGCTAGGAGGTGCGCCGCCGCTGCGGTGGCGCCCTCGTCGCGAAGTAGACGAGTTGCAGCGTGTCCCGCGTCCATGGACGACCGCTGTCAGGGTCGGCGATCCCGCCCCACAGATCAACGACGGGCCTGCCATCCCGGTACACGCACACCGCCGCGCCAATGTCCCCGTGCTGGGCAAAGTTCGCCGCGAACGCCTCGCGTACGGATTCGAATCCGGCAGCGACTTCACCGTCGATCGTCGTCATGCCGTCCATCCTGGCACTTTGGTTGTCTGCTACAAGGGGTGAGCTGATTCGCGATACGTGAGAGGGCGCCGATCCAGCAGGGTCAGGCAGCGCCTGGAGGCGATCCCTGAACTCGCGAACAGGGCGGGCTTGGCGCCCCACAATCGTGTGGCGCAGGGCCCTGGCGGAGATCGCCGCGGCCCTGGTGGTGCCAGGCCGACCTACGGCTCACGCACCGCCGGCCGCTGCCTTGACCGAGTGCAGGCGTGCGAGACGGGCTGCCTCGTCGTCGCGGAAGGCGGCTACTTCGTGGCATCTCTGGCTCATGACGAACTCGCCAAGCGGCAAGCAGAGGTCCATTCGCTGGATGCACACGCCGATCATGAACGGGCCGTCGGTGGCTCGGTACATGCGGACCCCGTAGTACCCCTCCTGGCAGTCGTCCGGGTTGTTGAACCGGCAGTCGGCGCAGGTCTCCGGGAGGCGCACGGGCCGGATGCTCTTTGCGTAGAGCGTTCGGCCGTCCGGCAGGCGGTACCGGATCCGCTGGTCCGATGCTCCGGCGGTGATGATCCGCCGGACCGGGACGGCGCCGAGGTGGTCGACGACCTCCCCCATAGCGGCCAGCGACGCGCCGTCGTCCTCCAGTGAGACGAGCATGCGCACCACGACGGACCGGCCGTGTTCCTCGATGATGCGTAGCACCCGCTCGACGTGATGGTGGTCGGGGATGACGATGTTCGCGGAAACCTTGATGCCGTGCTCGCGAGCGACCTCGATCGTCTTCGTGAGCGCGTCCAGCTTGCGGGCTGCGAGCTTCGGGGAGGCGAGGCGCGGGGCTTGGACGGCGGCGAGCTCATCGGGGGTGGTCCCGAACACACTGAGGTTGATCCGGTCGAGGCCGGCGGCTGCGGCCTCCGGCAGGACGGCCGCCCCGTTCTCGCCGTTCGAGGTGAGGCCGACGGTCAGCCCCAGTTTCCGGGCGATTCTGATCAGGCCCGGCAGGTCGGGGTGGAGGGTCGGTTCCCCGCCGGTGAAGTGCACCTCGTTGGTGGGAAGACTGCCGCGGACCGCGGCGAGCGCGAGGGCGAAATCGGTGTCGGCGGGGATGCGGGCAGGCAGGAAGTCGGCGCCGTTGGTCTTGAGGTAGATCGACACGCGACCGGAGCGGCCCGGCGTGCCGGTGAACTGACCGGCGGAGCGCCCGGCATTGTCGGTGGCGACGGGCGTTCCCTCGTTGTGGCAGAACGAGCAGGCGAGGCCACACGTGTCGATGATCTTCACGCGTAAGGTGCGGTCCGGTCTGACCTCGACCGGCAGGTTCATGAGGTCATGCATGGTGCCCCCTCTCCGGGCCGGCCGGAGCGGGCGCCCCGGCCGGGAGTAACGGACGTCGGTCTACTCGAACCGCAGGTCGGTGATGGATTCCAGGTCGATGCCGTACAGGGCGTAGACCTTGGTCGTGTTGATCGACGTCAAGCGCTCACGGTCGATCCCAAGAGCGGTGGCCGTCTCCCAGACCTGTGCCTCGTCATCGGCCTCGATCTCCAGATACGGCGGAATGCGGGGCCATTCGTCGATCTCCAGACGCACCGCGCCAAGGGTGTAGGAGGTGCGTCGGTTCTCCTGGTAACTGCGAGGCGTCAGGCCGACCAGGCCCAGGAGTGCGCTTGCTTCCTCGAAGGAATCGACGGTGACTTCGGTCTCGTGGGTGCCATCGACGGCGTCGGTGGCGATCTGCTTGACGCACAGGGTCGTACCGGCGCCGGTGTCGCGCAGGCGTACCCATCGTCCGGGGACAGCCGGGATGGTGTCGTACACGTAGCGGCGCATGAGCCGGGGCCCGGCCTGCTGGATGCCGCCGGCTTCGGTGATGAGGCGCGCCGTCTTCTCGGGGTCGATGTCGAGGGCCTTCGCCTCGTATTCAATGCCGGCCATGGTTCTCCGATCAGGTGCTGTTGCTGTGGGGTGAATGTCCGCTTGCCGTTAGGGGCGGCGGCGGGGGCGCTATGGCGGAGGGATGACGTTGAGCAGCGCGGGCATCCACGAACCGACCTCGAAGGTGGCCCAGACGCTCTTGCCTACCCGGTGCGTGGTGACACCCCAGTCGTCCGCGATGCCCGCGACGAGGAGTAGGCCGCGCCCGTGGGTGTCGTCATGGTCCGTGCGGACGTGTGGGGTGCCACTGCCGCGGTCGTCGACCTCGATCCGTACTTCCTCAGAGCCGGTCTCCAGCCGTACGCGGTAGGCATGATTCTCGGGTCCGCTGTGCAGGACGGCGTTCGTGGCGAGCTCGGACACGCACAGGAGGATGTCGTCCAGGCGGTCTGGTGGCCCCCACTGATACAGCTCGTCGATCACGAACGCTCGCGCCTCACTGACGGATTTCGGTGCTGGAGGGAACAGCCGGTCGGCAAGCTGTGTCAGCTCAGCCATGTCGACCCCCGCTATTTCGACGGCGAGGACGAACACAAGCGCGATGAGATGTGTGGGGTAGGTGATCTGTCGCCGTGCGTCCCGGCTCGCTGGCCTCGTTTGTCGGCTGAGCCTGGAGCCACTTGGTGACTGAGAGGTTCCCGGCGAGGTGAGCCCATTCTCGGCTGCCGCGCCACGACCCGTCGGCGATATTCCCTACCTCTGGCAACCGACCGCCCAGGCGGTGGCACAGTCCCGCGGCTGCGGCGCGATTCAGGCTTCCGCGCGTATCGACCAGAGCCGCGGCCACGTCCGCGCCGATGCCAGCGGACTCGGACTGCGCCTGCAGTGTGAGTGCGTACGCGCGGGGCCCGTGTACTGCTGCTTGGTGCGTCATGGTGTCCCCGTCTCGGTGATCGAGTGAGATCAGCGTGACGGGGCACGACGGGCGCAGCACTCACAGTTTTGTGAGTGCTGTGAGCGTTGCCGGATCTACAGGCCGACCCACGCGGCCATGTGGTTCAGCGTGTCCGGTGTGCGGCGCGCCATGTGCACCAGTCCCGTGACTGCCGCTCGCGTACCCGGGTGGTATCGGGTCTGCTCGGGGGCCGCGCGACGCGCCTCCACCAGGTGCTTCAACGCCGTGTCGGTGAGCCCCGTCTCCATCTCGACCACGGCTCGATCCACCAAGAACCGGGCTCGGCGCGAGGTCAGGGTGGAGGGCGGCAGCTTGATCTTCCGAGCCTGTTTGAGGGCGCTGTCGTACTGGCGCATCGCGAGCGAGGCGCCCATCGCGTGCAGCGCGACGTTCCGCAGTCCGAAGGAGAGCCAGTGCACCTCGCCGGCCTCGCCACCAACGCGCTCAGCAAGGTCACGGGCGGCGGAGATATGCGTTTCCACCGCGCTCTGGTCCTCGGCCCTGGCCGCTACCGCGGACAAGCCGAGGTGGAGCTGACCACGGACCGCCAGCGCCTCGCGAGACGTCTGCCCGTCCAGCATTTCGTGCCCCGATTCGATCAGTCGCCGACCGAGGGCCGAGGTGTTGCTGCCTTCCTTGTAGACGAGCGCGCGCTTGTACTGGCGGATTGCGCCCAGACACGGATCGGACGCGCGCTCGGCGGCCCAGCCCATACGGTCCAGAGCAACGGTGGAGAGGTCGGGGAATCCCAGCTTCAGGGCGATATCGGATGCGGTGCGGTAGCTCGATGCCAGAGCCTGCCACGTCTGAGTAGTCGGCGCTGCAACGGCGAGGTGTGTCAGTTCGGAGATGATGCCCGGCAGGGAGTCGGCTGCCTTGCGCAGGTGCGTGGCGCGTACCTGCTGGCACACCTGGTCGGCAGCTGCGGCCAGCTGGCCGGCCGTACGTGTAAGCGTGCCTGTTGGCTCCAAGTCATACAGGTCGAGGGCGGCCCGGATCGGGCTTACCAAGGCGGTCAGGCGGTCGTCACCCATGGTCTGCTGCCCCGTCAGCACCATAACGTTGATGTTCAAGGCACGGGCAACGGCGTTGACGAACTCGTCGCTCGCCTGCCGGGCGCCGCACTCCACCTGATTGAGCAGGCTGTACGAGTACGGAATCCTCTCGGTCAAGCCGCGTTGCGTGAGGTGTGCGCGTTTACGTTCGCGCCGGATTCGCGCTCCCGTGTGATCGTCGTCCGAAGCAGACATGCTCGTCTCCGTTCCTGACTCGTCATCCGGAACGCTACCCGCGCCCAACGGCGTTGAGGCTGCCACCGCCCCTGATTCCCGCCGAATCGGGGTTATGGAGAGTGTGGTCGGATAGTGCGCATGACGTCGCGCGTGCTCTACCTCTTCGGTTCCGCTGCCCCTCCCGTCCATGACTTCGCTGCCGTTGTCGAGGCAGCGCAGGACCGGGGATTCACTGTGTGTGTCGGCCTCACGCCGACCGCTGCCGAATGGCTCTCTCCGCAGATTGCGGAGCTGGAAAAGCAGACCGGATACCCGGTCCGTTCCCAGTACAAAATGCCGGGGACCGCTGACGTGTGGCCCAAAGCGGACGTGATCGCGTTCGCGCCGGCCACAGCCAACAGCCTCAACTCCTGGGCCCTCTGCCTCACCCACACCTTCGTCGTCGGCGTCGTCGCCGAGGGCATCGGTAAGGGAATCCCGATGGTGGCGATGCCGTGCGTGAACGCTGCCTACGCCGCGCACCCGCAGCTGCCCCGCAGCATCGAGACGCTACGGGGTGCAGGCGTACAGGTGCTGTACGGAGACGGCGGGTTCGTGCCGAACGCCCCAGGCCAGGGCCGCCCGTCCGAGTACCCGTGGGAACTCGTCTTGGACGCTGCCGAGCATGCCGCGGGGGCCAGGGCGTGAGTCCGCCGCACCGTTAGGGGCGCGGTGCTCTCAGTTTCGGCTTTCTGGTCTCGGGACATACTGCTCAGCGGCGTGGACGTCGGCTGTGGCTTGGCATCGGGCCGGGCCCGGGCAACGTGGCCGTCGGGTCCGCTTGTGCGCTCCAGGATGGTTGTGCGGCTGTAGTCGAGCGAGCCTGCGCTGCACGAGCCCGGGGGCTGGGAGCAGGTCGCTCTGTGAGGCGCTGGATACGCCAGATCAGCACCTTCGTCGGAGAATCGGCGTCGTCCAGTGCTCGCTGGTCGACGGCCTTGTGGAGAAGCTGCGTGGGGTCGTGTCCTGCGGTCTCGGCTGCGGCGAGGGCGGTAGTGAGGGCGTCGCAGGCAGGGTCGTTCAGTATCTGCTCTGCGTGGGCGGGAGCGGCCTGCCGGATCTGCGGAATGTGTCGTTCCACCGTCCGCTGGGATGGTTTGCGCTGAGCCAGGGCGGCCAGGGGTGCGGCTGCGGCCTGGTCGTAGGCGGCCTGGATGTGCAACAGGCTCTCGCGGGCGGCCACGACCTGCTGGCCGTGGCGGCGAGCCTGGTGCCAGCGGGCGGCGGCGATGGTGACGAGGACGGCCGCGTCGAGGAACATCGCGAGGGCAGCCCCGTCCTTGGGTGCGGGTTCTCGGAGCATGGATCGGACGGCGCCGCGCAGGGCTCGCGCGTGGTGGTGTTCGGCGCTGATGCGGGAGCGGGTGGCGCGTTCGAAGGCTTGGGCGGCCTGGCTGATCTGGGGCCGGATCTCCTTGGGTGCGAGGACGGAGAGGGCGTCGAGGGCTTCGCCGAAGGCGGCGAGGTGGGCCTGCGCGGCCGCATCGTTTCCCTGGTCGAGGAGGGCGGGGATGCGTTCAGCTGCGGCGGTGGCCTGATGCCACGGGTCGGGCTGCCGTCGGCTTCCCGACTGCTGACTGGCGAGGGCTGCGCCGGTGGCGGTCAGGCGTTCGCGGATCTTGGGGAAGGACAGGTCGGGGGCGAGTTTGGAGCCGGAGAACCAGATGGGCTGGCCTGCGGCGTTGGTGTCGCCGTCGAGGGCGACCTTGTAGCCGCGGATGTCACCGGAGGGGAAGCGCTGCACATCGACGAGGACACCGGTGCCGGCGAGCACGGTGAGGAACTCCTCGGGATCGGTGGCCACCGCCACAGCAGTGCGGACGGTGGTGCGCAGGCGCTCACGGGAGGTGGCCTGGTGGCCGGCGCGGTGGGCCTTTTCCTGTTCGGCGCGGGTGGGGCGTTGGGCTGCGGTGCGATCACCGCGGACGACGCGGTGAAGGCCGTACTCCTTCTCCACTGCGGCGAGCTCGCGGTCGGCGGTCAGGTAGTCGTTCCAGTGGCGGGCCGGGCGCAAGTCCGCTCGGACTTTGGTGGCGACGATGTGGATGTGGTCGGGAGCGTGCCGTACGGCGACCCACCGGCAGCCGTCGGGGTCCCCGGTGGGGGCGATGCCGGTGGCCGCGACGACGCGGCGGGCGATCTGGTCCCAGTCTTCGTCGCTGAGGATGCGGTCCTCGGGCGCGGCACGGAGCGAGCAGTGCCACACATGCCGCTCGGGAGCCCGGCCGAGCCGCCCGGCCTGCTTGACGTGCAGGTCGAGGTCTTGGACGAGGAGCTTCTTGGTGGCGTCGAGGTCGGCGGCGCGGCCGGGGTCGGGGGCGAAGCCGTCCCAGGAGGCGACCAGGTGTGGGTCGGTGTGGTCCTTGGCCTTCTTGGTGTCGAAGAGGTACCGGATCAGGCCGGTCGTGCTCTTGCCACTGCTGATTTTCGCGATCATGCGGTCGCCTTCGTAGAGACGGCTCGGTTTGCGGCCGCTGCGATGTCGCCGATGGTGGTCCGGACGGTGTTCAGGGTGCGTTCGGCCTGGGCCAGGGTGGCGGCATCCCCAGCGTGTGGAGCACCGCCGGAGTTGAGCACGCGGGCGATCTGGTTGACGTTGTTGCCGATCCTCGCGACCTGGGCGCGGAGGGCGTTGAGCTCGTCGATGTAGTCGTCGACGGGGGTGCGCTGGCCGGGGACGGCGAGATCGCCGTCGACGTAGGCCATGACGGCGGCACCTACGAGGTAGGCGCCGGTGATGTTCAGTGACTGGGCCTTGGCGCGGATTTTGGTCTTCTCCTCGACGCTGTAGCGGGCGTCCACTCGCTCCTTGCGCTGCCCCTTGCCGTAGGGGCGGCGGCGGGCGACGCGATGCAGGGCTGCTACTTCGGCGGCGCGCGGCAGCGATGGAGCGGCCGCATCGGCGGGCTTGTCCTCCTCGGGCACCCCCTGGTGCCCGAGTGCCTGCGCCACCCCTGGGGCGCAGGCTTCCCCGTTGGCGCCGTCCTTGGACGGTCCAACGCCATACCTTGCTGCCGCGTGGATGGTGTGGCTGGTCAGTCGGCTGACGCGATGAGCTCGCGTCGTGTCGGAGTTGTCCGGGTCCGGATCAGTGTCCTGAGGCTTGGGGAGGCCGGTGTGGCGGGGCATGGATCGCTCCTGAGAGAGGGCGGGGAATTCGGCAGAAGGAAGGCGTGCACGGAGGAGCGTTCACGCGTGCCCCCCTTTAAGAGGGGGCACGCGCGTGAACGGTCCGGAGCGTGAACGCCGTGTGCGGTGGCGTGATCGCCTGACCTGGGGTTTCTTGTTATTCGTGAACGCCGTGATCGGTCCGTGCAGGGGGTCACGTACACGGTGGGCGTGAACGGTTCCGTGAACGCTTTTCGCGGTCCGGCGGGCAGTTGCGGGGCGGCTTCAGTGGACGGTCAGTGCGTTGTCCGATCGGTCACCGGAGTCCGGTCAGTCCCGGTCAGGCCACCGGAACTGACCGGGACTTTGACCGGGACTGACCGCGGCCGGAAGAGAGGCGACCGCAGGTGCGCCGGATACGTGTCTGCGGCTTGGTAAGTGGCCGGTCAGACGGTCAGGTCAGGAGACGGCGACCAGGCGGCGGGCCCGGTAAGTGGCCTGCTGACCGCGGCTGGCTCCGCCGGCGGTGCCCTGGGCCTTCTCCGCGTGTCCGGCCTGGGCGAGCTGGTCCAGCTTGCGGCGGGCCTTCTCCACGTCCGCGCGGCTGGGCTTGGGCTCGTCGGTCAGGTGGGCGGCCAGTTCGCGCGGGGTCAGGCCCTCGGGGCTGGCCTGCAGGAGAGCCAGTGGGTCGAGGGTCTGCTCGACGTAGGAGATGCCGCGCTGGTGGTTGTGGATGACCGGCAGCGGGCCGATCTCGCCGGTCACCATCTTGAGGTGGTGAACCTTGACCGCCGGGTCACCGGACTCTCCGGCGATGAACAGCACGCTGCCCGCGCCGGAGGTGAACCAGGTTGACCCGTAGACCCGGTCCAGGACAGGGCGCTGGTCGCGGGGTGTGTCGCCGGTCCACTTGCGCTGGTGATGCAGCTCCAGGAGCTGGGCGCCTTCGCGTAGCGCGTGCTGGCGGGCGTTGTTGTAGGCAATGGCGGCCTCGTCCTCGGTCAGGCGGCTGACCGCGTCCTTCAGGCTGTCGATCACGACCGTGTCGGCCTGGTGGGCGGCGGCCAGTTCGGCGAGGAGGTGGGGATCCTTGTCGAGAGTGGTGGGCAGCGGGCCGGACCACACCCGAAGCCGGTCGCGCAGCGTCGGCTCGTCCTTGGGGCCCAGGTGACGTGCCAGTGCCTTGGCGATCTGCGGTGGTCGGTCCATGGCGAGATAGAGGACGCGCCGGCTCTCGGCGACAGGGAGATCCAGCACATCGGTATATACGCCGAGTCGGGCCAGGATGACCTGATGGGCGAGCGTGATCTTGCCGACGCCCGGTGGCCCCACGATCATCAGGCTCTCGCCCGCTGCCCAAGCGGTCTGCTCCGGGGTGCCCCACAGCGGCTCGGTCTCCGCCCCGATGTCGGTGCCGAACGCCCAGCCGTCCGAGACGTACCGATCCAGACGCGAGGTACCGGCGTTCCGGGCGCGCTCACGCTCGGGTGCGAAGCGTGTCCTCCAAGGCAGTGTGGAGCTCTTCCGGATCACTGCCCGGATCGCTCGCGAGCTGGGCGGCCCGCAGACCGGCGCTCTGTACGCGGCGAAGCCGTGCCGTGCGCGCCACGATGTCGGCGTAGTAGCCGGCGCTTCCGGAAGCCACGCTTGCGTTCGCCAGCGCGTGGACGGCGCTCGCGCCGCCGACCCGGTTGAGGTCGCCCTGGCGCTGGAGCAGGGCGGACACGGCAATGGGGCCGGTCGGATCTCCCTGCTGATGGAGCTGGAGCAGAGCGCCCCAGATCGTCTCGTGGGCAGGACGGTAGAAGTCCGTGCCGTCGAGCAGTTCGCGCACTTCGGCGATGCTCTCGGCGTGGTGCATGCAGGTTCCGAGCACGACCCGTTCGGCATCGGCATCGTGCGGGGGTGCCTGCCCTCCGGCGTCTGCGGGCTCGGGTGACGGACCCGGGAGAGGGGCCGTAGGGTGGGGCACAACAGGTCCTCACCGGTGGTGCGGGGCGGGCTAGGGCGTTTCTTCTGGATCATCGTGTGGACCAGATGAAGATGCCCGCGATGTGCAGTGCTGCCAGGTAGATGGCGGCGGTCTTGTCGTATCGA